>CAADGB010000533.1 GCA_900696455.1 uncultured delta proteobacterium
CAGCACCCGGGCCGCGGCGAGGGGGCGGGCGAGGGTCCGGCGCCCGGCGCGGGCCAGGCGCCCGGCGCGGGCCAGGCGCCGGGGACGGGCCAGGCGCCGGGGCGCAGCCCGGGCGGGACGCCGCTGGCTGGCGGCCGTCCCGATCAGATCGGCGTCATCTCCGGGCACGGCGCCTCGGGCACGAGCGGGGCGCCGCCCGCCCGCTCGCCGTCGGGCGCCGGCTCGCCCGGCGCGTTCGCGGTCGAGCAGGTCGACGTCCCGACCGCGGTCACCCCCGAGGGCGCGGTGCGCGCCATCGCCGAGCTGTCGGCCGGCGACCACGTGCCCACCGCCTTCGGCCGGGTCCGCGATCACTACGAGGCCGTCGCCGAGGCGGCGATCCGGCAGGGCGACATCCCGCTCACCCGCCGCGAGCTCATCCAGCGCTACTTCACGCTCCTGCGGCACCACGCCGCCGACGAGACCGCCCGGGCGCAGGCCCCGGGCGTCGCCCCCGCGAGGACCCCATGACCACCGAGCTGCCCACGCCGCTGTGCCCCGACAACCCGCCCGACGACGCCGCGGTCGCCGCCGCCAGCGCCGCGCTACGCGCGGTCCTCGACGAGCTGGCGACGGTCGTGCTCGGCCAGGACCGCCTGTGCCGCGAGGTCGTGCTCGGCCTGTTCGCCGGCGGCAACGTCCTCATCGAGGGCGCGCCCGGCCTGGGCAAGACCTTGCTCGTGCGCACCCTGGCCGACGTCGTCGACGTGACCGCGTCGCGCATCCAGTTCACGCCCGACCTGATGCCGGCCGACATCACCGGCACCCAGGTGCTCCTGCGCGACGCCGAGGGCCGCTCCACCCTCGAGTTCCGGCCCGGCCCCCTGTTCGCCAACCTGGTCCTCGCCGACGAGATCAACCGGGCCACGCCCAAGACCCAGTCGGCGCTGCTCGAGGCCATGCAGGAGCACTCGGTGACCGTCGCCGGGGTCCGCCACGTCCTCGACGAGCCGTTCTGCGTGATCGCCACCCAGAACAACCTCGAGATGGAGGGCACCTACCCCCTGCCCGAGGCCCAGCTCGATCGCTTCCTGCTCAAGTCGATCGTCGGCACGCCCACCCTCGAGGTGCTGCGCGCGATCGGCGTGGCCACCACCGGCGTGCAGGTGACGCGGGCGGGGAGGGTGATGGATCGGCCGACCCTGCGCGGCATCCAGCGCCTGGTCCGCCAGATCGTCGTCGCCCCTCACGTCGCCGACGCCGCCGCCCGCCTGACCATGGCCACCCACCCGGGCCAGCCAGGCGCGCCCGAGCCGGTCAGCCGCTACGTCCGCTTCGGCGCCAGCCCGCGCGCGATGCAGGCCCTGCTCCTCGCCGGCCGCGCCAGCGCGCTGGTGGCCGGCCGGGCCTGGGTCGGCGTCGAGGATCTGCAGGCGGTGGCGGCCCCGGTCCTGCGCCACCGGCTCATCCTCGGCTTCGACGCCACCCTCGACGGCGTCACCACCGACGACCTCATCGCCCAGGTGACCGCGGCGATCACGGGCGCGGCGGCGGCCGCCTGAGGCGCGATGCGCATCGACCGCTCGATCTTCGCCGGGCTCGACGCCCTGCGCGTGGCGGCGACGGCGCCCGCCGGCGGCGGCCGCCCCGGTGACCGCCGCTCCCGCGCCCGCGGCGGCGGCGTCGAGCTCGCCGACTTCCGGCCCTACACGCCGGGCGACGATCTGCGGCTGGTCGACTGGAACATCTACGCCCGCCTCGAGGCGGTGCTGGTGCGCCTGTTCCACGAGGATCGCGATCTGTCGCTTGCCATCGTCGTCGACGCCAGCGCGTCGATGGCGTTCGGCGCGCCGCGCAAGGTCGACCACGCCGGCGAGCTGGCGGCGTGCCTGGCGTTCCTGGCCCTGGCGGCGCGCGACCGGGTCCGGGTCGTGGTCTCGGGGCGGCGCGCCGCTGGCGTCGTGCGCGGCGAGCGCCTGAGCGCGCTGCCGACGATCGTCGAGATGCTGGAGCGGGTCGAGCCCGCCGGCGCCGCCGACCTGGCCTCGGCCCTGGCCGCCGAGGCCGATCGCGGCCACGTCGATCAGATCCTGCTGCTCACCGACCTCCTGGTCGAGCCGGCCGTGCGCGAGGCCACGCTGCGCCGGCTCGCCGCCTGCGGCACGCGCTCGATCCTGCTCCCCGTCCTCGGCGACGAGGAGCTGGCCCCCGACCTCGACGACGGCGCGATCGTCGTCGACGCCGAGACCGGCGAGGAGGTGCCGGTGCGCGGCGGCAAGGCGGCGGCCCGCGCCTACGCCGAGCACCTCGCGGCGTGGCGGGCCGAGATCGAGGCCCGCTGCGCCGCCCTCGGCGTCGTCTACGCGCCGGCCTTCACCACCGCCCCGGCCCGGACCCTGGTCGCCGGGGAGCTGCGGCGGCGTCGCGTCACCGAGGCGGCGCGCGGAGGCGGACGATGAGCCTCGCCCACCCCTGGGCCCTGGGCCTGCTGGCGCTGGCGGCGCCGCTGGTGCTGGCCTACCTGTTCCGCCGGAGCACGGCGCAGCGGCCGGTGCCCAGCGCGATCCTGTGGCGGGCGCTGCGCGACGAGCAGCCGGCGGCGCAGCGCGCCCGCGCCCGGCTCCGTCACCGCACGTCGCTGGCGCTGGTGCTGGTCGCCCTGGCCCTCGCCGTGGTGGCCCTGGTCGGTCCGGGCGCCGCCGGCGGCCACCGCTACGTCGTCGTGCTCGACGCCTCGGCCAGCATGGCGACCCGCCACGGCGACGGCGATCGGCTGGACGCCGCCGCCGCCGCGGTGGCGACGCTGGCGGCGCGCCTGCGCCCCGGCGACGAGCTGGCGCTGGTGGTGACCGGGGCCGAGCCGGGCGTGCGGGTGCCGCCGACCTCGACCCACGCCGACGTGGTGGCGGCGGCGCGCGCGGTCGCCGCCGCCGGGGCCGCCGGCGACAACGGCGACGACGCGCTCGCGCTGCGTCTGGCCGACGGCCTGTGCCGGTCCCCGGCGCGGACCACGGTCGTCGTGATCTCCGACGGCGCCGGGCTGACCGCGCCGCCGACGCGCTGCCCCGTGGCCCACGTCGCGATCGGCCGCGCCGCCGACAACCTCGGCGTGGCGGCGCTGGCGGCGCGCCCGGTCGACGGGCTCGGCACCTACGACGTCCACGTCGCGGTGGCGTCGACCTCGACCGCCGAGCGCGCCGTCGAGGTCACGCTGCGCACCGACGGCGGCGTGGTCGACGTCGTCGGCCTCACCGTCCCCGCCGGCGGCGTCGCCGAGGACACGGTGCGGGTCACGATCGAGCGCGGCGCGGTGCTGGTGGCCTCGATCCCCGGCGGCGACGCCCTGGCCCGCGACGACGAGGCCCGGGTCGCCCTGCCCGACGACGCGCCGGTGGCGGTGCTGCTGGTCACCGCGCGGCCGCGCTCGCTCCTGGCCGAGGCCCTGCGCCTGCACCCGCGGGTGCGCCTGACCGTGGCCGCGCCCGGCGCGCTGCCGCCCGAGCCGGTCCACCTGGTGGCGCTCGAGCACGAGCCGGGCGGCCCGCTGCCGCCGGCGGCGCGGGTGGTCGGCCTGGGCGTGGCGCCGGCCGGCGCGCCCCTGACCCTGGGGCCGGCGGCCGCCGACCGCGGGGTCGTGCGCTGGGATCGCGACGGGCCGTGGTTCCGCTTCGTCGACCTGCGCGACCTGTTCGTCGCCAGCGCCCGTCACGTCGTCGGCGGGCGCCCGATCGTCGACAGCGGCTCGGGCGCGCTGGGTGCCGCCGCGCGCTGGGACGATCGCGAGCTGGTCGTGCTCGGCTTCACGGTCGACGAGAGCGACCTCGCGCTGCGCGCGGCGTTCCCCAACCTGATCGCCAACCTGATCGACTGGGCCGCGCCCGCCGGCGCGGTGGCCCCGCTCGCCGAGCGGGCCCTGGGCGCCGCCGAGTCGCAGGTGGCGCCCGGCGCGCTGCCGGGCGTGGCGTTCGCGGGGCCCGGCCGGTGGAGCGACACCCGCTGGCTCCTGCGCCTGGCCCTGGGCCTGGCGGCCGCGCTGGTGCTCGCCGAGCAGCTCCTGCTGCTGGGGCTGGCGGCGCGCTCGCGGCCGGCGCGCGCGGTGGGGAGGTCGGCGTGAGCTTCGCCCACCCGCTGTGGCTGCTCGTGATCGCGCCGGCGGTGGCGCTGGCGGTCGTCGACGCCCGCCGCCGCTGGCCCCACGGCCGGCGCGCCGCCGCCATCGCCACCCGCCTGGCGGTGGTGGTCGCGCTGGCCGGCGCGGCCGCCGAGCCGAGCTGCGTCCGAACGCGTCGCGACGCGGTCGTGGTCTTCCTGATCGATCGCTCGGCCAGCGTCTCCGACCTCGCCCTGGCCCAGGCCTGGGAGCGAGCGGGCGCGCTCGCCCGCGGCAGCGGCGCCCGGGTCGCCGCGGTCGCCTTCGACCACGAGGCCGAGGTCGCGATCGCGCCCGGCGAGCCGTGGGCGACCCCGGCGCCGCTGCGCCGGGCGCGCGCCGACGGCGGCGGCGTCACCGATCTGGGCGCCGCGGTCCGCCTCGCCGCCGGCCTGATCCCGCCGCGCGCCGCCGGCCATCTGGTGCTGGTGGGCGACGGCCGCGTCCACGATCGCTCGCTGGCGGAGGCCACCGCGCCGGCGGTGGCGCGGGGGCTCGCGATCTCGGTGGTGGCGACCGCGGCGCCGGTCGACGATCCGGCGGTGGCCACGATCGCGCTCGAGCGCGAGCAGGTGCGGCCGGGGGCCACGGTCTCGGGCCACGTCGAGATCGACGCCGGCGGCGTCACCGGCCGCGGTCGGGTCACGGTCAAGGTCGGCGGCGAGGTCGCGGCCACGACCGAGGTCGCGCTGGCCGGCGCTCGCGTCGAGGTGCCGCTCACCTACGCCCTGCCCGCGACCCTGCCCCCGGGCGTGATCCTGGTGGAGGCCGAGCTGGTGGTCGAGGCCGGCACGCCGAACCGCGAGCCCGGCAACGACCGCGCGACCACGCCGCTGGTGATCCAGCCGCGGCCGTCGAGCGTCGTCCTCGACGGCGACGTCGGCGGCGCCGCGCCCCTGGCCGAGCTCCTGCGCGCCGAGCAGATGGAGGTGACGGTCGTGCCGGCCAGCGTCGACGGCCCGCCGCCCGACCTCGACGGCGTGGATCTGGTGGTGCTGGCCAACGCGCCGGTGCGCGGCGGCATGACCCGGGGCGTGCTCGACGACGCCCTGGGGGAGCGGCTGGTGCGCTGGATCGACGACGGCGGCGGGCTGCTGGTGCTGGGCGGGCCCACCGCGCTCGGCGGCCACTACGCCGCCAACCCGCTCGCCGACGCGCTGCCGGTCGAGATCGAGCCCATCGACCCCGAGGTCGATCAGGCGGCGACGGTCATCATCATCCTCGACCAGTCGGGCTCGATGGGCGAGATGGTCGGCGGCAAGACCAAGCTCGGGCTGGCCGCCGAGGGCGCGGCCGCGGTGATCCGGCTCCTGCGCTCGTTCGATCGCGTGGGCGTCATGGGCGTCGAGGACCGGGTCAACTGGCTGGTGCGGACGCGGGTGATCGGCAGCGACTCGGCCGCGCTCGAGCGGCGCGTGCTGCGGGTCCCGGTCGGCGGCGACGGCATCTTCGTCTACACCAGCCTGGTGGCGGCGCGCGAGGAGCTGAAGAAGTCGCCGACCGCGCTCAAGCACGTGATCCTGTTCTCCGACACCTACGACGCCGCCGAGCAGGTCAAGGGCATCGACTACGGCGGCTTCCGCGGCTGGCCCGCCGACCGCCCCAACAGCTTCCAGGTCGCGCGCGAGCTCCGCGAGCTGGGCGCGACCCTGTCGGTGATCGGCGTCGGCTGGGGTCAGGACCGCGCCTTCAACCGGGGCAGCTACATCGACGACGACGACGACTCGGACTTCCTCAAGCAGCTCGCCGCCGAGGGCGGCGGCCGCTACTACCGCACCACCGACGGCCGGCAGCTCCGCGGCCTGTTCGTGCAGGACGCCCAGCGCCTGCTCGACAACGAGGCCCGCGACGAGGAGATCCGGGTCAAGGCGGTGGCCGGCCACCCGGCCCTGGACGGCGTCGACCTCGCCGCCGCCCCGCGCCTCCTCGGCTACCAGGAGGTCAAGCCGCGGCCGGCGGCGCAGGTCGTGATCGCCGACGAGGCGGGGCACCCCATCCTGGTGCGCTGGCCGTACGGGCTGGGCGAGGCGGTGGTGTGGGCCAGCGACGCCGGCCCGCGCTGGGCCCGCGACTGGGGCCGGTGGTCGGGGTACGGCCGCTTCTGGACCCAGCTCGTGCGCGCCGCGCTGCGCCGGCACGAGGGCAACGACGTGGCGGTGGAGGTCGAGGTCGCCGGCACCGTCGCGACCGTGCGCGTGGTCGACCGACCCGAGGACGCGGCGCGGCGCGGCGCGCTCACCGCCCGCGTCATCGAGGGCGACCAGCCTCGCCCGCTGCCGCTGCGCGTGGTCGAGCCGGCGGTGCTCGAGGCCCGCCTGCCGGTCACCGGTGACGGCGGCGCGCTGGTCGAGGTCCTCGATCGCCGCGGCCAGGTCGTGGCCCGGCACACCGTCGTGCGGCCGGCCTCGCAGGAGCTGCGGGCGCGCGGGCCCGACGCCGCGGCCCTGGCCGCGATCGCCGCGGCCACCGGCGGGCAGGTCGAGACGGCGACGGTCCGCGCCGCCGGAGGCGCCCCCACCGCCAGCCGCGCCGCCCTCGCGCCGTGGCTCGTCCTCCTCGCCGTGGCGCTCCTGCCGCTCGACGCCAGCCTCCGCCGCCGCCTGCGCGCCCA
>CAADGB010000534.1 GCA_900696455.1 uncultured delta proteobacterium
GGCGCCGCCGCCCGCGGCGGCCTCACGCGGCGCCGACGCCGCCGATCCATGTCGCCAGCGCCACCAGCGGCTGGCCGGCGGGACCGAGGTCGCGGGCGAGCGCGGTGGCCTCGGCGCCGAGCTCGGCGATGCGCGCCGCCGCCGCCGCCGCGTGCTCGGCCAGCTCGCCGTCGTCGCGATCGTCGGCGTGCTGGAAGGCGATGCCCAGGGCCAGCCCGTAGCGCCCGAGGCGGGCCCGCGCCGCCTCGCCGGCGCCGGCGGCGATCGCGCCCAGCTCGCAGGCGGCGGCGAACAGGGCGCCGGTCTTGCGGGCGTGCAGGTCCTCGACCGCCGCGAAGGTCGCGGGCCGGGCGCCGCCGAGGAGCGCGAGGTCGATGGCCTGGCCGGCGAGCAGCTCGCGGGCGCCGGCGCGGCGGGCCAGCGCCGCGACCGCGTCGGCGCAGGCGGGGCCGAGATCGGCGAGCGCGGCGAAGGCCGCGGTGAGCAGCCCGTCGCCGGCGAGGATCGCGATGGCCTCCCCGAACGCGACGTGGACGGTGGGCCGGCCGCGACGCTCGTCGTCGTCGTCCATCGCCGGCAGATCGTCGTGGACCAGGGTGTAGGCGTGGAGCAGCTCGACCGCCGCCGCCGCCGGCAGCGCGCGCGCCGGGTCGCCGCCGCAGGCCTCGCACGCGGCCACGACCAGCGCCGGCCGCAGCCGCTTGCCGGGGCCGAGGGCGGCGTAGCGCATGGCCTCGCGCAGCCGCCCCGGATCGTCGGCGGCCTCGCCGTCGTCACCGAGGCGGCGGGCCAGCTCGGCCTCGATGGCGGGGCGCACGCGGTCGAGGAAGGCCCGGGCCGCGGCCGGCGCGGCGCCGGGATCGATCGTCGGCGTGATCACGGCGAGGGTTGTACCAGCTCGCGCACGCGGTCGACGAGGGCGCGGCCGTCGATCGGCTTGGGGAAGAAGTCGACCGCGCCGCAGGCCAGGCCGGCCGCGACGTCGGCGGGCGCCGAGCGGCCGGACACGAACACCACCGGGATCCGCGCCCACTCCGGGTTCTTCTTGAGGGCGCGGCAAAGCTCGAAGCCGTCGATCCACGACATGTTGACGTCGAGCAGGATCAGATCGGGGCGATCCACCTGCAGCGCCGACACCAGGCGCAGGCCGTTGGCGGCGAGGGCGACGTCGTAGCCGGCGGTGCGCAGGACGCCGTCGAGGTACTCGCGGACCTCGCGATCGTCGTCGACCACGGCGATGAGCGCCGGGCCGGCGGTGGAGCGCCGGGCGCGGCCGGCGGGCGAGCGGGGCACGGGCGCGGTCACGGCGGATCGTCGGTGGCGGCCTCGTCGAGCGGGACCGACTGCGCGCCGCCGGCGATCAGCAGCTCGACCCGCTTCTCGGCGCCATCGAGGAGCGCGTGGCCGCGCTGGGCCAGCCCGACGCCCTCCTCGTAGGCTGTCAGCGACTGCTCCAGGCTGAGGTTCCCGCCCTCCAGCCGCTCGACCACCTTGCGCAGGCGGGCGAGGACGGCGTCGAACCCCTCGTCCTCGATCGTGGACATGTCCCCCACTATACCCGGGGCGGCGGCCGCGGGGCGTGGCCGCGCGGGATCGCTTCTGAAATCCGGGAGCGCCGGATGTCGGTTGACGTTCGAGCAGTTACCGGGAAAATGAAAACCATGTCCGCGCCGGCGAGCGAGTTTCGTTCGAGCGACCCTCGCCAGCTCAAGGAGCGCTGGAAGCAGTGGTTGAGCGACAAGCGCCTCAACACCACCACCCAGCGCGAGGCCATCGTCGATCAGTTCTTCCGCACCCACGATCACATCTCGATCGACGAGCTGCTCGCCCGCGTCCGCAAGCGGCACCAGCGGGTGGGGTACGCGACGGTCTACCGCACGCTCAAGCTGCTGGTCGAGAGCGGGCTGGCGATCGAGCGCCAGTTCGGGGACGGCCAGGCCCGGTTCGAGGTCGCCGGCGAGCACCACGACCACCTGATCTGCACCAAGTGCGGCCTCATCCTCGAGTTCGAGGACGACGAGATCGAGCGGCTGCAGGAGAAGATCGCGCAGCGGCTGGGCGGCTTCACCGTGGTCCGGCACCGCCACGAGCTGTACGCGCTGTGCCCCAAGGCCGCCGGCCTCGACGACCGATGTCCCAACGAGCGCACCTGAGCCCCGCGCGAGCGGGCGGGGCGGCGGGGGGCGGGGGGCCGGCGTCGCCCGCGGTCGCCCGGCGCCTCGCGATCCTCGCCGCGCTCGCGCTCCTGGCCAGCGGCGCCGCGGGCTGCGGCGGCGACGACGGCGGCGACGGCGGCGACGGCGGGATCGACGCCGGCGTCGACGCGATCGCGTGCGACCCGACGACGGCGCGGCCGCTGGCGCCCGAGGTCCTGGTCGGGCCGGGCAGCGGCGGGGCGGCGCTCGAGGAGCGGGTGGTCGCCGCCCTCGACGCCGCCACCGCCTCGATCGACGTCCAGATGTACGCCTTCACCGTCGATCGCGTCGCCAGCCGCCTGGTGGCGGCCCGCGGCCGCGGCCTCGCCGTGCGCGTCATCCTCGACGGCAACCAGGTCGGCGTCGCCGAGACCCGGTCGCAGCTCGAGGCCGGGGGGGTGGCGGTGCGCCTGGCGTCGCCGACCTTCCCCAACGCCCACGCCAAGTACATGGTGCTCGACGGCAGCGCCGCCTTCATCCTGTCGGCCAACTTCACGGTCTCGGGCTTCGACAACCAGCGCAACTACGCCGTGATCGATCGCGACCCCGACGCCGTCGCCGACCTGGCGGCGATCTTCGAGGCCGACTGGCGCGGCGAGGCCGCGGCCCCGGGCTGCACCCGGCTGATGGTGACCCCGGGCGACGCCCGCACCCGGCTGCTCGCGCTCATCGCCGCCGCCACCACCACGCTCGAGGCCGAGCTGTTCTACCTGGCGGACTCGGCGGTGCGGCAGGCGATCATCGGCGCCCACGGCCGCGGCGTGGCGGTGCGGGTCCTGCTCGCCGATCCCAGCGACATGAACGACAACACCACCACCGCCACCACCCTCCGCGGCGCCGGGGTCGCGGTGCGGACGCTGGCGACCCCGGACGTCCACGCCAAGCTCATCATCGCCGACGGCGTGGCGCTCATCGGCTCGCACAACATGTCGTCGACCGCGCTGCGCGACAACCGCGAGATCGGCGTGCTGGTGCGCGAGAGCACCGCGGCCACGGCCCGCGGGCAGTTCGAGCAGGACTGGGCGGCGGCCACCGCGTGGTGAGCGGCCCGCGGACGCCGGCTCCGACCCGCGTCGGAGCAGCTCAGGGGCCCGGGGGCGGGGGCGGCGGCGCCGGCTGGCGCAGGCGCTCGTACTCGGCGTGCTCGGAGCGCGGCAGGACGCGCACCATGCAGCGCCCCGGCGTCGACGGCAGCTCGCCGATCACGTAGACGTGGGCGTTCTGCCAGTAGGCGCGGCCCGGGCGCTCCTCGTGGGGCGCGCCGAAGTTGCTCTTGATCCACGACGCCAGCTTCTCCTCGTCGCAGCCGCGGATCTGGAGCTGGATCTCGATGACCCTGGCGTCGGGCTCGTTCGTGCCGAAGTAGAGGTCGACGTCGGCGTTCATCCCGGCCACGCCGAGGCGGGGCTGGCCGTAGCACCACGCGCCCTGGCGACCGTCGGGCAGCTCGGTGGGATCGCAGCGCCCGGGCGCCTTGGCCAGGGTCAGGCGCTTGACGTGGTAGGGGCCGATCCCGGCCGGCTGCTTCTCGCGCTCGCAGCCGGCGCCGCCGAGCGCGGCGAGGCCGGTCACCGCCGCGACGGCCAGCCCGCGGCGGCGCGCCGGGGTCACGCCGGCCCCGCGCCGACGGCGCCGGCCAGCGTCACCTCGACCGTGACCACGTCCTCCATCTTGAACATGAGGAAGCGCGGCGCGGTCAGGCCGAGCGTGCGGATGTCGAGCTCGACGCGGCCGGTGGCGGCGAGCCGGGAGGCGTCGAGCGTGCCCTCGCCGGCGACGGTCAGCTCGACCTCGCGCCCGCGCCAGCGCAGGACGCCGGTGGCGGTGGCGCGGAAGCGCCCGCCGTCGTCGACCACGTCGCGCAGGCCGGTCAGGGTGAACGTGGCCTGGGGGTGGTCCTCGAGCTCGAAGTCCTTGCGCAGCTTCCGGTTCTTGAGGAAGTCGCCGGCGTCGAACCGGGTCATGTCGACGGTGAACGACGCGGTGGCGCCGGCGGTGGCCAGGGTGGCGGGATCGGCGGTGACCTCGCCGCTCACCGCGCTCCACACCGTGCGGGTGTCGTGCAGGCTCGAGCGCGCCCTCACCACCAGGGTGGAGCCGGCACCGACGGCGTAGCGCGGCATGGCGTTCTCCCTCGCGCGCGACCTACGCCGACACGCACTGCAGCATCAGGATCGTGATGTTGTCGGTGCCGCCGGCGCGGTTGGCGGCGTCGACCAGCTCGGCGACCGCGCGCTCGAGCGACTTGGCGTTGTTCGCGATCTGCGCCATCTGGTCGTCGGTGACCATGCCCGACAGGCCGTCGGAGCAGAGCAGGAAGACGTCGCCGCTCTTGATCTGGTGGGCGCGGATGTCGACCTGCACCGTCTCCCGCATGCCGAGGGCACGGGTGATGACGTTCTTGTGCGGGAAGTTCCGCTCCTCTTCCTCGGTCATGTCGGGCTTGGCTTCCTTGTAGTCCTCGAGCAGCGAGTGATCGCGGGTGAGCTGCTCGATGCGGCCCTCGCGCACCCGGTACGCGCGGCTGTCGCCGACGTGGCCGATGTACGCCTTGTCGCCGGCGACCAGGCAGCCGACGATGGTGGTGCCCATGCCCTTGTAGCGGATGTCCCGGCACGAGGTCTCGAAGATGCGCAGGTTGGCCAGCTTGACCGCGCACACCAGCCGGTTCTCGACGTACGACAGCGACCGGTCCATCTTGTAGGGCCAGGTCACCTCCTCGTCCTCGCGGGTGCGCTGGTAGAACTCGCCGATGGTCTCGGCCGCCATCTTGGACGCGACCTCGCCCGAGGCGTGGCCGCCCATGCCGTCGGCGACGATGAACAGCTGCTCGTCCTCGACGAGGGAGAAGTAGTCCTCGTTGTGGGTCCGCTTCATCCCCACGTCGGTCTTGGCGGCGTAGCGGATCTTCATTGGCGCAGCGGACGGGGGGACGGGATGCCCACGACCGAAGGATAGGTTGCCCACGAAAGCCGCGTCAACCCAACCGCCCGGATTCGCAAGCGGTCGCCCCAGGCGGTAGAGTGCGGCCGTGCTGGCCGAGATCTTGACCATCGGCGACGAGCTCACCCGCGGCGAGATCGTCGACACCAACTCGGCGTGGCTGGCCGGTCGGCTGTGGGATCTCGACGTCACCGTACGCTGGATGACGAGCTGCCGCGACGACGAGGCCGACCTGCGCGCCGCGCTCGCCGCCGCCTGCGCCCGCGTCGATCTGGTCCTCACCTCCGGCGGCCTGGGGCCGACCGAGGACGATCTGACCTGCGACGTGGTCGCCGCCGCCGCCGGGGTCCCGGTCGCCATCGACGAGGGCGCGCGCGCCCGCCTCGAGCAGTTCCTGTCGTCGCGCGGACGGCCGGTGTCGGAGGTGAACCTGCGCCAGGCCCGGGTCCCGGCCGGGGCCCGCGTCCACGCCAGCCCGGTCGGGCTGGCCCCGGGGTTCGAGGTCGCGCTCGGCGGGGTGCCGGTGGTGTGCCTGCCCGGCGTCCCGCGCGAGCTCCACGCCATCTGGGAGGCCGGGCTGGCGGCGCGGGTCGACGAGCTGCGCCGCGCCCACGGCGCCGCGCCCCGCATCGCCCGCCGCGTCTACCGGCTGTTCGGCTGCGGCGAGTCCCAGGTCTCGGAGGCGCTGCGCGGCCTGGTCGACGACGTGGCCGGGGCGTCGCTCCACTACCAGGTCAAGTTCCCCGAGGTCCTGGTCAAGCTGGTCGTCCGGGATCCGGACGCAGCGGCGGCGGCCGAGCGGCTGGCCGCCCTCGACGCCGGCCTCGCCGCCCGGGTCGGGGCCTGGACCTACGGCACCGGCGACGAGCCGCTGCCGCTGGTGGTGGGGCGGGCGCTCCTGGCCGGCGGGCACCGGGTGGCGGTGGCCGAGTCGTGCACCGCCGGCCTGGTGGGGGCGCTCCTCACCGAGCTCCCCGGGGCGTCGGGCTACTTCGTCGGCGGCGCCATCGCCTACGCCGACGACGAGAAGGTGCGGCAGCTCGACGTCTCGCCGGCGACCCTGGGCGCGCACGGGGCGGTGAGCGAGGAGGTGGTGCGGGAGATGGCGCGCGGAGCGCGGGCGCGCACCGGCGCCGGGATCGGGATCGCGGTGTCGGGGATCGCCGGCCCCGGCGGCGGCACGCCGGCCAAGCCGGTGGGGACGGTGTGGCTCGCCGTCGACGGCCCGGGCGCCGGCCACCGCACCTTCCGCATGCGCTGGCCGGGGCCGCGCGACCAGGTGCGGACGCTGGCGGCGTGGTGGGCGCTCGAGCTGGTGCGCCAGGCGATCGGAGGCGCTCGTGCCTGAGCGCGTGCCCGAGGAGAACGACGCGGGCCGAGGCCCTCCGCCCGAGGTCGGCGCCGGGGCGGTCCGCCTGTTCGTCGGCGTGCCGGTGGCGCCGGCGGTGGCGAGCGAGCTGGCGGCGACCTGCGAGTCGCTGGCGCGGCGGGCGACGGCGCACGAGGTCGCGCTGCGCTGGCTGGCGCCGAGCTCGTACCACGTGACCCTGCGCTTCCTCGGCTGGGCGCGGCGCGCGCTGGTGCCGGCCCTCGGCGAGGCCCTGGCGCGCGCGGTCGCGACCGCCGCGGTGACGCCGTTCCGCTTCCGCTGCGAGCGCCTGGGTGCGTTCGCCAGCCCGCAGCGTGCCACGGTGGTGTGGAGCGGGGTCGCCGACGGCGGCGGACTGGCGAGGCTGGCCGCCGCGCTCGAGGCCGAGGCGGTGGCGCTGGGCTTCGCGCCCGAGCGCCGGCCGTTCCACGCCCACGTCACGCTCGCCCGGCTGCGGGCCCCGGCGCGGGTGGCCGACGTGCTCCTCCCGTTCACCGAACAGGTGTTCAGTGAGACGTTGTGCGATTCCATCACCCTGTTCGAAAGCGTAACGAAAACGACAGGTTCCGGGTATCTTCCGGTTCTCCGTCAGGCCCTCCCGGCGCCGAAATCGGCGGTCCAGCGTCAGAGCGACCCCGTACAACCGGCGCCACTGGACGCATCGCCCGGCAGCGACGACGGGTGGAAATGACGTCCCCAACGAGGGAGCCCATGGCCACGAAGGAACCGACCCCGAGCACCACCGCAGCGCCCACCGGCGCGTCCACCGCCCAGGGCTCCGGCCCGGTCGCCCGGGGGGCGGCCGCCGCCGCGCCGCCGCCGCGCGATCCCGCGCGCGACAAGGCCATCGACCTGGCGCTCGGCGCCATCGAGAAGCAGTTCGGCAAGGGCTCGATCATGCGCCTGGGCAAGGAGCCCATCGAGCGCGAGGTCCAGGTCATCCCCACCGGCTCGCTCGGGCTCGACATCGCCCTCGGCGTCGGCGGGCTGCCGCGCGGGCGCATCATCGAGATCTACGGCCCGGAGTCGAGCGGCAAGACCACGCTCACGCTGCACGCCGTGGCCGAGGCCCAGAAGCGCGGCGGCGTGTGCGCCTTCATCGACGCCGAGCACGCGCTCGACGTCGGCTACGCCCGCAAGCTGGGGGTGCGCACCGAGGAGCTGCTGGTGTCGCAGCCCGACTTCGGCGAGCAGGCGCTCGAGATCGCCGACATGCTGGTGCGCTCGAACGCGGTCGATCTGGTCGTCATCGACTCGGTCGCCGCGCGCACGCCCAAGGCCGAGATCGAGGGCGAGATGGGCGACTCCCACGTCGGCCTGCACGCCCGCCTGATGAGCCAGGCCCTGCGCAAGCTCACCGGCGCCATCTCCAAGTCGCGCACGACCGTCATCTTCATCAACCAGATCCGCATGAAGATCGGCGTCATGTTCGGCAGCCCCGAGACCACCACCGGCGGCAACGCGCTCAAGTTCTACGCCTCGGTCCGCCTCGACATCCGCCGCATCGGCGCCCTCAAGAAGGACGAGGACGTGATCGGCAACCGCACGCGGGTCAAGGGGGTCAAGAACAAGATGGCGCCGCCGTTCAAGGAGGTCGAGTTCGACATCCTCTATGGCCAGGGCATCTCGCGCGAGGGCGATCTCGTCGATCTGGCGTCGGAGGCCGGCGTCGTCGACAAGAGCGGCGCCTGGTTCTCGTTCGGCGGCGAGCGCATCGGCCAGGGTCGCGAGAACGCCAAGCAGTTCCTCGTCGATCACCCCGAGGTGGCGGCGGCCATCGAGGCGCGCCTGCTCGCCCACCACAACATCCGCCGCATCGGCGTCGAGGTGGCGGCCGAGCCGCCGGCCACGGCCACGGCCGCGGTGGCGCCGCCGGCGGCCGACGACAAGGCGCGGCCGGGTAACGGCCGCCGCCCCAACGCCTGATCCCTGCCCGATCCCGCGCGCCCGCGTCGCACCTGCGGCGTCAGCGTCTCACCGAGGCGACCCTGTCGTGGTCGCCTCGGTTGTTTTCGGGACCTTGCCCGACGCCCCCACCCGGTCGCAGGGTGTCCCCGGTCACTCAACTGTCTGGAACTACAGCGTCACTGGACGGTGATCCCTGCGACAAGAGTGCGACCCAGATCTTGCCTTTGACACGGCGATGCGCGATGACTTCGCCGACCGAGGGCTCGGAGAACCCCGCCAGCGGTCCACTAGCACCTTATGAGGGAGGCTTCGTAATGCTGCGCTACCGGACGCAAGGGCTCCTTGCGGTGGGACTCGGAATGGTCGCCGGAGGTTGCTTCGGCGAACCCGTCAACAAGACCGATCTTCGCTCCGAGGGACCGCCCGAGGTGCTGGCCGCGATGGGCCAGTCGCTCGTGACGCTCGAGGAGTACTCCTTCCACTGCCGGTACGTGAACGGCGTGCGCGACGAGAAGGCGCCCGGGTTCGCGATCGACGCGATCCTCGGCGGCCAGATCGTCTGCCCCGAGACCGCGACCGAGTTCGCGCCGACGCCGGTCGATCCCCGCGCCTTCGCGCTGCGGGTGATGTTCGACGAGCTCCTCGACGCCGACGCGGTCGAGACCCTCGACTGCGACGACGACGGCCGCTGCTCCGGCTCGCTCGACTCGACGCAGCCGGTGACCCTGACCTGCGACGGCACCGTGGTCGGCTACACCGGCTACTACGTGCCCAACGGCAACAACACGACCTTCCCGCTGGGGCCGTCGCTGTACATCGCGCCCAACCTCGACGAGCTGGTCTTCCCCACCGGCACCGAGTGCACGCTGTCCATCGGCGACGTCGTGGTCGACAAGACCGGCAACGCCGTGCCCGCCGACCAGCGCGACCTCGACCTCCAGATCGCCGACCTCGCCCTCCTGTTCACCGAGCCGGCCGACGCCGAGGCGGTGGGTGACCGCGCGGTGCTGGGCCCCGACGAGGCGATCGCGTTCGTGTTCAACACCTACCTCGACGACGCGACGATCGCGGCGACCGAGGTGGTCGTCCTCGACGGTGACGGCGACCCGGTCGCCGACGTCGACTTCGCCGTCGACGCCTACTTCGTCGACACCGACACCATCTACGTGTTCTCGACCGCCACCGACGGCTTCCCGCCCGGCAACTACACCGCCCGCATCACCGCCTCGGCCGTGATCGGCGAGGTCAACGGCGGCACCGTCACCTTCACGGCGAACGAGGACGTTCGCTTCGTCGTCGAGTGAAAGGACCCCACACCATGAAGCGCATCGGCATCTCCTTCGCCATGGCGGTCGGGGTCCTCGGCGGGACCTTGGCCGGCGTCCAGCTCTTCGCGGCCGACGTCGCGGTCGCCCAGAGCAGCACCACCGGCTCGGTCCGCGGCCGCGTCATCGACAAGACCTCCAAGGATCCGGTCATCGGCGCCACCGTGGTCATCTCGGGCCCGGCCCTGCAGGGCCAGCAGGCCGAGATCACCAGCGAGAACGGCACCTTCCGCATCGACAACCTGCCGCCCGGCGTCTACCTGCTCACCGTCTACTACAACGACGCGCAGTTCACCCGGCCCAACGTGCTGGTCGAGCTCGGCAAGCAGGCCTTCGTCAGCGTGCCCATCGACACCACGGTGCAGAGCGCCGAGGTCATCGAGCTCGAGGGTCGCGCCCCCATCGTCGATCAGGGCTCGACCAAGACCGGCGTGACCATCACCGACGAGTACACCACCCGCATCCCGGTCGGCCGCACCTTCGGCGCGGTGCTGGGCACGGCCGCCGGCACCCAGGGCGACCTGTACGGCGTCTCGTTCGGCGGCTCGACCTCGCTCGAGAACACGTACATCATCGAGGGCATCAACACGACCGACACCGCCTACGGCGAGCAGTCGTCGAACCTGCCCAACGAGTTCATCGAGGAGACCGAGGTCATCACCGGCGGCTACGCCGCCGAGTTCGGTCGCTCCACCGGCGGCGTGATCAACGTCGTCACCAAGCAGGGCGGCAACACCTTCCGCGGCTCGGTGTTCGGCTACTACACGCCGGGCAGCATGGTCGCCGACGTCGAGCGCATCACGCGCCAGGGCTCCTCGATCTCGAGCGAGACCAACCTCGACTACTCGGCCGACATCGGCTTCGAGGTCGGCGGCCCGATCAAGAAGGACAAGCTCTGGTTCCACGTCGGGTACAACCCGTCGTTCCGCAAGTCGACCCTCGACCGCGTCACCTACAGCCAGGTCGACGAGGACCAGGACGGCGTCCCCGACGTCGACGCCGACACCGGGTTCGAGATCTTCGAGGAGCTGGGTCGCAGCCCGCTGTCGACCTCGACCCGCACCCACTTCTTCACCGCCAAGGTGAACGGCGCGCTGTCGGCGAACCACCAGTTCCAGGTCTCGGGCTTCGGCAACCCGCGCGCCAACGACCGGGCGTTCTACCGCGTCCTCGGCGATCGCCAGTCGCAGCTCTACGCCTTCGAGGACGGCGCCTACGACGCCGCCCTCAAGTGGACGTCGAAGTTCAACGACAACAAGACCCAGATCGACTTCGTCGCCGGCTACCACCTGGGCTACAGCCACGAGCGGCCGTACTTCGAGAACGGCGGCAGCTCCAAGCTGGTCCGCTACGCCTGGGATCGCAGCCTGCACGACATGATCGGGTTCGAGTCGGCGCAGGGCCAGGGCTTCTTCAGCGGCTGCGAGGACGGCACGGCCAACGACATGTACCCGATGATCACGAACTGCCCGGTGCCGTTCGTGACGCCGTACAACACCAACGGCCTCGGCTTCCTCGAGGTCCGGGACAACGCGCGCACCTCGGCCAACCTGGCCGTCACCCAGCGGGTCAACCTCGCCGGCCACCACACCTTCAAGCTGGGCGTCGACCTCGAGCGCACCCAGTACGACTCGCAGCGCATCTACACCGGCGGTGGCCTCTGGACCCAGGCCCGGCGCTCGTTCTTCGTCACCAACGAGCCCGGCGCATGGGACCTGCGCAGCTTCGTCAAGCCGGTGCCGATGGGCCAGACCAGCGTCGACAACATCCCGTGCATCGGCGGCCTCGCGGTCTGCGATCACGCCGGCGACGACGGCATCATCGCCGACACCGCCAACCGCAACCTGGCGGCCTACCTCCAGGACTCGTGGCAGATCCGCCCCAACCTGACGCTCAACGCGGGCCTCCGCTGGGAGCAGCAGATCGGCTACACCGCCAAGGACATCCAGGGCGACACCTCGCCCGAGGGCGAGATCATCCCCAAGGAGGCGTTCACGCTGAACAACCAGCTCGCGCCGCGCGTCGGCTTCATCTTCGACCCGACCCAGGAGGGCCGGTCGAAGCTGTTCGCCCACTGGGGCCGCTTCTACGAGACGGTGCCGATGGACATCAACGTCCGCGCCTTCGGCGGCGAGATCATCAACTTCGCCCGCGCCACCACCCGCGGCGCCACCGCCACCTGCCCCGAGGCCCTCAACACCTTCGACCCGGAGCTGCTCGATAGCTGCCCCATCGCGATCCCGGCCCGTCTCCAGTGCGGCGGCGGCACCGAGTACGTGGCGCCCTCGATCGGCGGCCAGTACATCGACGAGCTCATCCTCGGCGCCGAGTACGAGCTGATGCCCGACTTCAAGATGGGCATCAACTACGTCTACCGCGACCTCGGCCGCGCCATCGAGGACGTCTCGACCGACGGCGGCAACAACTACTTCATCACCAACCCGGGCGAGAACTTCGACGACGACGCCGCGGACCTCCGCCGCCAGGCCGACGCCCTCGAGATGCAGGGCGAGACCGACCTCGCCGACGTCTACCGCGTCCGCGCCACCAACCTCGAGCGCAACAAGGACTTCGACAAGGCCATCCGCCGCTACAACGCGGTGGTGGTGACCGCGACCCAGCGGTTCTCGAAGAACGCGATGCTCCTGGCGTCGTACACGTACTCGCGCAGCAAGGGTAACTTCCCCGGCCTGTTCTCGACCGAGACCGGCCAGCAGGACCCGAACCTCACCTCGATGTTCGACCTGCCCGACCTCATGGGCAACCGCTACGGCGCGATGGCCCTCGACCGCCCGCACCTGCTCAAGGTCGACGGCTTCTACCAGTTCGACTTCAAGAGCGCCGGCGCGCTGATCCTGGGCGCCAGCGTCCGCGGCCAGTCGGGTGCGCCCCACAACGCGCTGGCCGGCCACTGGGCCTATGGCGCGGGCGAGTCGTTCCTCCTGCCCCGCGGCGTCGCCGGCCGCTCGCCGGTGACCTACACCGCCGACCTCAAGGCGACCTACGGCAAGAAGCTGGGCAAGAACTCGATCGAGGCCTTCGTCGACATCTTCAACCTCCTCAACTCGCAGGAGGAGGTCGACATCGACGAGATCTACACCGGCAACTACGCCAACCCGATCATCGGCGGTGACCTCAGCGACGCTCGCCACTCGAAGACCCTCGACGACTTCGGCACCGAGCAGAACCTGACCCCGTCGGTCAACAAGAACTGGGGCAAGCTCAGCGCCCGTCAGGCGCCGCTCTCGGTGCGCTTCGGCATGCGCTACACCTTCTGAGCCCCACGGCATCGGGGACCACCCGGGCCCGGATCTGAGGTCCCGAGCGGCGGAGCACGAGCTCCGCCGTTCATGTTTTCGGGGACTTGCGGGCGACCTGGAGGTGGGTGGCACCTGCTGACCTGGCACCTGCTGACCTGGAGGTGGGTGGCACCTGCTGACCTGGAGGTGTGACCTGGAGGTGGGTGGCACCTGACCTGGAGGTGTGACGTGCAGGTGGGTGGCACCTGCAGACCGCAAGGCGAGCGTGCGAGGCTGGTAGATCGGGGCCGGGGCTGGCGCGTCGGTAGGTCCCATGACCACGGCGCTACGCTTCGTCGATCACCCGGCCTTCCACCGCGCCTCGATCGCCACCGCCCTGGGCGCCGCTGCTGGCGCCGCGGGCGCGACCGCCCTCGCCGGGCCGCTCGGGCTGGCCGCGCCCGCGCTGGTCGGCGGGGTCGTCGGCGCGCTGGCGGGGTTGTCGTGGGCCGAGGCCGGGCGCAGCGCCGGGCGGACCGGCCTGCGGCTGTGCGCGGCGGCGGCCGGGCTCGCGCTCCTGGCCACCGGTCAGCCGGCGCTGGCGGTCGCGGTCGCCCTGGCGCTGGGGCTCGCGATCGGCAGCGGCCGGCGCCGCGTCGCGGTGGTCGGCGTGGCGGGCGCCGTGGCCGGGCTGGTCGCGGCCTGGGCGAGCGCGCGGGTGATGGGGGCGCAGGAGACGGCGAGCCTCGCCGCGCCGCTCGCCGGCGCCCTCGCCGGCGCCGCGGTCGGCCTGGCGACGACCCTGGCCCTCGCCGCGCGTCACCTCACCCTGGCGCCCGATCCGGTGGCGGCGGCCTACCGCGCGCTGCCGCCGCTCGCCGGCGAGGCCCGCGACCTGGTGGAGCGTGGCCGCGCCATCTGGGCCGGCACCGCCGAGCTGCCGGTCGGCGACGACAACCGCGAGCTGGTCAAGGACGGGGTGCTGCGCCTGTTCGGCGTCGCCGAGCGCCTGGCTGCCGCGCCGGCGGTCGACGGCGGCGGGATCGAGCGCCGCATCGCCGAGCTGGATCACCGGATCGCGGGCTGCGGCGACGCCGTGGCGCGCGCGCAGTACGTCGAGGCGCGCGCGGCTCTCGTCGATCAGCGCCGCTATGTCGACCGGGTCGGCGCCGCCCGCGAGCGCATCGTCGCCCGCATGCACCACTGCGTGGCGACCCTCGAGACGTTCAAGCTGGCATGCGCGCAGCTCGACGCCACCGCGGCCGCGCGCGAGGCCGCCGACGCCCGCAACGCCATGAGCGTGCTGGGCGAGCTGGGCGAGGGCCTCGCCATCGCCGCGGGCGCCGAGGGCGACGGCCTGTCCGGCCTGTCCGCGTCGTCGCCCGCCGAGGCCAGCGCCGCGGCGGCGTCGCCGGCCGAGGCCAGCGCCGCCGCGGCGTCGCCGGCGACCTGACCGGCCCCGGGCGTCACCGGCGAGCGGTCCAGAGGCGTAACCGGCGGCGTCCGCGCGGCCACGATCGGGAGCGAGCCCCCGGCCGCGTCCGGTCGCGGGCGCCCGACCACCACCCCGGTGGTACGCTCCGGCTCTCCAGGAGGCTCCCGTGCGTCGACCGCTCCGCTCCGCCGTGCTCGCCGCCGCCGTCCTCGGCGGCGGGCTCGCCGCCGCCCTGCCGGTGGCCGTCCACCCCGCGCTCGGGCGCGCCCACGCCGACGGCGCGGCCGCCGCGCACTACAAGCAGGGGCTCGTGCTCAAGAACCAGGGCCGGGACGCCGACGCCATCGCCGCGTTCGAGCAGGCGGTGGCGGCCGACAGCGGCCACGGCATGGCGTGGGCTTCGCTCGGTCACCTCTACAAGAAGCGCGGCGACCAGGCGCGCACGGTCCAGGCCTACGAGCAGGCCTCGCGGATCCTGACCAAGGACGCCGTGGTGTGGTCGAACCTGGGCATGGCCTACTACCGGGTCGATCGCCTCGACGACGCCATCGCCGCGCTCGAGCGGGCCTGCCGGCTCGCGCCCAAGGACGCCGACATCCGCGGCAACCTGGGGGCGCTCCTGCGTCGCAAGGGCGACCACGAGGCCGCGATCAAGCAGCTCCGGTGGGCGGTGAAGCTGGCGCCCGGCGAGGCCACCTACCACAACAACCTCGGCGTGGCGCTCCGCGCCGCCGACAAGCTCGACGAGGCCGCGGCCGCGTTCCGCAAGGCCATCGAGCTGTCGCCCAACCTCGCCGAGCTCCACTTCAACCTGGCGGTGATCTACCGGCGCCAGGAGGAGATCGAGAAGGCGATCGCGAGCTACGAGCGCGCGGTCTCGCTGGCCGCCGACCACGCCGACGCCTGGTACGACCTCGGCCACATGTACAAGCTCGACCACGAGCCGGACAAGGCGATCGAGGCCTTCAACACCTTCCTCGAGCTCAACCAGGGCAAGGACGCCGCCGCCCAGACCAACGTCGAGGGCGAGATCGAGGCCCTGGGCGGGACCCCGGTGACCCGCAAGCCCGCGCCGAAGAAGGCCCCGCCGAAGAAGGCCCCGCCGAAGAAGAAGTAGCGGGCCTCGGGATCGCTGTCAGACCGGGCGAGTACCACCATCGTCCGGTGAGCGCGATCAAGAGCAAGGCGAAGGGGCCCCGCACCGTGCACCGGTGCCAGGGGTGCGGGCACGTCGAGGCGCGCTGGCTCGGCCGCTGCCCCGCCTGCAGCGAGTTCGGCACGCTGGTCGAGGAGCTGCAGGCGGGCGCGCCGCCGCGCCCGTCGGCGGCGCTGGTCGCCGACGGCGCCGCGCCCGTCGCCGCCACCGAGGTCCCACCCGACGACGCCACCGCGCGCGTGGCCACCGGCATCGCCGAGCTCGACCGGGTGCTGGGCGGCGGCCTGGTCCCGGGCGCGGTCGTGCTGCTCGGCGGCGAGCCGGGCATCGGCAAGTCGACCCTGCTCCTCCAGCTCCTGGCCGGGGTGGTCGGCGGCGGCGGCGGCGTCCTCTACGCCACCGGCGAGGAGTCGGTGGCGCAGACCGCGATGCGGGCGCGGCGGGTGGGGGCGGCCCTGCCCGGGTTGCGGCTGGTGGCCGAGACCGACGTCGACGTGATCGTCGGTCACGCCCGCGGCGGCGGCGCGGGCCGACCGCCGTCGGTGCTGGCGGTCGACTCCATCCAGACCGTCTACACCAGCGAGCTCGACTCCATCCCGGGCGCGGTCGGGCAGGTGCGCGAGTGCACCGCCCGCCTGGTGCGCCTGGCCAAGACCACGGCGATGCCGGTGATCGTGGTCGGCCACGTCACCAAGGACGGCGCGCTCGCCGGCCCCAAGACCCTCGAGCACCTGGTGGACGTCGTGCTCCAGGTCGAGGGCGACGGCGGCAGCCCGTACCGGGTCGTGCGCGCGCACAAGAACCGCTTCGGCTCGACCCAGGAGATCGGCGTCTTCGAGATGCGCGGCGCCGGCCTGGTCGAGGTGCCCGAGCCGTCGGCGCACCTCCTGGCCGAGCGCCCCGCCGGCGCGCCCGGCTCGGTGGTGGTCGCCTCGGCCGACGGCCACCGCCCGCTGCTGGTCGAGGTCCAGGGCCTGGTGGCGCCGGCGGCCGCGGGCTTCGGGCGGCGCACGGTGGCCGGCGTCGACGCCAACAGGGTCGCGCTCCTGCTCGCGGTCCTGGCCCAGCGCGCCGGCCACGACGTGCTGGGTCAGGACGTGTTCGTCAACGTCGCCGGCGGCCTGCGCCTGGTCGAGCCGGCGATCGACCTCGGCATCGCGTGCGCGCTGGCCTCGTCGAACCTCGGCCGCGCCGTCGATCCCGGGACCGTCGTGTTCGGCGAGGTCGGGCTCGCCGGCGAGGTGCGGGCGGTGCCCATGGCCGAGCAGCGCCTGGCCGAGGCCCGCAAGCTCGGCTTCACCCGCTGCATCCTGCCGGCGCAGAACCGGGCGCGCCTCGGCGCGGCCAGCGGCCTCGAGCTGGTCGGCGTCGATCGCCTGCAAGCGGCGCTGGCGGCGCTGTAGCGGCCCCGCGGGATCAGAACTCGATCGCGAAGCGGGCCTGGATCGAGTGCGCGTTGCTGGCGTCGCCGATGTTGCCGGCGCCGTAGCCGAAGCCGTCGCCGCCGCCGAGGATCGAGTCCTCGGGGTGGTTCATGGCGCTGAGCGGGATGAACAGGCCGTAGGCGAGGCCGGCGTGGAAGCCGTTGCTCGAGTAGGCGAGGTCGAGATCGAGCTCGACGCCCCACATCTTGGCGTTGCCCGGGGTCGCCACCGGCCGCAGCGCGCCGGCGGTGACGTTCTGGGCGTGGAACTTGATCGAGCGGGTCAGCTCGTAGCTCAGCCACGGCCGGACGTAGACCGCGTTCGACACCGCGCCGATCAGCTCGCGGAACAGGATGAGATCGATCTTGTAGTCGGGGTCGAAGATGAAGCGGTTGAAGGTCCGATCGCTGGTCAGGAGCGCCTGGTCGCGGATGTGGGTGGACCCCTGGGGATCGCCGTCGGCCTCGTCGCCGCTGGCGGCGCCGAGCTCGAGCCCGTAGCCGAGCTTGTCGTCGAGGGCCCTGGCCGAGACCCGGGCGACGCCGCCCCAGGCCAGGATGTCGACCCCGCTGTCGAAGCCCAGGTCGGTGGCGTGCTCGATCGAGCCGACGCGGAGCCCGACCTCGGCCTCGACCAGGACCTTGCGCCAGCCCAGCTTGAACCAGGCGCTGGGCTGGTACTCCTTGTAGCCGCGGGGCACGTAGGCCTCGGCGGTGGCGCCGGGCGTGACCGGGTCGCTGTAGTCGCGATCCTGGGTGCGGCGGACCACGCGCGCGGCGTAGTTCATCGTCAGCTTGCCGCGCGCCACCCGGTCGGCGAAGTCGGCGGGGGCGTCGACCCGGGCGACGCCGAGCATCCAGCCCTTCTCGTCGTCGTTGTCGTCGACGTCCCACGGCTGGCCGCCGGCGAGGCCCTCGTCGGCGCTGGTGACGCTGACCGCCGGCCAGTCGACCGCGGCGATGGCGCGGAACGGCGTGCCCGGGATCATGGCGGTGAACGACAGCCGGTCGGCGGTGTCGCCGTGGTCGCTGTCGAGGTCGTAGCCGACCGGGTTGGTGCCGCCGATGTTGGCCAGCGCCGCGGGCTGCCACAGCGTCTCCCACGCCGCGTAGTCGGTGTCGACGCGGCGACCGGAGTTGGCGGTGATGCCGAGGCCGAAGTGGTCGGGCATGCGGCCGAACTTGAGGTAGCCGAGGCCGGTCGAGACCTCGGCCCAGGCCCGGCGCAGCACGATGTCCGAGGTCGAGCCGGCCCCACCGCCGGAGCCGAGGACGACGTTGTCGAACAGGTCGAGCTGGGTGTGGACGGTGATCGTCTCCGAGAGCTGGATCGACGGCTCGAGGCGCAGCCGCAGGTTGCTCGACTTGAGGGTGTCGTCGCACGGCGAGCCCGCCGGCCCGGCGCAGCCGAGCGGGCGCGGGAAGGGCGCCCCACCCAGCGTCGGGTCGTCGTTGAACCCGAGGTGCAGGTTCTTCATCCAGTCGCCGCGCGTGCGCAGGTAGCCGTCGAGCGTGATGACCTCGAACTTCTTGCGGCGGTCGCGCGGCGGCGGCAGCGCGGTGGTGGTGGTGAGCAGGCCGGCGGCCTTGGGGGCCGCCTCGGCGATCCCTTCCGGCTTGGGCGCGTCCTCGCCGGTCGGTGGGCCACCGGTGGGCAGGGGGCCCGGCTGGGCGCGGGCGCCGTCGGCGGTGAGCGCGGCGGCGCCGAGCGCGAGCGCCAGCGGCGCGACGAGACCGGCGCGGCGGCGCGGCGATGAGGGGGCGAGGTTGTCGAAAATCATGAAGGAATCAGCGGGGTAAGGTCGGCGGACTATCGGCGAGCGGTTCTTCGGCAAACAAGGGCGCCCGGTCGAAAACTCGCCGCCGCCCGCGCCTGAGGTAGCTTCCCATCTCATGGCCTTGGACCTCGCGCCGCGTCGCCCCGTTGCCTGGCTCGTGGTGGTCGTGGGCGCCGCCGGCGGCGCGTGCGGCCCGTCGGTGCGGCCGGAGGCGCCGGGCGACGAGCCCACGCCGTCGACGGTCAGCACCCGACCGCCGCCCCTGTCGGCGGGGCGGTCGGCGCTGGTCGGCGAGCTGTGCCCGCAGGGCGCGGGCGGCCGGCCGGCGGTGGCGCCCCTGGCCCTGCGCGCGGTGTCGTGGACCAGCGACCGCGAGGAGCTGGTGTCGATCCTGGCCCGCGGGTCGGCGGCCCAGTTCACGGTGCACGCCGTCGACGGTCGCCGGGCCGGCACGTTCTCCGCCATCGGCACCGCCGACGTCGGCGGCAACGAGGTCGCGATCGGCTCCTACGTCGGCGCGCCGCCGTGCTCGCGGCCGGCCGCCGCCGTCGGCGGCGAGGTCACCGGCGATGCGGCCTGCCTCCAGCACCAGAAGGGGTGCGGGCTGGCGGTCGCGGCGGTGGGGGCGCCGGGCGGCGCCTTCGCCGAGGCCGCGCTGGAGTCGCCGGAGCTGGCGCTCGGGGTGGTCACCGGCGGCGCGTGCCGGAGCGGCGAGGTCCTCGCCGTCGACGTCGATCGCGACGGCGTGGTCGAGGTGTTCCCGCTGGGGGCGTTCGTCGACGCCGTGCGGGCGCCGGCCGAGGAGGTCAGCGCGGTGTCGATGGTCGCGCCGGCGTGCGCGCCGGCGTTCGCGCTCCACGGGCTGGCGCCGCCGCCGGCGCCGGGCGTGGTCATGGACGGCAAGCACAAGGTCGAGCTCGACGTCCTCGGCGTCCTCGACGTCGACGGTGACGGCCGCCACGAGCTGGTGGTGGCCTATCGCTACGTCGAGGGCCGCACGATCGCCGTCTACAGCGCGATGAGCACGGCGGCGCGCCTCGAGCTGGTGGGCGAGCTCGTGCCCTGGCCCTGAGCCCTTCGCCTCGCCGACCGCCCGCGGCGGGTCGGTCAGCGCGTCACGCCGGCGTCGCACGGCGGGCACGACGCCGGCGCCTGCGTCCCGCCGAAGACCAGGGCGCCGATCACCATGCCCACGGTCAGCGCGGTGAGCGCGAGCAGGAGCGGGAAGAGCCACGCCGGGGTCTCGCGGCGTGGGTGGGGCAGGGTGGGATCGACGTGGGCGACGCGACCGGTCGGGTGCTTGCGATCGGGCACCGTGGTCGGCGCGCCCGGGTTGGTCGGGACCTGCTCGAACCAGCGATCGGCGTCGGCGGCGGCCGGGGACGGCGGCAGGGGCGCGGGCGTGGGCTCGACCGTGATGCGCTCCACGCGCGAGGTCACGATCAGCTCGCTGGGCGCCTCGCCGCGGCGGCCGGGACGGGCCGCGAGCGCCGGCGGCAGGACCGGCGGCTTCACGCCGCCGGGCAGGCGAGGCGGCGTGGGCAGCCGCGCCGGGGTGGTCTCGGTCGGCGTCCTCGCGTCGATGCTCCGATCCGTACTGCGCTCGGTTTTCGACCGCTTCATGTGGGGATGCTCGCCGCATTATCGACGACGGCGCGGGCGCCGTCACCATCCACGCCGCGCTTGGTGCGCGGTGAGATCGACCACGGGGTGGGCCGGTGTAGGCGCGGGCGGATCCGGAGGGGCCGCGGATGCGGCGGCGCGCCGTCCCCGGATCCGGCTACAATCGGCAGGCGAGTCCCCGCTCGCGTCCTTCATCCTGGCTTAACCGAGGGGAGTTCATGTCCGCTGTCCCATCGAGTCGCCCCGCCGCGCGCGGGAGCCGGCTCCGCTCGTGCGTCGCCGGATCCCTGGTCGGCGTGCTCGGCGCGCTCGGCGCGGTCGGCGCGGTCGGCTGCGGCGGTGAGACCGGCATCGTGCTCGAGATCCACAAGGCGCCCGGGGTGTCGTCGGAGGTCAACCGCCTCGACGTGTACGTGGGCGTCGGCCACGCGCCGGGGCTGTTCGATCCGGCGTGGTGGCTCGCGGCCGAGCTCGAGGCCGGCGACGCCCGGGTCCGGCTCGACGCCGAGCTGGGCGGCGGCACCCACCGCTACCTGGTGCGCCCGGGCGGCGGCCTCGACCTCGACACCGACCTGGTGTTCGCGGTGGCCGGCTACAAGCACGACGGCGACAGCAAGCCGGTGGTGTTCGGCCACTCGACCGCGACGGTCCGCTTCGGCGACGGCGAGGTCCGGATCTACCCGTTCCCGCTGGTCACCTTCCTCGACACCCATCACGGCGTCACCGCCACCGGCTGTGCGTGGTGGGACCTCGAGGGCACGCGGCGGCGCCGCGACGCGATCGCGCCCCACGACGACGCCGACTGCGACGCCTTCCGCCGCCACCCCGACGGCGCGGCCGACTGCGTGCTCGACTGCGACGACGGCGACCCGACGATCAACCCCGGCGCCGCCGAGATCTGCGCCGACGGCATCGACCAGAACTGCTGCGACGACAACGACGGCCAGGACGATCTCGACGGCGACGGCTTCGCCCGCTGCGGGACCGCCACCCCCGACTGCGTCGACCTGCCGCCCGGCGTGCCCGGTCCGCGCAACGTCTTCGGCGAGGAGGTGCCGTCGAACCAGATCTTCCCCGGCGCCCCCGAGCTGTGCGACGGCCTCGACAACGACTGCAAGGACGGCTGCGACGATCTCGCGGCCTTCGACCCCGACGGCGACGGCTACCTCAACTGCCAGCGGGTCGGCGGCGACGAGCGGATCGGGGTCCGTCGCACCGCCGACGCCTGCGAGCGGGCGGCGCTCGACTGCCTGGAGACCGAGGTCGCCGGCGGGCCCGACCCGGCCACCATCAACCCCGGCGCCGCCGACGACGACTGCGACGGCTGGGATCAGGACTGCGACGGCGTCTGCGATGGCGCGATGGTCTCCCGGGGAGACGAGGACGACGACGGCTTCCCGGCCTGCACCACCGAGGACGGGTACGCGACCGCGTCGGTGCCCCGGTGCCGGCTCGGCACGGGCGCCGACTGCGACGACGGCTCGGCGTACCACCACCCCGGCCGCGCCGAGCGCTGCGACGGGATCGACTTCGACTGCGACGGCGCCCTGTTCCCGTCCACCTCGCCCTGCTTCGTCACGGTCGACGAGGCCGGGATCGCGCGCTGCCGGCTGGGCACCCGCACCTGCAACGACACGCCGGGCGATCCCGAGGCCGGCTTCGGCGCGTGCGAGCGGGATCCCAACGCGCTGACCACGCACCTGCCCCAGGAGTGGTGCACGTCGTCGTGCGCGCTGGCCGCCGATCCCATCCAGTGCCTGGCCAGCGAGGGGCCGCGGTGCGACGTCCACTTCCCGATGGCGCTCGCCGGCGAGCCGTGCGCGCCGCCGGCCGACGTCGCGCTGCCCGAGGACGTCGGCGCCGGCGGCTGCGCCTACGCGCTGGCCGGCGGCGCGATCCAGGGCGACTGGATCGTGCGCCTGGTCGATCCCCAGGGCAACGTCGGCCTGACCGCCACCGGCTGCGGCTCGCGCCTGCGGATCCAGAGCGCGCGCGTCGACGCCGAGGATCGGGTGGTGCTGGTGGTGACCGCGGTGGCTCCCCACACCTTCGAGCTGCGGCGCCGGGATCAGTGCGGGAGCCAGGCCAACGTGATCTGCCAGTGAGCCGAGGCGCAGCCGAGGCGGCCCTGGTCTGGATGCGATCGGACGAGCCCGTCTGCGGGCGAGGTCGATCGATCGAGGACAGGCTCTGCGGCGAGCGAAGCGAGCCGAGTTCTTCTGACTCAGGTCGACCCCGCCGTCCTCGCCGGGACCGACCGATCGACCCGAGCGTGTGATTCCTCCACACCCTCTGCGCCGAGGGCGCGTCGACGCGATCGCCGGGTGATTCCTGCACACGCCCGACCCACGCGGTAGACTGCGGGCGTGGCGCACTCCCTTGGCGACGACGTCGGTCAGGTCCTCTGGGTCGGCTTCCACGGCACGACCGTGCCCGACCCGCTGCGGGCGTGGATCGCCGGTGGGCAGGTCGGCGCGGTCGTGGTGTTCAAGCGCAACCTGGTGATCCAGGTCGTCGACGGCCCGGTCCCTCAGGAGGTGGTGGACCTCGAGGCCCTGGTGGCGCTCAACCGCGCGCTGCACGCCGCGGCGCCGGCCGGCGCGCCGCTCCTGGTCGCGGTCGATCAGGAGGGCGGCGTGGTGCAGCGGGTGCGGGCGCCCGCCACCCAGTGGCCGCCGATGCTGTGCCTCGACGGCCACGGCGCGCCCGCCGACGAGGAGCTGGCGGAGGCGGTCGGCCTGGCGCTCGGCCGCGAGCTGGCCGCGCTGGGCTTCGACGTCGACTTCGCGCCGGTGCTCGACGTCCACACCAACGACGCCAACCCGATCATCGGCGACCGCGCCTTCGGCCGCGATCCCGAGCCGGCCGCGCGCCGCGCCCTGGCCCTCGCCGCCGGCCTGGCCCGGGGCGGTGTCCTGGCCTGCGGCAAGCACTTCCCCGGTCACGGCGACACCGCCACCGACAGCCACCTCGAGCTGCCGCGGCTCGAGCACGGCTGGGAGCGGCTCGAGGCCATCGAGCTGGTGCCGTTCCGCCGCGCCGCCCAGGCCGGGCTGCCGATGATCATGACCGCGCACGTCGTCTTCGCGGCGCTCGACGCGACCCAGCCCGCGACCCTGTCGCCGCAGGTGATCGACGGCCTCCTCCGCCGCACCCTCGGCTACCGCGGCGTGATCGTCTCCGACGATCTCGACATGCGGGCGATCGCCGATCACGTCGGCATCGGCGACGCCGCGGTGCGCGCGATCGCCGCCGGCTGCGACGCGCTGCTCCTGTGCCGCGACGTCGGCCACCAGCGCGAGGCCCGGGACGCGCTCCTCGCCGCCGGCGCGCGCGACCCCGCGCTCGCGGCCCGCCTGGCCGAGGCCGCGGCCCGGGTGCGGGCGATGAAGGCGGCGCACGCCGCCGCCCGCGACGCCGCGCCGGCCCCCGGCCTCGACGTGGTCGGCGCGCTCGCCCACCGCCGCCTCGCCGATCGCCTGGCCGGCCGCGCCTGATCGCGGGAGACGAACGGCGAGCCAATCTCTCCGGTCGGCCTGAGCCGCCCGAGCGCCAGCGAGGGCGTGTCGAAGGCCGACGAGCCGCGGCCCCGCGCGAGTGATGCCGGGCGCCTACCGGCGCCGTTCGTCAGGAGCCGCCCGAGCGCGAGCGAGGGCGTGTCGAAGGGCGAGCCTGACGCGGCAGCGCACCGTCGGCGCGGGGACCGCTGGCGCTCGCGCGCGCGACGTCGCCGGCGCCCCGCACGGGCCGTGCGCGCGGGCCGCGGTGCGGGCGGCGCCGGGGCCGCCGCGCCCCGTGGTGGCGAGCGAGGGAGACGGCCCTTCGACACGCCCTCGCTCGCGCTCGGGCGGCTCAGGGCGATCGGAGGGGGGGGCCGTCCTCGTCGCTTGATGCGAGTCCGAGTCCGAGGCCGAGGCCGAGTCCGAGTCCGAGGCCGAGGCCGAGTCCGAGTCCGAGTCCGAGTCCGAGGCCGAGGCCGAGTCCGAGGCCGAGGCCGAGGCGATCAGAGCTGGCGCGCCAGCGCTACCGCGTGCGCTGGATGAGCAGCGACTCGAGCAGGAGCAGGAGCAGGAGCGCGGCCGCCAGGGCGTGCCACAGCTCGACCCGGCGGGCGGTCGGGCGCGAGCCCGCGGCCCCGGCGCCGTCGCTGCGCGGCAGGAGGTGGGGCGGCGCCTGCTCGAGGTCGCTGCCGCGCGGGTCGAGGTTGACGGCGAAGGCGAGGTCGTCGCGGTCGCGGGTGGCGCCGGTGCGGTCGGTGCCGATGACCCGGTAGAAGCCCGGGGCCTCGGCGCCGGTGAAGCGGACGGTGCGGCGGCCCTCGAGCCGCGCGCCCTCGAACACCGCGCCGGCGCGCTCGGGGCCGCGGACCTCGAGCCGGCGGAGGTCGAGGGTGGGCAGGATGGCGACCTGGCCGACGAGCACCGACGACGTCGCGTCCTGGACCCGGCGCCGCGCCAGGTGCCGCACCGACTCCTGCAGGAGTGGCAGGTAGCCGGGGTGGATCGGCAGGTCGTTCCAGTCGCGATCCAGGGTCGAGGTGAACAGGAGCAGCCGCCCGTCTCCGCGGCGCGCCTCGACCAGGGCGGCGGCGCCGTTGGTGAAGCGCGCCAGGACCTTGCGATCGACGGTGTCGGTGGTGGGGCCGAGCAGCATGATCTTGGTGAAGCGGGCCAGGGCCAGGCCGGGGGCGTCGCTCGCGAACGGCGCGAAGATGGGGTGGTCGGCCTCCCACTTGGTGAGGTGGAGGGCGCGGGCGGCGCGCTCGTCGGGCGCCGCCCCCCACGCGGTGTCGATGGGGTCGCGGAGCTCCTGGGGCAGGAGCGGCAGCATCGTGCGCGCGTAGGCGGCGGGATCCACCCGGTCGCCGAGCGTGACCAGGAGGCCGCCGCCGGCGCCGACCCAGCGCGCCACCCGCGCGACCACGTCGGCGGACAGCGCCGGCACGTTGGCGAGCACGATCACGTCGTGCTGGTCGAGGTCCGCGTCGTCGAGCTCGTCGGGGATGAGCTTCGTGACCGCGGCGCCGGCCTCGGCGCGATCGCCGGGGCGGAGGGCGGCCTCGGCGTAGAACAGCTCGTCGTCGTGGCGGGCGGCGTGGGGATCGCCGTCGACGAGGAGCACGCGGATCTCGTCGCGGAGCTGGGCCACGGCGAAGCGGCGATCGTCGGCGGGCAGGGCGTCGGCCGGCAGCTCGACGGCGACCTCGGCCGAGCGCCGGCCCGGGGGCAGGGTGGCGAGGAAGCGTTTGTGGCGGAGCTCGCCCGGCCTCAGGTCGAGCTGACCGTGGGCGATGATCTGGCCGGCCACCCGCAGCGAGATCAGGACGGCGGGCGCGGGCCGCGGCGAGTGGTTGGCGATCTCCGCCACCACCGCGATGCCGCGGCTGCCGGCCGCCGGATCGGGCTCGACCCGCAGGCCGACCACGGCCAGGTTGGACAGCGTCGCCCGCCGGCGCAGGTCGACCAGCTCGAGCGCCGGGCCGTCGTCGGCCCACGCCCGCTCGCCGCCCTGGAGGCCGCCGCGGGTCAGCGGCGACAGCACGTAGATCGTGCGCCGGGCGTGGCTCGAGCCGGCGAGGAGCTGGGCGGCGCGATCGAGGGCGCGATCGAGATCCGCGGGGCGGGCGGTCGGCGTCAGCGTCGCGAGCTGATCGCGCAGGCGCAGGTGATCGCGCGACAGCTCGGTGGGGTGGATCGCGCCCTCCGCCGCGCGCACCAGCGCGACCTCGGCCTCGGGGCCGAGCTGGCCGAGCAACTGCGCCGCCTCGCCGGTGGCGCGGGCCAGGAGCGTGGTGCCGTCGACCCGGTAGCCGCTGGTGAAGGAGTCGTCGACGACCAGCACCGCCGCCTGCGGCCCGCGCGCCACCAGCGGCCCCTTGCTCGCGCACGAGGTGAAGGGCTTGGCCAGGGCCACCGGCAGGACGACGCACAGGAGCACGCGGATGGCGAGGAGCAGGCGCTCGCGGAGCTGCATCCGGCGCGCGGTGCGGCGCCGGGTCGCGAGCAGGAACTCGAGCGCGGAGAAGCGGACCACCTTGGCCCGTCGTCGGCCGATGAGGTGGATGGCGACGGGGATGGCCAGGCCGGCCACGCCGAGCAGGAGCAGGGGGGCGAGGAAGCTCATCGCCGCCCGCCTGCCGCGGCGCCGCGCTGGCGGCTGGCCAGGAGCTCGAGGAGCGTGTCCTCGACCGGGCGGTCGGTCGGGCACAGGTGGTGCTCGACGCCGGCGGCGGTCAGCTCCTGGCCGACCCGGGCGAGGAAGCCGTTCATGCGCTCGAGGTACTCGGCGCGGATCGCGGCGGGGTTGGCGAGCAGCCGGTTGTCGCTCTCGAGCGACTGGAACAGGGTCAGCCCCTCGAACGGGAAGGTCCGCTCCTCGGGCGCCAGCACCTGGAGGACGGCGACGTCGTGGCGCTGGGCGCGCAGGCGGCGGAGGGCGCCCAGGGTGCGGTCGTCGGGATCGAACAGATCGGAGGCCAGCACCACCAGCGCCCGCTTGCGCCGCGCCAGCTCGGCGACGCGCTCGAGGGCGTCGGCGGGCGAGGCGTCGTCGCCGCCGTCATCGGCGATCGTCCGGTCGATGACCGCCAGCAGGTCGGCCAGGTGCGAGGCGCGGCCGCGCGGCGGCACCAGCGCGCCGCCGCCGGCGCCGCCGAAGGTGAGGAGCCCGACCTTGTCCTGCTGCTGCACCACCAGGTAGGCGAGGGCGGCCAGGCACAGGCCGGCGTACTCGACCTTGGGCAGGCCGGCGCCGGCGAAGCGCATCGAGCCCGAGCCGTCGAGGACGAGGTAGACGGTGAGCTGCGACTCCTGCTCGTACTGCTTGACGTAGTAGCGATCGAGCTTGGCGTAGGCGCGCCAGTCGACGTGGCGCAGCTCGTCGCCGGGCGAGTACTCCTTGTGCTCGGCGAACTCGACCGACGAGCCGTGGAGGCGGGCGCGGTGTAGCCCCGACAGCGCGCCCTCGACGATCACCCGGGCCTTGAGCGGCAGGCTGCCGAGGCGGGCCAGGGCGACGGGATCGAGGCGCGGCACGGCGCGGCCTAGGGCGTGACCACGCCGAGCAGCCGATCGACGAGATCGCCCGCGCGCACGCCCTCGGCCTCGGCCCGGTAGTTGGCGATGAGGCGGTGCTGCAGGGTGGGGCGGGCCAGCGCCGCCACGTCGTCGATCGAGACCGCGAAGCGGCCGTCGAGGATGGCCCGCGCCTTGCCGGCCAGCACCAGGAACTGCGAGGCCCGCGGCCCGGCGCCCCACTGCAGGTACTCGCGCACGAACGGCGGCGCGTTCGCCTCCTGCGGCCGGGTGGCGCGGGCGAGGGCGACCGCGTAGCGCACGACGTGGTCGGCGACCGGCACCCGGCGCACCAGCTCCTGCAGCTCCAGCACCCGCTCCGGCGACAGCACCCGCTCGAGGTGGGCGGCGTAGCCCGAGGTCGACATCCGCACGATCTCCTCCTCCTCGAGGGCGCTCGGGTAGTCGACGTCGACCTGGAACATGAAGCGATCGAGCTGGGCCTCGGGCAGCGGGGAGGTGCCCTCCTGCTCGATCGGGTTCTGGGTGGCGAACACCAGGAACGGCAGCGGCAGCTCGTGGGTGCGACCGCCGGCGGTGACCCGGTACTCCTGCATCGACTGCAGGAGGGCGGCCTGGGTCTTGGGCGGGGTGCGGTTGATCTCGTCGGCCAGGACCAGGTTGGCGAAGACCGGGCCGCGCAGGAAGCGGAAGGCGCGGCGGCCGGTGACGTGATCCTCCTCGAGGACCTCGGTGCCGGTGATGTCGGCCGGCATGAGATCGGGCGTGAACTGGATGCGCTGGAAGCTGAGGTTGAGGGTCTCGGCCAGCGTCGAGATGAGCAGGGTCTTGGCCAGGCCGGGCACGCCGACGAACAGGCAGTGGCCGCGGGCGAACAGGGCGGTGAGCAGGTGCTCGACGACCTTGCGCTGACCGACGATGCGCTTGTCGATCTCGGCCAGGATCTGCTGGTGGGCGTGGGCGATCTCGGCGACCGCGCGCAGGTCGTCGGCGCGCTGCTCGTCGGTCGACCGCGGCGGCGCCGGATGACCGTCCGCGCCTGCGGCGGCGCCGACCTCGTCGTCGCGGACGGCCGGGAGGACGGCCGGCGACGCGCCGACCACGGTGGTGGGGACGGTGTCGAGCTCGGAGGAGGCGCGGTAGGGCTTCATGGCGTGGTCGGCTCAGTTGCGCAGGCGGTCGCAGGCGGCGCGCTCGCGCCGGGCGAGGGCGGCGGCGCCGAGGTGGTGGTGGGCGGTGGCCAGGCCACACCTTACCGCCGGATCGAAGGGCGAGACACGCAGGGCCTGCTCGAAGGCGTCGCGGGCGCCGGCGTGGTCGCCGCCGGCCAGGAGCGCCACCCCCAGGGTCACCGCCGGCACCGGATCGTGGTCGTCGACGGCCAGCAGGGGGCGGGCCAGGGCGATCGCGCGATCGTGCTGGCCGAGCTCGACGTAGACCCGGGCCAGCTTGCCGGCGACCCACGGGTCGGCGCCACCGGCGGCGGCCAGCGCCTTCTCGTACTCGATGGCGGCGGCGGGCAGCATGCCCTCGGCGCGCAGCATGCCGCCCAGGCGGGCGAAGCGCCGCGCCTTGGCGCTGGCGACCTCGTCGACGCCGACGTTCTCGTCGCGGCCGCCGCCCTTGTCGAAGCGGACCCGCTTGCCCCGCGCCGGCGCCGCCTTGCCCGCCGACAGGTCGAGGGTGCGGAGGTGGGCCTTCCAGTCGCGCTCGAGCTTGACCCAGGTCGTGCCCACGACCTCGGCCAGGGCTCGGCGCGCGCTCTTGCCGTCGCGCTGCATGGCCAGGGCCTGGCGCAGGCCGGCGTAGCCGACCTTGCCGTGGAGCCACGCCACGAGCGTGAAGACCTCGGCGTAGGCCAGGGCCGCCGCCTCCTGGCTGGGCAGCTTGGCCATCGACGGGTGCATGGCGTCGAGATCGATGAGGCGGCGCCGGGCCAGGGCGGTGGCCAGGAGCTGCTGATCGACCGCCGGCAGGGTCGAGCTCGGCGGGCCGCGCCACCGCGTCTGCTGGAAGCGCGCCAGCCCCTCGTGCAGCCACACCGGCACGGTGTCGTGGGAGGCGTGGGCGATCACGTGGTGGGTGTACTCGTGGGCGAGGGTGTCCATCCACGGGTAGCCGGTGAGGGTGGCCCGCGGCGTGACGACCATCAGCTTCTGGTACTTGGCCAGCGCGATCGTGCCGGTGGTCTCGATGTCGGTCTCGGTCAGGGTCGAGACCCGGGCCAGGTCGGACGGCGCGGCGAGGAGCTCGACCCGGACCTTGCCGGTCGGCCGCCAGCCCAGGTCGTCGCCGATCGCCTCCCACGCCGCGTCGAGCACCTCGCCGGCGAGATCGACGATGACCTCCTCGGGGCCGGGCGGGTAGTAGATCGTGAAGCGGCCGCGCGGCGAGTCCTTGTGGACGAAGCCGCGGGTGACCTCGTGGGTGCTGGTGACGAGGCGGCGGGTCTGGCCGGCGAGGCCGCCCAGGGTGTCGTCGGGGACCCCGTCGAGGCGCGCGAGGGCGCGCGGGTAGTCGCCGTCGAGGAAGGCGAGCTCGGCCTCGAGCCAGCGGACCTCGGGGCTGGTCGGCGCGCGCGCCACCAGGCCAGGGACCAGGGCGCGGGCCTCGGCCAGGCGCGACGCGTTGAGCAGGCGGGCGGCCTTGACCACGTCGGCGGCGACCCGGTCGCGACGGGCGGTGGCCGGCGAGGCCAGGGCCACGAGCGCGAGCGCGACGACGCCGGCGGCGCGCCGGAGCGGCCTCATCGGATGAGCTCCTCGTAGTAGCGACGGACCAGCTCGTCGTAGCCGGCGGGCGGGCGCCGCTTCATCGCCTCGAGCAGCTCCTCGCGGAAGCGCTCGGGGGCGCGGTACTCGTCGGCGCCGGGGATCCGCACCGGCTCGTCACCGCCCGCGGCCTCGCCCTGGGTGCGGGCCTGGCGGGCGGCCTGCTGCGCCTCGCGGCGGGCGCGCTCGAGGAGCTCGGCGGCGGTGCGGGCGCTGTCGCGCGCGCCCGAGGGATCGCGGCGGCCCAGCCGCTGTTCGGCGGCGTCCTGGTGCGGGGCCGCCTCGCCGACGCGGCGGGCGACCGCGGCGCCGGCGTCGCCGGGCAGGCCGGTGGCGGCGCGGGCGCGATCGCCGAGGCGCCGGGTGCGATCGCGGTTCATGCCCTGGCGCCGGCGCAGGGCGTCCATCCGCTTGCGGTCGTCGCGGCCCAGGATCTGGTCGGGCGACGGCGTCATGGCCTCGAGCTCCGAGACCTGCTTGTCGGCCAGCGGGTGGGCGGCCTCGACCGCGTCGAGGGCCTCGGCGGTGGCCTGGGCCCACGGCGAGCGCGGATCGTCGGCGAGGGCGGCGTCGAGCTCGCCGGCCACGGTCTCGAGCGACTGGCGGGCCTGGCGGGCCATGCCCAGGGCTTCGGCCAGATCGCCGTCGGCCAGCATGCGCTCGAGATCGAGCAGGCGCTTGTCGACGATCTCGAGCTCCTCGCGGGCGAACGGGGTGAGGCCGCCGTCGGTGACGCGGGCCAGCTTGTCCTGCAGGCGGTCGACGGCGGCGCCGAGGCGACGCTGGGCGCCGCGGGTGAGATCGCGCATCAGGTCGTCGGCGCGCTCGGCGTAGCGCTCGAACAGGCGATCGGCCTCGGCGGCGATCTCGGCCTGGTCGCGGGCGACGTCGGCCAGCTCGTCCATCAGCTCGTCGAGCTTGCGCTCGCCCTCGCTGAAGCGCTCGCCGCGCAGGCCGCGCAGGGCGTCCTCCATCGAGCTGGTGGCGTCGGCGAAGCCCTGGCGGCAGCGCTCGAGCGCCTGCTGGGCGGCGCGGGCGTCGCCGCGATCGACCAGCGTCCGGACCTCGGCCAGGCAGCTCGTGGCCTGCCGATCGTGGAGCGCGCTGGCGTGCACGAACTGATCGAGGACGTCGGCGGCGATGCCCTTGCGCTTCTGGGTCAGCTCGGCGAGGCGCTGCTCGATGGCGCGGATCTGGCGCAGGATCTCGGCCTTGAGCTTGTCGTCGCCGGTGCGGGCGAGCTCGGCCAGGAGCTCGGCCAGCCGCTTGTGGTGGGCGTCGATCTCGTCGGTGACGTCGAGCATGCCCTCGAGCTGCTCGCGCTCGAGCCAGTCGGCGAGCAGGAGCACGTCGTCCTCCAGCTCGGCGACCACGACGCGGTCGACCGCCTGCCAGCGCGCGGGCGGCAGCCGGGCCGGCGGCGCGCCGCGCCGGGCGGCGGCGGCGAGCGCGGCCTCCTCGCGCTCGAGCTGGCGGGCCTCCTGCGCCACCAGCTTGTCGAGGCGGCCGCGCATGCTCTCGAGCGCGTCGCGCAGGCCGCGATCGGCCAGCGGGTCGGACTCGAAGGCGGCGGCGAGGGTGCCGAGCTCGATCGTGATCTCGGTGAGCTGCCGGTGGAGCGCGTCGCGGGGCGGCGCGGTGGGCTCGGCCGCGGTCAGGCGGTGGCCGAGCGCGACCAGGACCTTCTGCGCCAGCTCGGCCTGCCGCGCCAGGTGCTGCTCGTGGCGCTCGCGCGGCGAGAACACGCGCAGGCGGAGCTCGCGCGAGCGGCCGACGTTGGGGCCGTCGACGGTGTCGTTGTCCAGGGCCTCGATGCGGTAGGTGACGCGCGCGCCGGGAGGCAGCACGACCTCGGCCAGGTCCCACACCACCTTGGCCTGGGCCCGCCCCGGCGCCGCCGGCAGCGTGGCCAGCGCCTTGCGCTCGGCCTTGCCGTCGACCTCCCACACCAGCTCGACCTTGCCGATGCCGAAGTCGTCCTCGACGACGTAGGCGAGCTCGACGCGCTTCATGTCGGTGACGTCGAGGTCGTCGCCGGGAGCGTAGAGCTCGACGGTCGGCGGCTGATCGGGCTCGAGCTCGATGACGTGGGCCACCGCCTCGATCGTGCGCCGGCCGTCGGGGCGCGCGGCCTGGAAGCGGTAGCGGGCGGCGCCGGCCACGATCAGCTCGCCGACGACGAGGCCCGCCGGCTGGTCGGCGCCGGCGGCCGCCATCGGCACCTCCACCGGCTCGGCGCCGTCGCGCTCGACGACGATCGACAGCGTGGCCTCGGGATCGAGCGGGCGGGTGGTGAGCTGGGCGCGGGTGCCGGCGAGGGCGCGGAAGTCGCCGGCGGTCGATGGCAGGTGGAGCGGCGGGCGCCGGCTGTACGCCGGCGGGGTCAGCACGATCTCGAGGTCGCCGACCAGCGGCACCGGCGAGCGCACGGTCACGGCGGCGGCGCGCCCGCGGGCGTCACCGAGGCGGTGCCAGCCGGCGCGCAGGGCGTCGCCGGCGAAGGCGAGGGCGGCGCCGTGGGCGGCGAGCAGGATCCCGATCGCGGCCAGCCCGCGCCGCAGCCAGCGCCGGTCGAGGAGCGCCGGCGCGTCGAGGCGCGCGACGCGGGCGGCGGTGACCTCGGTGAGCGCGTCGACCAGGGCCGGCGACGGCGCGGTCGGGCGCGGCGGCGCCTGGTTGAGCTCGACGGTGGACAGCAGGTCGGAGGCGAGCGCCGGGTTGCGCCTGCCGACCCAGCGCGCGACCGCCGCGTCGGCCCGCCAGCGCCGCGCCGGCACCACCGCGCCCAGGACCACGCCGGCGATCACGCCGAGGCCGCCGACGAGCCCGGCGAGGGCGACGATGGCGAGCGCCCCCGGGCGATCCGGCGCCACCGCCCAGCCGACCAGCGGGAGGACGAGGGCGAGCGCGAGCCCCAGCGTCGCGACCGCGATCAGCGCCGACGCCGCGGCGTGACGGCGCAGGCGGACGCGGACGTCGGCCAGGAAGGCGCGGATCGAGGCGAGCGTGGTAGGCGAGGACACGACGGAGGACCGGGGAGCGCGCGCGCCGCGGCGGTCGCCGGGACGGTCGCACGCGAACGCGACGAGTCTAGCGCGCTCGTGCGCACATGAGAGAGGGATCTGGCGACGGCTCCCACCTCGCCGGGGTATAACCCCGGCCGTGACCAAGCGCGCCCACGAGGCACGTTCGCCGGTCGCGCCCGCGACGGGGGGCGCGCCGGACGACCGCGAGCTGGTGGTCCGCGCCCAGAAGGGCGACCGCGACGCGTTCCGCGTGCTGTTCGAGCGCTACAGCCGCCGCGCCTATTCCCTCGCCTTCGGCATCGTCCGGCACGCCGACGACGCCCTCGACGTGGTCCAGGACGCGTTCATCAAGGCCCACCGCCACCTCGACAAGTTCGAGGGGCAGGCCAGCTTCTACACCTGGCTCTACCGGATCGTCATGAACCTGGCGATCGACCACCTGCGCAAGCACCGGCGCCAGCGCGTGGTCGACTTCCCCGACGCCGGCGAGACCCTCGACGAGGGGGCGCTGGGCGAGGATTCACTAATCCCTCGGATTATTGGAGGAAATCCCGGGCGGGCGCTGCTCGACCGGGAGATCCGCGACCGCATCGCCCAGGCCCTGGACGAGCTCTCCGACAACCACCGCGCCGTCCTGGTGATGCGGGAGCTGGAGGGGCTCTCGTACGAGGAGATGGCCCAGGCCATGGGGTGCAGCAAGGGCACCATCATGTCCCGCCTGTTCCATGCCCGGCGCAACATGCAGAAGCGGCTGCTGGATCTCTACGATCGCCCGGCGAATCTCGCCCCTTCCGACGAACCTGATCGCGGCGTTGAATCAGGGACCGACGATCACTCGTCATAGTCTCGAGCCCGACGCTCGCTAACCTGCCCAGAGCTCCCCGTGTCCAAGCCCACCGACCCCGACCTCATGCTCCTCGCCGACGGCGAGCTCGCCGACGGCGAGGCCGGCGCGCTCGAGCGCGCGGCCGGTCCGACCGGCGCGGCCAAGCTCGCGGCCTTGCGCGAGGTCGGCGAGCTGGTGCGCGGCCACCTCGAGCTGGCGGCCGACGCCGCCGAGCCACGCCTGGCCGGGCTGTGGGAGCTGGTCGAGCGCCGGCTCGAC
>CAADGB010000535.1 GCA_900696455.1 uncultured delta proteobacterium
CGCTCAGGCGCGGCGACGGCGGCGGCGCACCACCAGCAGGCCGACCAGGGCGCCGAGGCCGAGGTTGACCGCGAGCCGCGAGGCGCCGAGGTCGCCGGCCGAGCAGCAGCCGCCCTCGTCGGACGGCGGCGCGCACACGCCCTGCTGGCCGGTGCCGCCGGTGCAGCGGAAGCCGTCGGGGCACAGGTCGTTGGGCCCGCCGTAGCAGGTCTCGGTGCAGGCCAGCTCGCCGCCGCCGATGTCGGCGCAGACGTTGGAGACGCAGGCCTGCGGGAAGGTGCAGGCGTCGCCGATCTCGCCGGCGGGGGGATCCCACAGGCAGCGTCCGGCGTCGCAGCGCTGGCCGAGGAGGCAGGTGTCGGCGGTGGTGCACGGCGCGCCCTGGGTGACGGTCACGCGCTGGGTCGCGCACGAGTTCAGGTCGTTGCACGAGCTGACGTCGAGCTCCATCACGCCGTCGGGCACCTCCAGCGGCACGCTGAGGACGTAGGCCGAGGTCTTGAGCGGGACGCCCGGCACCTCGGCCCACTTCCAGCCGTTGATGCGGAGCTCGATGCGGTCGACGCCGCGGGGGTCGATGGCGGTGGCGTAGACGCCGAAGCCGCGCTGCACCGTGGCGCCGTCCATCGGGCCCGAGACGTTGATGGTCGGCGGTGGCGGGGTCTGGCCGGGGCCATGCACGGCCAGGAGCTTGCTGTGGGCGTTCTGCTTGGTGCCACCGCAGATGCAGTCGCGGGACTCGAACTCGCCGCAGTCGAGGAGCTTGTTGCGGAAGAACTTCACGCCGCACGGGCCGCCGCTCTGGGTGGTGGCCATGTAGGTCAGCGGGTCGGTGCAGTCGAAGGCGTGGTCGAGCCCGAACGAGTGCGCGCTCTCCTGGGCCACGGTCCAGCAGATGTGCTGGGCCAGGGTCAGGCCGGCGCCGGAGCCGTGGTCGTTGGCGAGCGAGAACGAGATGACGTTGTTCTTGGGCTCGCAGGTGTTGGAGTCGAGGGGGGCGACGCCGAGCACGCCGGGGCGGTTGATGTCGGCGGCGCGGCCGGCGACCACCGCCTCGTGGTGGGGGACCAGGCCGGGGTCCTCGGTGACGATCTCGACGTCGTACGGCGAGTACACGGCGCGCACGCAGTCCACCAGCTCGGTCCACACCGCCTCGGGGTGGGAGAACTCGGTGATCATCATCGTCGTCCCCGGGTCGACGTTGCCGATGATCGTCTGGTTCGACGTGGCGTCGTTGATCGACGACTGGGTGAAGGTGCAGCCGCCGGTGCAGCGGTTGAGGTAGATGATGCCCGACACCAGCCCGCCGTGCGGGGTGGCGACGAACGCCGACGGCGGCGTCCGGATGTAGCCGCGCTCGCCGCCCGACGGCAGCCCGGCCGGGTCGTCGTACTCGGGCGCGGCGGCGGCCAGCGCCGGCCACGCGACGGCGGCGGCGAGGGCGAGGCGGGTCAGGACGGCGGCTGGACGGGTCATGCTCCGCCGAATACTACAGAACCCCACCGGGGGTGAATGGAATCCGTCACTGACCGGGGGTGGCAGTCACTGCTCGATGCGAGGCGGGGCCTCCTCGGTGCCGAGGCGGCGAGCCGCGACGCGGACTTGTCCCTCGACGTAGGTGACGTCGACCTCGGCCGCGGTCACCCGGTCGGCGGTGGGGAAGGCGATGCCGGCGATGGCGGTGGCCAGGCACTGGGGCACGATGCGGTCGTCGAGGCCGGTGGTGGCCGGATCGCGGATGCGGCCGTCGGGGTGGATGCGGAACCCGATCGTGACCTTGGCCGCGGTGCCGTACGAGCGCTCGGCCCACTCGCGCATGCACCCCGACAGGCGCTCGAGCTGGCGGTTGACCGCCTCGGTGAGCGCCTTCTGGGCCACGCCGCCGTCGTCGCGGAGCCGGGGGCGCGGCGGCGGTGGCGGGATCGGCGGGGGACCGGGCAGGCGGCGGACCAGGGTGTCGAGCTCGCTCTCGAGCTCCTTGATCCGCTGGGTCTTCACCACCAGCTCGTCGACGAGGCGGGCGATGCGCTCGCGGTCGCCCTGGGCGGCCTCGACCTGGTGGATCAGCTCGTCGCGCTGGCCGGCCATGGTCTCGAGCTGCTGCTGCAGCTCGATCACCTGCTGCTCGAGCGCGGCGATGCGGACCCCGGGATCCGTCCGCGTCGGGCCCAGCACCGTCGCCGCCGCCGCGCCGCCCAGCACCAGCGCGGCGGCCGCCGCCATCGCGATGTACGTGCGCCGCCGCGGCGACGGCTGGGGCGGCGCCAGCTCGACCAGGAGCGCCGCCATCGACGGGAAGCGGCGCGCCGGCTGCGGATCGAGGCCGCGCGCCAGCACCGGCCACAGCCACGCCGGCACCCCGCTGCCCTCGGGCGGCGGCTGCGCCCGCGCCTGCTCCTCGACCATCTTGGCCGCGGTGTCGCCGGCGATCGGGTGCTGGCCGTAGAGCGCCTCGTAGAGCGCGACGCAGAAGCTGAACTGATCGGCGGCGGCGCTGACGTCGTGGCCCTGGAGCTGCTCGGGCGCCATGTAGCGGGGCGTGCCCATGACCGCGCCGGTGGCGGTGAGCGTGACCCGCAGCGGGCCGGCGGCGCCGAGCCCGCCCGCCGCCGCGTCGTCGGCGTGGCCGGTGACCAGCGAGCGGGCGAGCCCGAAGTCGGTGACGCGGACGCGGGTGTCGGCGCCGACCAGGACGTTGTCGGGCTTGAAGTCGCGGTGGAGGAGGCCGACGCCGTGGGCGGCGGCCAGGCCGCGGCCGGCCTCGCGGAAGACGTCGAGGGTCTCGCGCCACGACCGGTGCCAGCGGTGCAGCCACTGGGTCAGGGTGTCGCCCTCGACGAACTCCATCGCCACGTAGACGTCGCCGTCGGCGGAGGCGCCGACGTCGTAGACCGCGACCACGTTGGGGTGGCTGAGCTGGGCGATGGCCTGGGCCTCGCGCACCAGGCGGGCGCGGGCCTCGCCCTGGCCGAGGCCGATGCCGGTGCGCAGGAGCTTGAGCGCGACCTTGCGATCGAGCTGCGGATCGTAGGCGGCGAAGACCACGCCCATGCCGCCGGCGCCGACCCGGCGCAGGACGACGTAGCGATCGATCGTGTCGCCGACCGCCACCACCGGCTCGAGCGGGCGTCGCGGCTCGCTGCCGCGGGCCTCGGCCCGGCCGTCGCCGGGGACGGTGGGCGACAGCGCCGCGGCGTGGTGGCGCTTGCCGCGGGCGACCGCCCGCGGCGACGTGACGATGTCCGAGTCCTCCTCACCCGGCACCGGCGCCAGCGCCGCGACCAGGGTCCGGCACTCGCGGCAGGTGGCGAGGTGGGCCTCGACCCGCGCGCTGGTCGCCCGCGGCAGGCCGCCGGCGGCGAACTCGACCGCGAGGTTGTCGTCGAGACAGGCCACCGCCTGTCAGGCTAGCAGACGGGCCCGAAGGGAACCGAACGAAATCAGGGACGTGGCCGGCGTCTGGGAACCCTTGACCCGGGGCGCCAGGCACGGTAGTCATCCCGCGCCCTTACGTCCCCAGGAGCTCTACGTGATCACCGACCTCTCGAAAGTCCGCAACATCGGCATCTCGGCCCACATCGACAGCGGCAAGACGACGCTGACGGAGCGCATCCTGTTCTACACCAAGCGGATCCACGCGATCCACGAGGTGAAGGGCAAGGACGGCGTGGGCGCCAAGATGGACTCGATGGAGCTCGAGCGCGAGCGCGGCATCACGATCCAGAGCGCGGCCACGTTCTGCTCCTGGTCGGGCTCGACCCCCAAGGTCGGCATCAAGCCGCACCACATCAACATCATCGACACCCCGGGGCACGTCGACTTCACGATCGAGGTCGAGCGCGCGCTCCGCGTCCTCGACGGCGCGATCATGGTGCTGTGCGGCGTCGCCGGCGTGCAGAGCCAGAGCTACACCGTCGACCGCCAGATGCGCCGCTACAAGGTGCCGCGCATCGCGTTCGTCAACAAGCTCGACCGCTCGGGGGCCAACCCGTTCCGCGTCCGCGACCAGCTCCGCGAGAAGCTCAAGCTGCACCCGGTCATGATCCAGATCCCGATCGGCCTCGAGGACAAGCTCGAGGGCGTGGTCGACCTGATCGAGATGCAGGCGATCCGCTTCTACGGCGACAACGGCAACCAGATCGAGCACAGCGCGATCCCCGACGAGCTCAAGGAGCAGGCCGACAAGGCGCGCGAGGAGATGCTCGACCAGCTCAGCATGGTCAACGACGAGCTGACCGAGGCGATGCTGGAGGAGAAGGTCACGCCCGCGCTCATCCGCAAGTGCCTGCGCGACTCGACCCTCGCCCTCCGCTGCACCCCGGTCATGCTGGGCTCGGCGCTCGGCAACAAGGGCGTCCAGCTCCTGCTCGACGGCGTCACCTACTACCTGCCCGACCCGCGCGAGGTCGAGAACGTGGCGCTCGATCTCGACAAGGAGGAGGCGCCGGTCGTCCTCGACAGCGACCCCAAGAAGCCGCTGGTCATGCTGGCGTTCAAGCTCGAGGACGGCCGCTACGGTCAGCTCACCTACGTCCGCATCTACCAGGGCGAGCTCAGGAAGGACGACTTCATCGTCAACACCCGCAGCGGCAAGAAGGTGAAGGTCGGCCGCCTGGTGCGCATGCACTCGGACGACAAGGAAGACATCACCGAGGCCGGCGCCGGCGACATCTGCGCCCTGTTCGGCATCGACTGCAACTCGGGCGACACCTTCACCGACGGCCACGTCAACCTGGCGATGACCTCGATGTTCGTGCCCAAGCCGGTGATCTCGGTCGCGATCAAGGCCAAGGACTCGGGCGCCGAGATCAACATGTCGAAGGCGCTCAACCGCTTCACCAAGGAAGACCCCACCTTCCAGTGCTGGGTCGACCCCGAGTCGAACGAGACCATCATCGCCGGCATGGGCGAGCTGCACCTCGACGTCTACATCGAGCGCATGAAGCGCGAGTACAAGGCCGAGGTGGTCACCAGCCCGCCCCAGGTCGCGTACCGCGAGACCATCGGCGCCCGGACCGAGTTCAACTACACCCACAAGAAGCAGACCGGTGGCTCCGGCCAGTACGGCCGCGTCGCCGGCTTCTGCGAGCCGTTCGACGGCGAGTTCGAGTTCGTCGACGAGATCCGCGGCGGCGCCATCCCCCGCGAGTTCATCCCGTCGTGCGAGAAGGGCTTCAAGTCGATGCTGGCCAAGAGCCCGCGCCTGGGGGTGCCGGTGGTCGGGCTGCGGGTCGCGATCAACGACGGTCAGTCGCACGCGGTCGACTCGAGCGACATCGCGTTCCAGGAGGCGGCCCGCGGCGCCTTCCGCGACTTCTTCTCGCGCGCCCGGCCCAAGATCCTCGAGCCGATCATGAAGGTCTCGCTCGAGGGCCCGGCCGAGTTCTCGGGCAACATGCTGTCGCTCATCATGCAGCGCCGCGGCATCGTGATCGGCTCGGCCGAGGAGGACGGCGGCGCCCGCGTCGACGCCGAGGTGCCGCTGGCCGAGATGTTCGGGTTCTCGACGCCCTTGCGGTCGGCGACCCAGGGCAAGGCCGAGTTCACGATGGAGTTCGCCAAGTACGCCGAGGTGCCCAGCAACATCGGCGAGGAGCTCCTGGCCAAGGCCGCCAAGGCCAAGGCCGACGCCAAGAAGTGAGCCGCCGCGCGATCGCGCGCGGACGTGGCGAGGTGAGGCGAGGGCGCGGTCGCGAGGCCGCGCCCTCGGCGCGTCCGGAGCGCATGCCCGAGCCCGATCACGGTGCCCGGGCCGGGCTAGAGTGAGCGCTCGTGGGCAAGCCGATCACCAACGTCGTGGGGTTCGACGACGCGCCGTTCCCGCACGCGCACTACGGCGACGTGCGGGTGGTGGGCGCGGTGTGCTCGCGGACGCGGCTCGACGGCGTGCTCTCGGGCAAGGTCCGGCGCGACGGCGCCAACGCCACCGACGAGCTGGTGCGGCTGGTGCGCGAGGGCAAGTTCCGGGGCCACGTGCGGGCGGTGCTGCTGCAGGGCATCGCCCTCGCCGGCTTCAACGTCGTCGACATCCACCGCCTGAGCGACGAGCTCGACGTGCCGGTGGTGGTCGCGGTGCGGAAGCACCCCCGCCTGCACCTCGTCGAGGACGCGCTGCGCGAGCGCACCCGCGGCGGCGCCCGCAAGTGGCGCCTGGTGCAGGCGGCGGGTCTGCTCGAGCCGGTGGGGCCGATGTGGATCCAGCGCGTCGGCCTCACCCGGCCGCAGGCGGTGGACCTCCTGCGCGCGACCACGTTGCACGGCAACCTGCCCGAGCCCCTGCGCCTCGCCCACCTGATCGCCGGCGGCGTCACCACCGGCCAGAGCCGCGGCCGGGCCTGAGCGCGCGAGACGATGGCGCCGCGTCGCGCATCCGGTTACTATTGAACGATAGTCAGGAGGCCCGCGCATGGCGATCGCAGGATTCGGGAAGAGCCAGCTCCGCTACGACATGTTCGACCTGACCCGCTCGGCCGCCGAGGCCCGGCGCCTGGCGAAGTGCGAGCACATCTACCACCGCGGCCAGACCCTGGCCTGGGACGGCAAGGACGTGCTGGGCGAGCTGCTGGCGAAGCACGGCGGCGTGCGGGTGCCCGAGGCGCAGCGGCGCGCGCTCGAGCGCGTCTTCACGATCATCCTGTGGGGCGAGCTGGCGGCGTGGAAGATCTCGGCCCAGCTCGCCGATCGCCTGGTCCCGCTCGAAGCCAAGATGGCGGCGACCAGCCAGGCCCACGACGAGGCCCGCCACTTCTACGTCATGCACGACTACCTGGCCGCGCTCGGCCACACGCCGGGGCGGCTCGATCGCGCGCCCCAGGCGCTGCTCGATCTGGTGCTCGAGACCGACGACCTCGCCGCCAAGCTCATGGGCATGCAGCTCATGATCGAGACCATCGCCCTGGCCCTGTTCCAGGCGGTGCGCGAGCGCGAGGTCGAGCCGGTGCTGACCGAGCTGATGCGCTACTACGAGCGCGACGAGGCCCGCCACGTCGGCCTCGGCATGCAGTACCTGCCCAGCCTGCTCGCCGGCATGACCCGGCGCCAGGGCATGCGCCTGGTGACGTACCAGGTGCGCATCCTGTACTGGGGCCTGACCGAGCTGCGCCTGGTCAAGGACGACTTCGAGACCCTGGGCATCGATCCGCGGGCGATCATCGAGAGCGTGCGCAAGAAGCAGCTCGCCGCGCTCGGCGCCGCCTACGAGGCGGTCGGCATCCCGTTCGATCGCGATCGCAACTGGGCGGCGGCCAGCCTCAACGCCGCGGTCGAGCTGCTGTTCCCGCCCACGCCGGCGGCGGTGACGGCGCGGGCCCGGGCGGCGTGGGACGCGTTCTGGCGCCGCAACCAGCCCGGCTCCCTCGACGTCTTCGCGCCGCACCAGCACGCGATCCGCACCGCCCGCGGTCAGGTAGCATCCGCGGGCGAATGACCTACGATCCGGCCGCCGCCGCCCGCCACCTCGTCGCCGCCGAGCCTCGGTTCGCGCCCCTGGTCGAGCGCCACGGCCTGCCGGCGCTCACCCCGACCCGCGATCCCTTCGCCAGCCTCGGCCGCGCCATCATCTACCAGCAGCTCGCCGGCGCCGCCGCCGCGACGATCTACCGCCGCTTCTGCGCCCTATTCGGCTCGGCGCGCTTCCCGCGGCCGGCCCGCCTGGCGACGGCGTCCGTCGACGAGCTGCGCCCGGCCGGGCTGTCGCGCTCCAAGGCGCTCGCCCTGCTCGACCTCGCCGCGCACTTCCGCGACGGCCGGGTCGCGCCGCGGGCGCTGCTGGCCGCCGACGACGCCGCCGTCCGGGCCATGCTCCTGCCCATCCGCGGCATCGGCCCGTGGTCGGTCGACATGTTCGCGATGTTCGGCCTGTGCCGACCCGACGTGTGGCCGACCGGCGACCTCGGCGTGCGCCAGGGCCTCGCCCACTTCCTGCGCCTGCGCGCGCCGCCCGAGCCGGCGCGCATGGAGCGGCTGGCCGCGCCGTGGCGGCCGTACCGGTCGGTGGCCGCCTGGTACATGTGGCGGGCGGTGGAGGACCGCCGCGAGCGCGACCGCGGTCGCGGGCAGACGGCGCGCGGCAAGAGGGAGTAGGATGGCGGTCCACGCTGCATGAGCTGGAAGGGCCAACGGTTCCCGCTGCAACCCGGCACGAGCCCCGGCTCGACCGGGAGCCGCACGTTCCAGGCCCCGGCCGGCTTCCGCGACAGCCCCGAGCCGCCGCTGGCCCCGGGCGAGGTGGTGAGCTCGATGTACACCGTGCGCCACGAGCTGGCTCGCGGCGACAGCGGCGGCGTGTTCGAGGTCTGGGACATGCTGCTCGAGCGCGCGGCCGTCCTCAAGCTGGCGTGGCGCGACCCCGGCGCGCCGTCGCTGGTGCCCGAGGCCCGGCGCTGCGCGGCGGTGGCGGCGCACGGGACGGCGGCGGCGGCGGTGTTCGGCGTCGGCAACCATCGCGGCACCGAGTACGTGGCCGGCGAGCGCGTCGCCGGCGTCACCCTGCGCGAGCACCTGGACGCGGCGGCGGCGGCGGGCGCCCGGGCGAGCGCGGCGGAGCTCCTGGGCCGGTTCCTGGCCGCGGCCCGCGCCCTGGCCTCGGTCCACCAGGCCGGCTACGCCGTGGGCGAGCTGGCGCCCGAGACCCTGCTCGTCACCGCCGACGAGCGGGTCGTGTTCGGGCGCTTCGCGCTGGGCCAGGCGCCGGTGGTCGGGTCCGCGGCGGTGTGCCTGGCGCCCGAGGTCGTGACCGGCGCGCGCAGCGCCGCCGATCCGGCGGCGGTGGCGGCGATCGATCTGTACGGCCTGGGCTGCCTCGCGATCGAGCTGGCGCTGGGGCAGCCGCCGTTCCTGGGCGAGACCCCCAAGGCGCTGGTGTTCGCCCACGTCCACCAGCGCCCGCCGGCGCTGGCCGAGCTGCGCACCGATCTGCCGGTCGAGCTCGCCGATCTGGTGGGCGAGCTCCTGGCCAAGGATCCGGCGGCGCGCCCGACCGACGCCGCCGCCGTGGTGGCCCAGCTCGAGATCATCCGCGAGCGCGCCACCGCCGCGCAGCGCAGCGTGCGAGTGCTGGTGGTCGACGACGACGGCGAGCGCGTGCGCCAGCTCTGGAGCGCGGTGCGGCGCGCCCACGCCCGCTCGCAGGTCGACGCCGCGCGCGATGGCCGCGAGGCGGCGGCCAAGCTGACCCGCGACCGTCCCGACCTGATCCTCATCGACGCCACGCTGGGCGCGATGAGCCCGGGCATGAACGCGCTCGAGCTGGTCATGTACGCCCGCGGCCTCGAGGAGCTCCGGGACGCGATGCTGGTGGTGACCGGCGACGGCATGGGGGACCGCGACGGCGAGATGCTGAGCCAGCTCGGCGCGCGCCTGGCCGGCGATCGCGGCCGCGTGGTCGAGGTCGTGACCCGGCTGGTGCGCGAGGTCGCGGCCGCCCCGCGGCTGACCGCGCGCCGCACCCTGGTCGGCTGACCGCGGTCGACCGCGGTCGGCCGCGGCCGTCGCCGTGCCGCCCGCCGCCCCGCCCGCCGCCTCGCCGCCGCACGGCCGTTGACAGGCCGCACCGGGCGTCGTCATCCTCGGGAGATGCCGTCTGTCTGCCGGGTCCTGTCGTCGTCGTCGTCGTCGTCGTCGCGAGCGTGCTCGGTGGCGGCCCTGGCGCTGGTCCTCGCGGCGAGCGGGGCCGCGTGCGGCGGCGACGACGAGGCGCCGGCGGTGATCTTCGACCTCGGCAGCGCGCTGACCGGTGACAGCTTCTTCGATCTGCCGTTCCCGTCGGACCTGCGGCTCGACGTCGACGGCACGCCCACCTACGCCGGCTTCCCCAACAAGGGCGACAACCGGCTGGTCGGTCAGCTCGTCGCGCTCGCCGACGCCCGCCGTGGTCAGTCGGTGGTGGCCAGCGCCTACTTCCGGTTCGCCGAGGCGCTGCCGCCGCGGGCCGTGACCGACGTGGTGCCGGCGGCGGCCACCGCGCCCATCCTCTACGTCGACATCGATCCCGACTCGCCCGACCGCGGTCGCCTGCTGCCGGTGGTGACCCAGACCCTGCCGCCCGACGACACCGCGATCGCCTTCCTGCTCGGGGTCGGCCTGCGGCCCGGGGTCGTGCTGGCGCCGTCGACCACCTACGCCGTGGTCGTGCGGCGGGCGGTGGCGCCCGGCCTCGCGCCGCACCCGGCGATCGCCGACCTGGCCGCGGGCCGCACCCCGGCCGCGCCGCGCGGGGCGACGGCCGCCGCGACCTACGCGCCGCTGTGGCCGCTCCTCGACGAGCTGGGCGTCGCCCGCGACGACGTCCTGACCGCGACCGTCTTCACCACCGGCGACGAGGTGGCGCTGCTCCACGCCCGCAGCGAGGCGGCGCGCGTCGCCGACGACGCGATCATCACCAACGTCCGCGTCGATCCCGACGACGGCGCCAGCCACGACGGCTACTGCGAGCTGCACGCCGACCTGACGCTGCCGCAGTACCAGGTGGGCGAGCCGCCGTACCAGCGCGACGGCCACTTCGTGATCGGGCCCGGCGGCGCGCCGGTGGCGCAGGGCACGCAGACCGTGCCCCTGGTCATCACCGTGCCCCACGGCGAGATGCCGGCGGCGGGGTGGCCGCTCTACCTCTTCTTCCACGGCTCGGGCGGGCTCTCCACCGGCCTGGTCGATCTGGGCAAGACGCTCACCGTCGGCGGCGAGCCGGTGCGCGGCGAGGGCCCGGGCTACGTGGTCGCCCGCCACGGCCTGGCGGCGGCGGCGGCGGCGCTGCCGCTCAACCCCGAGCGCTACCCCAACGCCACCGACTACGAGTACCTGAACCTGCTCAACCTCGGCGCCTTCCCCTACACCTTCCAGCAGGGCGTGATCGAGCAGCGCCTGCTCCTCGACGCGCTCCTCGCCCTCGAGCTCCCGCCGTCGGCGCTGGCCGGCTGCGTCGGCCCGACCCTGCCCACCGGGGCCACCGCCCATCGCTTCGATCCGGCGACGCTCACCGCCGGCGGTCAGTCGATGGGCGGCATGTACACCAACATGATCGGCGCGGTCGAGCCGCGGCTGGGCGCGCTGGTGCCGACCGGCGCCGGCGGCTACTGGGGCAAGATGATCCTCGACACCGACCTGATCGGCGGCGCCCGCGGCTTCCTCGGCGGCGTCTTCGCGACCGACGCCAGCCAGCTCACGTTCCTCCACCCCGGCCTCGCGCTCCTGGGCGTGAGCTGGGAGATCGCCGAGCCGATGGCGTCGATGGCGCGCCTCGGCCACCGCCCGCTGTCGGGGTTCCCGGTGCGCCACGTCTACGAGCCGGTGGGGCAGGGCGACGTCTACTTCCCCACCGAGATCTTCGACGCCGCCGCCCTCGCCTACGGCAACCGCCAGGCCGGCGCCGTGCTGTGGCCGGAGCTGCAGGCCGCCCTCGCCCTCGACGGCCTCGACGGCGTCGACCCGTACCCGGTGCGCGCCAACGTCGGCGCGCACACCCGGGTCGTCGTGCAGTTCGCCAGCGACGGCATCGCCGACGCGCACTACATCTACCGCCAGCTCGACGAGGTCAAGCACCAGTACGGCTGCTTCCTCGCCAGCTACGTGCGCACCGGGACGCCGCGCGTGCCGGCGCCGGCCGCCCTGACCGCGCCGTGCGAGTGAGCCGTCGGTCCGCCCGCCCCGTTCGCGCGGCCCGGCCCGGACCTCGCGGCCCGGCCCTGCCCGCCGCTGACCTCCCGGCCCGCGCCTAACCTCCCGCCCCGCCCGCGGGTCGGAAGGCGCATGAAGCGAACCGCGCGCCTCGTCCACCTCCTCGCGCCCCTCGGGCTCGCCGGCCTGGTCCTGATCGCGGCGCCGGCGCCCGCCGCCGCCGACCGGCCGCCGCCGGGGCCCGTGGATCCCTACCGGGGCGAGGGGCCGGTCGGGCCCGGCGGCCACCCGCCCGCGGCCGAGCTCGCGCCCGGCGACGCCGGGAGGCCGGGCAAGGCCGGCAAGCGGGCGCGCAAGCAGCTCCGGCGCGAGCTCGCGGCGCGCTTCGACGTGGACGGCGACGGCCGGCTGCGCGGGCCCGAGCGCGCCGCCGCCCGCGCGTTCCTGCGCCACCTCCGCCACCAGCGCGGCCTGGCGCGGCTGCGCCCGTTCGACACCAACCGCGACGGCTGGCTCAGCCCCGACGAGCAGCGGGCCGCCGGCGCCTACCTGGCCCGCGAGCGCGCCGAGCGGCGGGAGCGGCGCGCCGACCGCCGGGACCGCCGCGCCGACGACCGCGCGCGCCCCGAGGGGCGCCGCGAGCGACGCCGCGATCGCTGGTGACGGCGGTCAGCGGCCGGCGTGGCCGCGGGGGCGGCGGCGGCGGCGCGCGAGCAACCCGAGGAGCGCCAGCGGCGCCAGCGCGGCCCGCGGGTCGGCGCCGGCCGAGCAGCAGCCGCCGGGATCGACGGGATCGAGCGCGACCGGCTGGCAGCTCGAGTCGCAGCCGTCGAGGTCGTCGTCGTTGCCGTCGTCGCACGGCTCGTTGGAGTCGACGATGCCGTCGCCGCAGAACGGCAGGCGGCAGGTGGTGCGGCAGGTGTCGGCGACGTCGGCGTTGCCGTCGCCCAGATCGCACTGCTCGGCCTGGCTGCGGCGGCCGTCGCCGCACACCGAGTTGACGTTGGCCACGATGCAGACGTCGTCGAGCGTCCAGCCGCCGAGCTCGAAGGCCTGATCGGCCTCGATCTCCCAGCGCACCGTGACCCGCTTCTCGTAGATCCGCGGGCTGAGCGCGACGTCGTTGAAGACCCACGCCCGGTCCTCGTGGTGCTGGTTCTTGGCGCTGTTGCCCATCGAGCTCACGTTGGTCCACGCCTGCTCGCCGTTGACCACGACGCGGGCGTGGTCGTAGAAGCCGTCCTCGACCCCCAGCCAGCGCCGGTAGTGGAGGCGGACGTCGCTCCACTGGCCGGTCTCGATCGTCGGCGACTCCAGCCAGGTCGTGGTGGCGCCGGGGTAGCCGCCGGCGGTGCGGGCCAGGCCGGTGCCGACCACCCGCGTGCCCGAGTAGGCCGCGGCCGGGTCGCCGTGCTCGCGGCTGCCGCCGGGCATCCCCCACTGCCAGGCGCCGTCGCGCTTGGCCCGCCAGCCGTCGGCGAACGGGTCGGTCTCGAAGTCGGTGCAGTAGAGCGGCGTGACGTCGCCGCGGTAGACCTGGAACCAGGGGTCGGCGCGGTTGTCGGGGAAGACCATGTCGGTGTCGTCGGCGAACTTGATCCGGACGTGGTACTGGGCGACGTCGCCGTCGTCGGGGAGCGGCATCTCGGCGCTCCACACGTCGCCGTCGGCGGTGGCCAGGGTCGAGCCGGCGCGCGGGCTGTCGCCGGCGCCGCGCGGCCGCCACTCCAGCTTGGCCTCGACCACGTCGTCGCCGCAGCGCACGTCGACGCCGAGCAGGGTCAGGGTCACCGGCAGGGCCTCGAGGCTGGTGGACAGCGGCACCAGGCCGGGGGCCTCGAGGCGGCCGCCGATCGTGCGCATGCCGTGGCGACCGTAGGCGGCGCGGATGAGGCACTCGTTGGGCGTGCCGTTGGACAGGTCGCCATCGTCGTCGTCCTCGGCCAGGATCTCGATGAGCGTGGCCGGGATGCTGGGGGCGCGCTGGACGGCGGCGTAGAAGAAGCGGTCGGCGAGCGCGATGCCCTCCTCGCGGCCCTTGGCCTCGATGAGGAGCGTCCGCAGATCCCACATCGTGCCGCCGAAGATGATCCCGGTGTAGTGGATGTTGGCGACGTCGCGCGGCCACACGTGCTCGCGGCCCTCGGGGTTCAGCTCGCGCAGCGGAGCGTCGCTGCGGAAGAAGCCGCGGCCCATGCCCGAGTCGTCGGTGATCGTGGCGGCCAGGTAGTCGGAGAGGCCCTCGCTGAAGGCGCCGTCGAAGAAGCCGACGCCCCGGATGAGGGCGTGGGAGTGCAGGGAGTGGCCGAACTCGTGGTAGACGACGTCGGCGATCGTCGCGGTGTTCTCGCACTCGTCGCTGGCGAGGAAGAAGTTGATGCTGTTGCCATCGGAGAAGGCGTTGCACTCGTCGGCGATGTTGACCCGGACCGGCAGGCGCTGATCGAGGAACTCGAGGCCGTCGGCGAAGCGGCGGACGTAGGTCTTGGCGACGTGGGCGTGGATGTAGGCCGAGAGCTGGGCGTCGAGCTCGCCGTCGCCGGCCGGGGCCCAGGTCGCGGTGCCGCCGTCGGCCAGCGACAGCGTGGTCGCGGCGACCTCGCCGGCGCGGTTCTCGACGTCGACCAGCGGCCCGGTCAGCGAGGTGCCGACCGTGACCGGCGCGCCGCCGGCCCAGGTCACGGCGCCGGTGGCGCCGGTGTTGGCGGGGTTACCGCCGACCGTGACGTCGAGGAAGGGCGCGGGGTAGACCCGGCGCGGGCGCTGGGTCCAGCGCTCGACGGCGTCGAAGGCGACGGTGCCGGCGCCGAAGCGGGTCAGCGAGCGACGCACCAGCGGCGTGCCGGTGGCGGGGTCGGCGAAGACCTGCCAGCGGCCGGCGCTGCCGCCGTCGACCTCGACCGGGATCGCGACCCGGTAGCCCATCACGCCGTCCTCGGCCACCAGCGGCACGATCATCGCCTGGCCCGGGGCGTCGGCGCGGACCCGGTCGGGCGGCAGCCCGACGTCGGCGGCGGTGGCGGCGGCGACGCCGGTGGCGAGGGCGGCGGCGCCGCCGCGGGCGGTGATGCCCGGCGTGAGGTCGACCGCGACGTCGGGCAGCGCCTCGGAGCCGATCACGAACAGGCGGTCGCGCTTGAAGCGGAAGCTGACCTGGCCGCCGAGCACGGGCAGGCCGCGGTGACGCTGCACGAAGCCGACCACGCGCAGGCCGTTGCGCTCGACGTTGCTGACCAGCTCGAAGTCGCTGATCGTGGAGCCCGGGGCGAGGAGCTCGCCGTGCTCGACCAGGAAGCGCCAGGCGGCGGCGGCGGCGACGTCGGCCCGGGCCACGCTGCCCGGCACCTCGAGGCCGCGGCCCCAGATGCGGCTGGGCACGCCGGTGGCGCGATCCCAGCTCGACTGCGCGAGGCCGGGCGCCGCCGCGGCCAGGGCCTGCCACGCCGGGCCGCGCGTCGCCGGCACGAGCTGGTGGGCGAGCTCGACGTGGGCGCGCAGCGGCCGGGTGACGCCGGCGCCGGGCAGCACCACGGCGTCGTGATCGTGGGAGCGCCGCGCCTGCGAGCCGGGGCGGACGGCGTGGGCGCTGGCGGCCATGGCGGCGACGAGGAAGATCGCGAGGGCCACGCGACGGCGGATGAGCATCCCGATCATTCTGGCCGAGATCGGCGCGGGGTGTGCGTGCCGACCGCCTGACAGGCGCCGCCAGCGGGCGCTGCACCGCCGTCGCACGCCCAACCGGCCGGATCTGCACGCCTATCGGGCAGCCATCACGACGTCGAGGGCGTCGCCGCGGGCGGCGGCCACCGCGCGGCCGAGGGCGAGCTGGCCGCGCGCCCGCACCAGGTTGTGGGCGCGGCGCGACGGGAAGCGGGTCGGATCCCAGCCGAAGTAGGCGTCGTCGAAGACGTCGACGGCGAAGCGCGCGGCGAGCTCGAGGCACACGGTCTCGAGCCCGGTGACGATCGACGCCCGCTCGGCGGCGTCGCAGAGGTCGCCGGCGTGCGCGGCCCAGCCGGCGATGGCGGCGGCGAAGATCGGCAGCTCGAAGCCGATCCGCCCGGCGTCCTCGCCGTGCGGGTTGCACCACGAGCGCATGGCGTCGCCGAGCTCGAAGGCGAGGGCGTGGCGACCGACGGTGTCGAGATCGACCAGCGCGATCGCGGCGGGAGGCGCGCCGGCGGCGAACAGGAGGTTGGAGATCTTGAGGTCGCCGTGGCCGTGGCGGCGCGGCAGCACGGGCAGGGGCGGCAGGGCGGCGGTGGCGGCGAGGAGCTCGCGGCCGAGGTCGCGGGCCTCGGCGAGGAGCGGGTCGCGCGCGGCGGCGTCGGCCCCGGCCTCCACCCGCGCCGCGAGGCGGGCCAGGTGGGCGGCGGTGTCGTGGACGCCCGCCCGCACGAAGCGGTAGTCGTGGACCAGATCGTCGACGGCGCGGTGGAAGCGGCCCACCAGCTCGCCGCCGGCGCGGGCCCACGCCGGGTCGGGGACGGCGTGGACGGTGACGCCGTCGATCCAGGTGAGCGCGCGCCACACCCGGCCCTCGTCCTCGACCCAGGCGGCGCCGGCGCGGGTGCGCAGGAGGCGCGGCGTCTCGAGGCCGCGGGCGGCGAGGTGGGTGGTGACCGCGTCGATGTCGAGGTTGACCTCGGCGCCGAACACCGGGTGCAGCCGCTGCAGCACCGCGCGGGGCGCGCCGCCCTCGCGGACCACGAACGTGGCGTTGATGAGGCCCCCGGGCAGCGGCTCGATCGCGACGCGGTCGCGGTCGGCCCAGCCGTAGGCGGCGCACACCGCGGGCGGCGGCGAGCTCGGCGCGGTCACGGCGCGCCGGCCGCGGGCGTGGGGGGCGGCGCGGGCATCGCGGGCGCGACGGCAGGCGGCGCCGCCGTCGACGCGGCCGCGGCCGCGGCCGCAGGATGAGGGAGGATCTCGAGGAGCTCGAGGTCGAAGACCAGCATGCCGCGCGGGGCGCCGGGATCGTCGCGGTAGGCCAGCTCGCCCGGGATCCAGAGCCGGGCGCGCTCGCCGACGACCATCGCCGCCAGGCCCTCGGCGAGGCCGGGGACCATGCGGTCGAGGGCGAAGACCGCGGTCTCGCCGCGCACCACCGAGCTGTCGAAGACCCGGCCGTCGGTGGTCCAGCCCGTGTACTCGACGCGCACCCGATCGGTGGGCGCCGGGTGCGCGGCGCCGGTGCCGGCCCGCAGCACCACGCGCGCGACGCCGCGGGGCGTGCGCGCCGCGCCGGCCGGGGGCGCGGCCACGTCGCGGGGTGTCGGCGGCGGCTCGTGCATGGCCTGCACCGCCAGCAGCTCGACCTCGTAGCACAGCGTGCCGGCCGGGGTGAGCGGCCCGTCGACCTGGCCCGGCGGCAGCCACACCCGCCGCCGCTCGCCCACGGTCATCGTGCGCAGCACCTCGTCGAGGCCGAGGGGCTCGCGGAAGACGAAGCTCTGGCGCGGCTGCCGCTGGACCTCGGTGGAGTCGAACAGCCGGCCGCTCGCGCTCCACGCCGAGTAGTGGATCGTCACCAGATCCCAGGCCCGCGGCCGCGCCGTGCCGGCGCCGGGCTTGACCCCGACGTGGCGCGCGCCCGACGGCGTGCGGGCGGCGCGCGCCGGCGGCGCGTCGACGTCGGGCGGGGTCGGCGGCCCGGGCTCGAAGTCGACCAGCTCGACCTCGTAGACCGTGACCTCGGGCGTCGCCGCCGGTGGGCCCAGGTAGCCGAGCTGGGGCGGGATCCACATCATCGCCCGCTCGCCCTTCTTCATCGTCGCCACCGCGGCGGCGAACCCGGGCGCGACTCGGGCCAGGCTCTGGGACACCGGGCGGCGGCGCACCGCGGTCGAGAGGAAGGTCTCGCCGCTGGTCCGCCAGCCGGTGAAGTTGAGGCTGACGGTGTCGTTGCGCCCGGGAGACGGTCCGGTCCCCGGACGGAGCCGGACGAGGTGGATCACCGCGCCCGGCGCGCCCTCGATCCCGGTGAGCCGCTCGGCGTCGGCCGGCGGCGACGCCACCGGCAGCGGCGGCTTGACCTGGGGCGGGCGCGCCGGCGGCGTGAGCGCCGCGCGCCCGGGGCCGCCGTCCGCGCGGTCCGCGCCGGCGGCGGTGCCGGTGCCGGCGCCGGTCCCGGGCCCGCGGTCGCCGCCGCGCTGGCAAGCGGCGAGGGCGAGCGCGAGCAGGCCGATCGCCGCCGCTCGCATCACGCCGCCTCCCACGCCTCGCGGGTCAGGTTCCGGATCCCGGCGTCGGTCACGACCACGTCGTCCTCGACGCGGACGCCGCCGAACGGGCGCAGGCGATCGATCGCGGCCCAGTCGACCAGCGACGCCCGATCGTCGGCGCGGAGCGGCGCCAGGAGCTGGTCGATCACGTAGCAGCCGGGCTCGATCGTGAACACCTGACCGACCTCGATCACGCTGGTGTTGCGCAGGAACGGGTTGTCGGGCCGCGGCGCCCGCGGCTTCATCCCGACGTCGTGGACCTGGAGGCCGAGGGAGTGGCCGAGGCCGTGGGGGAAGAGGGCGCGGGTGACGCCGCGCGCGACCAGGGCGTCGGCCGGGGCCTTGCCGATCCCGAGCTCGACCAGGAGCGCGGCCAGGAGCTCGTGACTGCGGTCGTGCAGCGCCTCGTACTCGAGGCCGGGGACGATCAGGCCGCACACCTGGCGCTGCAGGCGATCGACGCCGTCGACCAGCGCGGCGAACAGCGCCGCGCCCTCGCCGTCGCCGCGGACCCAGGTCCGCGTGATGTCCGAGGCGTACCCGAGATACGACGCGCCGGCGTCGACGAGCAGCGAGTCGGTGGCCGCCGCCGGCGCGCGCCGCGCGTAGTGGACGTGGTGGAGGACGGCGGCGTTGCGCCCGCGGGCGACGATGCTGGCGTAGGGCGTGGCGGTGGCGTCCTGCTCGCTGGCGTCCAGGTAGGCCAGCAGGAGGCCGAGCTCCGACGGCGCGTCGGCGGCGAAGCGGCTGGCGGCGGCGCGGTGGCCGCGCACCGCGCGGCGCGTGGCCTCGGTCAGGCACGCCAGCTCGTAGGGGGTCTTGCGCGTGCGCACGGCGTGGACGGCGGCCACCACCGCCGGCGGGTTGAGCGGGCCGGGGGCGGCGAACGCCAGCGCGTCCGATGCGATCACCGCGACCCGGCCGGTGGGCAGATGGCCGGCGATCGCCTCCGGGGTGTGGACCTCGACCACCTCGAACCCCGACCAGAAGTGATCGGCCTCGAGGGGCGGCGGGCTCTCCCAGAAGTCGGCGGTGGCGACGCGCACCAGGCGCGGCCGGGCGCCCGCGCGGATGACCAGGACGGCGTCGGCCTCGGGGAGCGGCAGCCAGTGGGCGAACGTGGGCGTCGGGGCGAGCGGCCAGTAGCGATCGTCGAAGCGGTTGACCAGGGCCGGGCGACCCGCGGCGACGATCAGCGCGTCGAGCTGGTGGTCGGCGAGCAGCCGGTCGTGGGCGGCCTGGAGCGCGGCGAGGTGAGCGGCGTAGAGCGTGGCGAGGTCGGCGGTCATGGCGGCCTGGGCAGCGGGTGGAGGGCGGCAGAGGCCGGGCCCCTGTCGGATGTCGGATGAGGTCCGAAGGTGCCACGGATCGACGAGCGACGCCGCCGTGAGGTGGCGTGCGTTCGCACGCCCAGGCGTACCCCAGGCCTCCCGCTGGGGTGATGGTGCGGACGCGCGCGACCCGCTACGTTCGAACGAGATGGCCGTGCCGCGCGATCAGGAGGACGCCGTACCCGCCGGTCCCGGCGGAGACGCCGTCGTCGAGCCGGTGCTGGGCGGGACCACGAGCGGGCTGACGGCGCTCGATCGCGCGCGCCACGGTCACGCCGAGGCGGTGCGCGTGCTGGTGGTGGCCGGGGACGATCGCGTCCACGACACCGCGGCGACCATCGGCTACACCGTCGTGCGCGCCGGCGGCGCCGACGCGCCGGCCGAGCTGGCGGCGCGGCACTACCACGCCGTCGTCCTCGACGTCGACGGGCTGGGCGCGGCGGCCGCGCCCCTGCTCGACGCCCTGGCCCGGGCCAACCCGCCGACCCCGGTCATCACCGTCGAGACCGGCGGCGACGCCGCCGCGGCGCGGGCCTGGCTGGAGCGCGGCGCCGACGATCACGTCGAGCGGGCGGTGATGCTGGCGCCGGTGCTGCGGCGCGCGGTCGAGTCGGCGGTGGCGCGCAGCCGCGCCCGCGAGCTGCGGCGCCGGCTCGAGCATGCCGATCGCCTGGCCGCGATCGGGACCCTGGCCGCCGGCGTCGCCCACGAGGTCAACAACCCCGCGGCCTACGTGCTGATGAACCTCAAGACCTGCCGCGAGCACGTCGACGAGCTGCGGCGGGCGGTGGTGGACCCGGCGCCCGGCCCGGCGGCGGCCGCGAGCGAGGCCGCGCGCGAGCGCGCCGATCGGGTCGCGCTCCTCGACGAGATGACCGAGATGCTCGACGACAACCTGCGCGGCGTCGAGCGCATCGTCGCGATCGTCCAGGCCCTGCGCAGCTACGCCCGCAACGACCCCGACGAGATCGAGGCGGTCGACGCCGCCGTGGTGTGCCGGGACGCCTTCGATCTGGTGTCGAGCCAGCTCCGCCACCGGGCCCGGCTCACGACCGAGCTGGCCGCGGTGCCGCCGATCGCGATCGACGCGCGCAAGCTGAGCCGGGTGGTCATCAATTTGCTGGTCAACGCCGCCGACGCGGTGGCGGCGGCCGAGCCGCGTCCGCACGAGCTCCGCCTGCGCTGCCTCGCCCGCGACGGTCGGGTCGAGCTGTCGGTGAGCGACACCGGCGTCGGCATCGCGCCCGCGCACCGCGCCCGCATCTACGAGCCGTTCTTCACCACCAAGCCGCGCGGCGCCGGCAGCGGGCTCGGCCTGGCGGTGGTGCGCGACATCGTCGAGCGCTTCGGCGGCAGGATCTCCGTCGACAGCCTGCCGGGGAGGGGATCGACCTTCACCGTGGGGTTCCCGGTCGAGGGGCGGCCGGCGGCGGCGGTGGGGGCGGGGCCGGCGCCGGTGCGGCGGCGCGGTCACGTCCTCATCATCGACGACGAGGTGCCGCTGACCAGCGCGCTGCGCCGCCAGCTCCGCGCCTACCACGACGTCACCGTCGTCAACGACGGCGCCGCCGGCCTCGCCACCGCGCTGCGCCAGGACTTCGACGTGATCCTGTGCGACATCATGATGCCGGGGACCGACGGGCTGGCGGTGCTCGAGCACCTGCGCCGCAACCGGCCCGACGTCGTGCCGCGGGTCGTGCTCATGACCGCCGGCGTGTGCGCCGATCCGATGCGCGAGCGCGTGCTGTCGGCGGGCGGCCAGCTCATCGACAAGCCGGTGCCGCTGGAGACGCTCCTCGCCATGATCGACCGCGTGCGCGGTCGCCGGTCGCGCGGCCGCGACAGCGCCGCCCCCGAGCCGATCCCGTAGCCGCGGCCGATCTCCTGACGAACGGCGCCGGCAAGCGCCCGACATCCCTCCCGCGACGGCCGCGGCTTGTCGGCCTTCGACACGCCCTCGCTGGCGCTCGGGCGGCTCAGGCCGACCGGAGAGTTGTGGTTCGTTTCCCGCGAGCTCCGACCGCGGTCGGTGGAGCGCTCGGGCCGACCGGAGAGTTGTGGTCGCCGTTCGTTTCCCGCGAGCTCCGACCGCGGTCGGTGGAGCGCTCGGGCCGACCGGAGAGTCGTGGTCGCCGTTCGTTTCCCGCGAGCTCCGACCGCGGTCGGTGGAGGGCTCAGGCGGCGCGGGCCCGGGCGGCGGCCGACGACGCCGGCGCGGCCTTCGCGGCGCCCAAGGCCGCGGGCGTGAGGAAGGCGACGCGGCGGAAGAACGCGTCGCTGACGCGGGTGGGGGTGATCGCGAGGAGCGCGAGCACGAGGCGGCCGTACCACGGCGCGACGTAGCGGGCGGCGGGGCGGCGGCGGCGGATCGCGGTGTGGATCGCGCGCGCGACCACCGCCGGGCCGACCGCGGTCGCCATCATCCGGCGCTCGAGGTCGCGGGCGCGGGCGAGGGCCGGGCCGTAGGCCGTGTCCTGGTAGCGGTCGACCGGCGCCAGCGAGGTCTCGGCGAAGCGGGTGTGGATCGCGCCGGGCTCGATCACGATCACGTCGACGCCGAACGCGCGCAGCTCGAGGCGGAGGGCGTCGGACAGCGACTCGAGCGCGTACTTGGTCGAGTTGTAGGCGCCCATGAACGGGAACGTGATCTTGCCGCCCATGCTCGAGACGTTGACGACGCGGCCGCGGCC
>CAADGB010000536.1 GCA_900696455.1 uncultured delta proteobacterium
AGGAAGGTGCCGGTGATGTTGTGGACCGAGCTCGGCGGTCGATCGATCGTATTGGCGTCCGTGGTCCCCACACGGTCGCTGAAATCGTCGAAGCTCTTGCCCGCGTCCACGCAGGCGACGAGCCCGCAAAGCAGCAGCGCGGCGCCAATCCGGGTTGACATGCCTTTCACCATGACTGTAAAGATAGCCCAGCCCCTGAGCGGTCGTCAACGTCTAAGTTATCGGAAGGTATAAGAAATATATGTGGCGTTCACAACATCTTGTACGTGCGATGTTCAGTGTGGCTGTAATCTCCTCCGCCTCGGTCGCCCACGCGGGAGGCTTCTCGACCGCGCGGTTCGGCGGCGAGCGCACCCACGCCGCCTCCGATCAGCTCGGCACCATCTACTACAATCCCGCGGGCCTCGCCCACGGTCACGGCACCCGCGGCCTCGTCGAGGGCCTGTTCGCATACCGCACCGCCTCGTACGATCGCGACGCCGGCGCCATCGACAACCCGGGCACCGGCACGCCCGCCGACGCCACCGCCGCCAACTCCGGCCCGTCGTCGCTCGCCAACGCGCTGGTCAGCCCGTTCATCGGCTTCGCCACCGACGCCGGCATCGAGGGCCTGGGCATCGGCGTCGGCGTCTACGTGCCGTTCGGCGGTCAGGCGAGCTGGGACAAGAACGACGCGTTCGCCGGCAACGCCAGCTACCCGGGCGCGGTCGACGGCCCGCAGCGGTGGGCCGCCATCGAGGGCCAGCAACGCTCGCTCTACTACACGCTGGCGGCGGCCTGGCGCACGCCCGATCGGCGCTTCGCCGTCGGCGCCGGGCTCAACCTGGTGCAGAGCTCGGTGTCGCTGGTGCGCGCCCGCAACCTCGACGGCTCCGACGACCTGGTGGCGGGCGGCAACCTCAAGGAGGGGCGCAGCCTGGTCGAGGCCGAGGGCCTCGCGGTCAGCGCGTCGGCCGGGGTCATGGTGCAGCCCACCCCGTGCTCCCGGATCGGCCTCTCGTACCAGGCGCAGCCCGGCTTCGGCGAGCTGTCGATGGAGGGCACGCTGACCAACAAGTTCGGCACCGGCCCCGAGCTGCCGTCGGACATCGAGTTCCGGCAGACCCTGCCCGACATCGTCCGCGTGGCCGGCGAGTGGCGCGCGCTCGCCGACGCCTCGTTCCACGTCGCCCTCGACTACCAGCGGTGGTCGCACTACAAGGACACCTGCGTGATGAGCGCCGGCGCCACCGGCAAGTGCGAGGTCGCGGCCGACGGCAGCACGACCGAGGCCGGCATCCTGGTCAACGTCCCCCGCAACTGGCAGGACACCTACACCGTCCGCGTCGGCGGCCGCTACTTCGTCAGCGACGCGCTCGAGGTCAACGCCGGCGTCACCTACGACACCAGCGCCATCCCCTACGCCGCCGACAAGGACGACTCGATGGACCCGTCGCTGTTCGACATGAACAAGGTGATCGGGCAGATCGGCGGCGCGTGGACCAGCGGCAAGGTCGGGGTGTCGTTCACCCTCGGCAACGTCGTCTACTTCGAGCGGACGATCGCGCCGCGCACCGGCGACCCCCTCGCCCCCAGCCGCAACCCGGACATGGCCGGCACCTACAAGTCGAACATCACCTACGCCATCCTCGGCGTGGGCGTCAGCCTGTAGCCCGGCGCGCGCCTGGCGCGCGCCGCGCGCTCAGGCGCGGACCAGCTCGAGCTCGGCCACGACGCGCGCCAGCTCGACGTCGAGCTGCGCGCGCAGGCCGGCGGCGGCGGCGGGCTCGGCGCGTTCGAGCGCGGCCGCCAGCTCGGCGGCGCCCACCGCGCCCACCATCAGCAGGGCGCCGCGCAGGCCGTGGGCGGCGCGGTGCAGCGCGCCGGCGTCGTCCTGGCCCACGGCCTCGTCGATGGGGTCGAGGAGGGTCGGGGCGTGGGTCAGGAAGGTGCCGGCGACGGTGCGCGCCAGCTCCCGGCGGCGGCCGACCCGGGACAGCCGCGCCTCGTGGTCGACCGGGCCCACCAGCTCGCCGCGCGCGACCCGGCCGAGCACGGCGTCGAGGGCATCGGGATCGAGCGGCTTGCGGAGGAAGCCGTCCATGCCGGCGGCGGCCGCCGCGCGCTCGCCGTGGCGGTGGGCCGACAGCGCGAGGATGGGCAGGCGACCGGCGCCGGCGGCGTGCTCGGCGGCGCGGATGGCGCGGGCGGCGGCGCCGCCGTCGCGCCCCGGCATCTCGAGGTCCATGAGCACGACGTCGTGGCGGTCGGTGGCCACCGCGGCCACGGCCGCGCCGCCGTCGCGCACCCAGCTCGGCCGGTGGCCGGCCCGCTCCAGCACCGCCTGGGCGATCGCCGCGTTGGTGGGGTGATCCTCGACGACCAGCACCCGCAGGGCGCGCGCCGGCGGGCGCACGCTCGGGTTCGAGCCGGGGTCGATCGTCCGCACCCGCGCGGGGCGCTCGCCGCGGCGGCCCGGCGCCAGCGGCAGGTGCACGGTGAAGCGCGTGCCCACCCCCACCGTCGAGCAGAGCTGGATCGTGCCGCCCATGGCCTCGACCAGCTCGCGGGTGATGGCGAGGCCGAGGCCCACGCCCTCGCCGCCGGGCGTCGCCGCGCCCTGCACGAACGGCTCGAACACCGCGGCCTGCTGATCGGGCGCGATGCCGGCGCCGGTGTCCTCGACGAGCAGCACCACCCGGTCGTCGTCGGGGCCGGGCGCGAAGCGGGCGGAGACCCGACCGTGGGCGGTGAACTTGACCGCGTTGTAGAGCAGGTTGACCAGGATCTGGCGCAGGCGCAGCGGGTCGCCGAGGCGTTCGCCGATCAGCTCGGGGTCGAGGGTGGCCACCAGCTCCAGGCCCTTGCGCGCCGCCCGCGGCGCCACCATCGCCATCGCCTGGTGCAGGACCTCGCCCAGGTCGAACTCGATCGCGACGACGTTGATCGCCCAGGCGTCCTCGCGGGTGGCGTCGAGCAGGTCGTCGATCAGCTCGAGCAGGTGGCGGGCCGAGGCCCGGGCGCTGGCCAGGTGGTCGGCGCGGGCGAGGTCGTCCTGGTCGCCCAGCGCCAGGTCGATCATGCCGATGACGCCGGCCAGCGGCGTGCGCAGCTCGTGGGTGACGCGGGCCAGGAAGCGGCTGCGGTCGCGGGCCTCGTCGCGGGCCTGCGCGCGGTCGCGGAGCAGCTCACCGCGCAGCTCGGTGGCACGGCGCTGCGCCTCCGCGAGCCGGCGCAGGAGCCGGGCGGGGCGCCGCTTCACGCCGCGGCCCTCGCCGCCGCCGGCGTCTGCCGCACGGCCCGGGCCGCGAACCCGACCAGGGCGGCGGCCAGCCCGAGGAGGACGACCGCGACCAGGCCGTTGAGCCACGGCGTCGTGCCGCCCTCGAAGCGGGCCAGGTTGCGCGCCTGCAGGATCAGGGAGGTCACGGTCACCGCCATCACCAGCGCCATCGGCACCAGCGTGAACCACGGCCGGCGGCCGCCCCGCCACAGCCACACCGAGATCGCGAGCAAGGACAGCGAGGCCAGGAGCTGGTTGGAGGTGCCGAACAGGGTCCAGAACAGCACGTAGCTGCCCTTGTCCGCGCTCTCCAGGAAGTACAGCGGGACGCCGACCGTGACCAGCGAGGTCACGACCATCGACGCCAGGCCGCGACGGTCGACCAGCTCCTGCAGGATGTAGCGGCCGAGCCGGGTCGCCGAGTCGAGGGTGTCGAAGACGAAGGTCGACAGCGCCATGGCGCCGAAGGTCACCGCGGTCTGCCGGGCCTCGGGCGAGTCGCCGATGAGGAGGGTGATGAAGCGGGCCAGGCCCTCGGCGTAGGTCTTGCCGGGGCCGCCGCTGGGCTTGCCGGCGACGATCATGATCGTCGCCAGGGCGATGAGCGCGACGAAGGCCTCGAGCAGCATCGCGCCGTAGCCGATGGGGTGACAGTGCGGCTCCTTGTCGATCTGCTTGGAGGTGGTGCCCGAGCACACCAGGCCGTGGAAGCCGGAGCAGGCGCCGCAGGCGATGGTCACGAACAGGAACGGGAACAGGAGCCCGGTCTGGCCCGGGGTGTCGAAGCCCTTCCACGCCGGTTGCTCGATCGAGAAGCCGCCGAAGAAGATGCCGATCACGCCGACCAGCAGCGCCCCGTACAGCACGAAGCCGCCCAGGTAGCCGCGCGGCTGCATGAGCAGCCACATCGGCGTCACCGACGCCACCGCGCAGTAGGCGAGGATCAGGTACACCCACTCGCGCCAGCCCAGGACCAGCCACGTCGAGTGCTGGGTGCCGAACCAGACCACGAACAGGGTGGCGGGGACGAAGAGGATCGTCTGCAGCCACAGCGGCGGGCGCAGGAAGCGGTTGACCAGGCCCATGACCAGGGCCAGGCCGAGGTACAGGACCGCGGCCAGCGCCACCGCGCCGCCCTGGTTGAAGGTCGTGGTGACGCCGTCGGCGCTGACCTTGTCGGAGACGAAGGTGCCGGCGGTGATGTCGACGAAGGCGACGATGACGTAGACCAGCGCCAGCCAGATGAAGAGGAGGATGGCCAGCCAGGCCGGGCGGCCGAGGTGGACCTTCACCACCTCGGCGATGGTCTTGCCGTCGTGGCGGACCGAGGCGATGAGGGTCGAGACGTCGTGGACCGCGCCGATGAAGACCACGCCCAGGCCGATCCACAGGAGGCAGGGCAGCCAGCCGAACTGGCTGCACGCCAGGATCGGGCCGACGATGGGGCCGGCGGCGGCGATGGCCGAGAAGTGCTGGCCGAACAGGTAGAAGGGCCGCGCCGGCACGAAGTCGATGCCGTCGGCCAGGCGGTGGGCCGGCGTGACCCGGTCGGCGTCGAGCACGAACTGGCGCGCGACCCATCGCCCGTAGAAGCGGTAACCGAGGACCAGGACCGCGACCACGAGCGCGGCCAGGGCAGGCAGGGCCATGCCGCACCGTCACCGGGCGGGCGCGTCCCTGTCAAGCGGTGGGCGCCGCGGCGATTGACACGGGCGCCGCCAGGCGAGATGACTCGCCCCCCATGTCGACCGACGATGACAGCGAGGACTTCGCCGCCCTGTTCGCCGAGGCCGAGGCCGGGCGGCCCAAGGGCAAGGCCGCGCGCCGGCCCCAGCCCGGCGACGTCGTGCGCGGCGTCGTGACCTCGATCGGCAAGGACGCGGTCTTCGTCGACCTCGGCGGCAAGGCCGAGGGCGTGCTCGATCGCGAGCAGGTGGTCGACCCCGACGGCCAGCTCCGGGTCCAGCTCGGCGACACCCTCGAGGCCCGGGTCGCCGGCGAGCGCGGCGGCGCGCTGGTGCTGCGGGTCAAGCTGGGCAAGGGACCGGAGGCGCGGGCCGAGCTGGTGCAGGCGCTCGAGCTCGGGATCCCGGTCGAGGGCAAGGTCACGCAGCCGGTCAAGGGCGGGCTCGAGGTCGACGTCGCCGGCGTCCGTGGCTTCGTGCCGGCGTCGCAGATCGACGCGCGCTTCGTCGAGGATCTGACCGGCTTCGTCGGCCAGCGCCTGTCGTTCCGGGTCACCCAGTACGAGCGCGGCAACCTGGTGCTGTCGCGGCGGGCGTTGCTCGAGGAGGAGAACGCGCGCAAGGCGGTCGAGACCCGGGCCAAGCTGGTCGTGGGCGCGGTCATCCGCGGCCGGGTCACCGGCTTCAAGCCGTTCGGCGCCTTCGTCGACCTCGGCGGCCTCGAGGGCATGCTGCACGTCAGCGAGCTGGGCTACGGCCGGGTCGAGCGGCCGGAGGAGGTGCTGGCGCTGGGCCAGGAGCTCGACGTGCAGATCCTCAAGATCGAGGACAGCGAGCCGGGCCCCGACGGCCGGCGCCGCGGGCCGCGCATCGGCCTGTCGCTCAAGGCGCTGCAGGCCGATCCCTTCCTCGACGGCACCCGCCACCTGACGCCGGGCGGTCGGGTGCGCGGCACGGTCACCCGGCTGCAGCCGTTCGGCGCGTTCGTCGAGATCGGGCCCGGCGTCGAGGGCCTGGTCCACATCAGCGAGCTCGGCGCCGGCCGCCGCCTCAACCACCCCAAGGAGGCGGTCGCGGTCGGTCAGGAGGTCGAGGTCGAGATCCTGTCGATCGATCCCGAGCGGCGCCGCCTGGCGCTGTCGATGGCCGCGGCCCAGAAGAGCGCCGAGCGGGCCGACCTGGTCGAGGCCCGGGCCGC
>CAADGB010000537.1 GCA_900696455.1 uncultured delta proteobacterium
GGCGCCGGCAAGCGCCCGACATCACTCGCGCGGCCCCACCTTTCCGGTCGGCCTGAGCCGCCCGAGCGCAAGCGAGGGCGTGTCGAAGGCCGACAAGCCGCGGCTTCTTCCCGTTCGTTTCCCGCGAGCTCCGACCGCGGTCGGTGAAGAGCTCAGGCCGACCGGAGGGATCGGCTCGCCGTTCGTTTCCCGCGAGCTCCGACCGCGGTCGGGGAAGGGCTCAGGCCGACCGGAGAGTCGTGATCGCCGCTCGTTTCCCGCGAGCTCCGACCGCGGCCGGGGAAGATCTCCGGGCGAGCGGATGGCGCTCAGGTGGGGGCGGGCGCGGCCGGATCGGGCGCCGGGCCCGGCTCGTCGGCGAGGCCGCGCGCGGCGTCGGTGTCGCGCGTCGCCCACCAGCGCGAGAGCTGCGGCCACAGGCCGGTGGCCGCCTTGCGCGAGATGACGGCGCCGACGTGGCCGCCGCTCAGGTGGAGCTGGGCGCGATCGGGCGACGCCGCGTGCGCGAGGAGCGCGGTGGCGCTGGCGGTGGGCACGATGTGGTCGTGCTCGAAGGTCACCGCCAGCAGCGGACAGTCGATGGCGTCGAGGCGAGCGGGCCGACCGCCCAGGCGCATCGTGCCGGCGACCAGGCGGTTGTCCTGGTACAGCTCGGTGATGTAGCGGCGGTAGCACTCGCCGGGGAACGAGACGTTGTCGTTGCCCCAGCGCTCGCTGGCCAGGAAGCCGTCGAGGAACTCGTCGTCCCAGGCGCGATCGACCAGGGTGACCAGCTTGCTCAGGTTGAGCGTGGGCTTGAGCAGGTGGAAGCTGGCCTGCATCAGCGGCCACGGCACGTTGCCGAAGCCGTCGACCAGCGCGCCGACGTCGAAGCCGGGGACGCGGGTCCAGGTCGCCAGCGTGCCGCCGTGGGCGAAGTCGATCGGCGCGGCCAGCGCCACCAGCGAGGCCACGCGCTCGGGGTTGGCGGCGGTGTGGATCGCCGCCAGGGTGCCGCCCAGGCAGTAGCCGAGGACGTGGGCGACGCCGTCGGGGCTGGCGGCGGCGACCTTGCGCACGGCGCGCCCGAGGTAGCCCTGGCACACGTCGTCGAAGGTCAGGTAGCGATCCTCGGCGGTCGGCGTCCCCCAGTCGATCAGGTAGACGTCGTGGCCGGCGCCCACCAGGTACTCGACGAAGCTCTTGCCGGGGCGCAGGTCGAGGATGTACCAGCGGTTGATCAGCGACGGCACGACGAGGATCGGCGTGCGCCAGCGCTCGGCCGCCGGCCGCGTGGGCCGGACGCGCAGGAGCCGCCACTTGTTCTCGTGCCAGACCACGTCGTGCGGGGTCTGGCCGACCGCGGGCAGCCCCTGCCCCAGGCGCCGGCCGAGGCGGGCGAGCGCGGCGACCACGCCGCGGTGCGAGGGCGAGCCGGCGCGGCTCATGCGTAGAGGGCCTCGAAGCGGGCGCGGTAGCGGGCGTAGACCGCCTTGCGCCGCAGCTTGAGCGAGGGGGTGAGCAGCCCGTCCTCGACGGTGAGCGGGGCGTCGCCGATCCAGTGCTTCTTGATGGTCTCGAAGCTGGCCAGCCGGGCGTTGACCGCGGCCACCGCGCGCGCCGCCTCGGCCGCGCGGGCCTCCGCCGGCACCGACGGCGCCAGCCACACCGCCGCCACCAGGTACGGCCGACCGTCGCCGTAGACCACGACCCGCTCGATCGCCGGATCGTCGGCGAAGCGGGCCTCGAGGTTGGCCGGCGGCACGTTCTTGCCGCCGGCGGTGACCAGGATGTCCTTCTTGCGGTCGACGATCTGGAGGAAGCCGTCCTCGGTCCAGCGCCCGACGTCGCCGGTCTTGAACCAGCCGTCGGCGGTGAAGGCGGCGGCGGTAGCCTCGGGGTCGTCGTGGTAGCCGGCGAAGACGCTGGGGCCGCGGGCCTCGATCTCGCCGTCGTCGGCCAGGCGCAGCTCGACCGAGCGCAGCGGCTTGCCCACGGCGTCGAAGCGGTAGTCGTCGGGGCGGTTGAGGGTGAGGGTGGGCGAGGTCTCGGTCAGGCCGTAGCCCTCGATCACCAGCACGCCGGCGGCGGCGAGCGCCTCCTTGATCTCGACCTTGAGGCCGGCGCCGCCCGACAGGCAGAAGCGCAGGCGGCCGCCGGTGAGCTCGGCCAGGGCGCCGCGGCGGGCGGCCGGATCGTCGCCCGCGCGCTCGATCATCGCCCGCGCCAGCTTCTCCCAGTACGCCGGCACGCTGAAGAAGACGTGGGGCGCGACCTCGGGCAGGAGCGGCAGCGCCTCCTGCGGCGTGGTCATCCAGGTCTCCCAGCCGAGGAGGTTGCCGGTGCAGAGCTGGCCGAAGCCGAAGATGTGGCTCATGGGCAGCCACAGGAGGTCGCGGTGGTCGGAGGCGAGCAGGCTGGCGTTGCTGACCAGCCAGTCGGCGGCGTTGACGCCGACGTTGCGGTGGGTGAGCGGCACGCCCTTGGGGGGGCCCGAGGTGCCGCTGGTGTAGAGCATGAGCCCGGGCCGATCGAGGTCGATCGCGTCGAGGCGGAGCTGGACCCGCGCCGGGTGGGCGCGGTCGAGGGCGCGGCCGCGCGCGAACAGCTCGGGGTCGTCGAGGGCGAGGAGCGGCACCGCGGCCGGCAGCCGGGCCACCGCCTCCTCGGCGCGGGCCCGCACCGCGTCGCCGGCGAAGACCGCCTTGCACGCGGCGTGGCCGAGGACGTAGGCGGCCTGCTCGGCGGTCGACGCCGGGTAGATTGGCACCATGACCGCGCCCGCGGCCTGGACGCCGAGGGCGGCGGCGGCCCACGCCACCGAGTTGGTCCCGAAGACCGCGACCCGGTCGCCGGCGGCGACGCCGAGGGCGCACAGGACGGCGGCGGCGGCGCGGAGCTGGGCGGCGAGCTCGCTCCAGGTGACCGCGGTCCACGACCCGTCCGGATTCCGGACTCGGAAGCGGACGTGATCGGCCCGCGCCGGCAGCGCGTCGAGCACGACGCACGGCGCCGGGCGCACGGTCGCGGGCGCGGCCGCGTGGCCGCTCGCGTGGTCGGTCGCGGGTGCGGCCGCGGGCCCGGTCGGGTGCCCGACCGGGTGCCGGTACAGATACGGCGTCACGTCCATGGCGTCCTCCTCGTCCTCTTCCTCTTCCTCGTCTGGGTCCCTGGCGCGGTCCCGGTCCGGCCGCCGCCGTCAGGCGTCGCCGCGGCGGCTGGCCGCGAGCTGCTCCTCGAGATCCGCGATGCGGCTCTCGAGCTGGTTGAGCTTGTGCAGCCCGCGCTCCTGGTCACGGCGCGTGGGCAGGCCGATCGACGCCCACCAGGCGTGGACCGCCTTGTCGGTGGCGGCCTTGGTCTTCATGGCGGCGGTGAGCATGGCGCCGGCGGGGCCCAGCACCGCCGGGTTGGCGAGCACCTGCTCGAGGTAGGTGGCGGTGGCGCTCTCCCAGGCGCCGAAGCCCTTCTTCCACTGGTCCCACAGGTTCATGACGATCTCCTCGGTTGCGTGATGGCGCCGGCCGCGCTCACAGCGCGAAGCGGCGCAGCTCACTGGCGATGGTGAAGTCGGCGGCGGGCTCGTCGGCGCGGCTGGTGGCGCGGCCGAGCTCGCCCATGCACTCGAACCAGAACGAGACCTGGCGGCGGCTGGTGACGACGCCGCCGACGGCGGGCGTCGACACCACGCGCGTGCGCAGGCGCAGGGCGCGGGTGAAGCGGACGTAGGGCAGGTGCAGCTCGCCGCTGGCGTCGGCGCTCAGCTCGTAGACGTCGGCGCCGCTGTACGGCAGCCCGGCCAGGGTGCCGCCGGTGATGGTGCCGGTCGCGGTCCAGGCGTCGCCCTCGGCGAGCGGGAAGCGGAGCACCGCCACCGGCGCGTCGTAGGCCAGGAGCGTGCGCGCCGAGGCCGGCTCCATCGTCGGCGACGCCAGGCCGAGGAGGTAGATGGCGGCGGCGTCGCGGGCGTAGACCCCGTCGAGGCCGCCGGCGCCGGCGGCGACGAACTGGCCGCCGGGGAACGCCGACGCGTACCACTGCCGGCCCAGCGCGACCGCGCCGAGGTCGGCCGCGGCGTCGTCGCGGCGCTCGACGCTCCAGTCCCAGCGCCGGGTCGCGTCGGCGCCCTCGCCGGCGACGTCGACCGCGACGTCGACGCCGATCAGGTAGGGCGCGGTGGCGCCGAGCCCCAACGGGATCTCGTCGGCGGTGAGGACGCCGTCGAGATCGGGCACGCAGGCCAGCGGCGGGAACGGCTCGCCGTCGCCCGGCGGGGTCAGGTTCTCGCCGCAGGCGGCGAGCAGGACGGCCGGGCCGGCCAGGCCGAGGAGCGCGGCGCGCATCAGAACACGTACCCCAGGCGCAGGCGCACGAGCTGGGCGGCCGCGGCGTCGAGGCCGGCGACCGGGTTGTCGAAGGCAGCGCCGGGCAGGAGCACGGCGTAGTCGAGCGCGGCGCGGAAGCCCTCGGCCTGGTAGGCCAGCGTCGGATCGAGCTCGAGGCCGAGGTGGCGCGCGCCCGACGGCGTGGAGCTGGGCGCGACCGCCCACGACGCGACCGCCGCCACGGTGAGGTCGAGGCGACCCGGGCCGACCTCGGCCAGGGTGAGGCGGACGTGGGGGCGCAGGTAGATGGCGTCGGTGACGGTGCCGACGAGCTCGGCGAACAGGATGCGATCGATCTTGTAGTCGGGGTGGAAGCGGAAGTTGTCGACGGTGGTGTCGCCGGGCGGATCGGCCTGCGGGCCGTCGAGATCGCCGGGCCGGGGGGCGGCGGCGCCGGGCGCCGGGAACGCGCCGAAGCCGGGCGCGTCGTCGCCGGAGGCCACGCCGGCGTCCACGCCCACCGCGTGCGCGCCGAGGGCGAGCTCGGTCTCGACCGCGAGGCCGAACTGATCGGAGGTCGCGGCCTGATCGAGCAGCACGCCAGGCAGGAGCGACGGCTGGTCGACGCGGGCGCGCGCGTAGACCGCCTCCAGCTCGACCCGCGCCCGCGCCGTGGTCAGGCGGAACCACACGCCGCCGGTGGTGGCGGCGAAGCCGCGGGCCATCAGGTCGGAGGCGTCGAGGGCGCCCGGCGGGCGCGGCACCGCCACCGGCAGGTAGTGCGCGGGCACGTCGCGGGCCTGGCGGCGATGGCTGGCGAACACGCCGTACTCGACGGTGGCGAGGCCGGCGGCGGCGCGCCGGGCGCGGGCGGCGGGCGCGCGGGTGCGCAGGACCGCCGCGGTCCAGGTCGTGGCGTCGTCCGACGGCTCGAGATCGACGGCGCGGCGCTCGTCCGGGCGCGGCGCGAACGGGCCGCTCGCCGCCACGTCCCAGGCCACGGCGACGACGTGGCCGAGGAGCGGCGAGGCGAAGGCCACGCGATCGGCGGCGTCGCCGCCGTCGCACTCGTCGCAGTCGCCGCCGTGCGCCGCCATCCCCAGCCCCCAGTGCGCGCCCATGCGGCCGGCGGCGAGGACGCCGAGCGGGGTCAGGACCTCGCCCCACACCCGCTCGACCGCGATCGCGCCCGGGGTCTGGCCCGGCGACGCCGCGGGCGTCGGCGCGCGGCCGGTGCCGGCCTCCGGCGAGCCGCCCCACGGCAGGTTGTCGAGGACGTCGAGGCGGGCGTGGACGGCGACGCCGGCGCCGGGCGCCCGCAGGCTGAGGTCGGTGCGCAGCCGCAGGTCGCCGCCGTCGAGGACCTGGCCGCCGCCGAGCGGCACCGGGAAGACCGGTCGCCCCGACGGGTCGAGGCCGCGGTCGAGATCGAGGTTGATGAGCGCCTCCTGGCGGATGCGGAACGCGCCGCGGACGTCGACCTCGGTGCGCTCGCGCGGCGCCACGAAGGCGCGGGCGGCGAGCTCGGCGCCGAGCACGGCGAGATCGGTCTCGGGGCCGGCGGCGGGCGCGAGGGCGGGCGCGGGCGCGGGCGGCTCGGCGTGGGCGAGCGCGGGCGCGAGGGCGAGGGCGAGGGCGAGCGTGGGCGCGAGGGCGAGCGTGGGCGCGAGGGCGCGCGTGGGCGCGAGGGCGCGCAGCGCTGGCATGGGTCCTTCGACTCGGCGCTGCGCGCCTCGCTCAGGACGAACGGTGAGTGTGTCGTGCTCGGCCACGGTCTCGGTCTCGGATTCGGTCTCGGATTCGGTCTCGGACTCGGTCTCGGACTCGGTCTCGGGTTCGGGTTCGGGTTCGGATTCGGACTCGGGTTCGGATTCGGACGCGGGCTCGTCTGCTCCCCGCTCGCCCTGAGCGAAGCCCCGCAGGGGCGACGTCGAAGGGCCCCGGCCGGCCACCGCTCGCGGCGCCTGCCGTCAGTCGGACGCCTCCGGCCCCGGCCCCGCCTCCGGCGCTGGCAGCTCCCGCTCCGGCCCGGGCGTGGCCGCGCTCCGGACGTCGGCGCCGAGGAACCGGCCGAGGTCCCGCGTCGTCGGGTGAAAGGCCTCGACCATCGGGATGTGGCCGCAGGCGGCGTAGACCTCGAGCGTCGCGTCGGGCAGCGTGCGGGCGAGCTGGTGGCCGTAGCGCAGGGGCGTGACCAGATCGTCGTCGCCCCACAGGAGCAGCACCGGCTGGGCGATCTCGCCGTAGCGCGCCTCCTGGCCGCGGAAGCGCTGGCCGCGCGCCGCCGCCAGCGCCGCCGCCACCGCGCCCGGCCGTCGCAGCTCGGCCTCGACGTGCTCGACCCGCGCCTGGGTCACGAACCGCCGGTCGTGGTAGGCGAGCCCGACCCGGTCCTCGACGCGCTCGCGGTAGTAGAGCGCGAACAGCGCCTCGCCCAGCCCGTCGAGCCGGGCCCAGCGCAGGAAGCTCGGCACCTGGGCCTCGAACACGTACGCGGCGTAGAGCGCGAGCCGCCGGACCCGCGCCGGCTGGTCGAGGGTCATCGCCAGCGCCACCGACGAGCCCCACGAGTGCCCGACCACCGCGACGTCGGCGACGCCGAGCTGGTCGAGCACGCCCCACACCAGCGCCGCCTGCGCCCGCGGCGAGGAGTCGCCGGCCGGGCGGCTGGTCCAGCCGAAGCCCTTGAGGTCGACCGCGATGACGCGGTGGCGCGCCGCCAGCGCGTCCTGCACCGGCCGCCACAGCTCGATCGACGCGCTGTAGCCGTGGACGAGCACCACCGCCGGGCCCTGACCGACGTCGCGGTAGTGGACGTGGACGCCGTCGACCTCGACGAACGTGGCGCCGGCCGGCGCCCCCGGCAGCGGGCCGCCGTGGAAGCCGAGGCAGCCGGCGACCATCGCCGCGGCCGCCGCCATCGTCGACATCCACAGCCGCAGCCACGCCGATCCCGGCGGGCTCACGGCGCCAGCCTCCACAGCTCGGCGGCGTCGGTGAACTCGCTGCCCTGCTCGTAGTCCTGGGAGGCGATCGTCGCCACCGTGCCGTAGCACTCGGCGACGAAGGCGAAGCTGCGCCGCGTCGTCACCAGGGCGCCGACGGTGCGCGTGAGATCGACGGCGAGGCGCCGCACCGGGAAGGTCCCGAACGGCGTGGCGGCGTCGCCGATCGCGTCGACCCGCCCCTGGTAGCGCTCGCTGTAGAACGCGGCCACCCCGCTGGCCAGGCCGCTCACCGTCGCCGTGACGTTCCAGCTCGCCCCGGGCGGCAGCGGCGTGGGGATGATGGGCACCGGCGGATCGTAGGTCAGCTCGGTGCGGGACAGGCCGGCCTCGGGGCTGACCACGCCGAGCAGCGCGACCCCGGCGTCGTCGAGGCGCATCACGCCGAGGAGCGGGCTCTCGGCCGACAGCCGGGCGGCGTAGCTCGCCGCCGGGAAGCTCGCCGCCCACCACTGGCCGGCCGGCGCCACCAGCGTCAGGTCGAGATCGCGGTCGCCGGTGGCGGCCGCGGCGAAGGTCCAGGTGCGGGCGCCACCCGCGCCCAGCACGCCGGCGGTGTCGACCGCGACGTCGGTCGCGACCCGGAAGCGCGCGGTCTGGCCGGCGGCCATGACCAGCTCGTCGCGGGTGAGCGTGCCGTCGTGATCGGGCGCGCACCCGGTGGCGGCGTCGGGGCCGGTGGCGTCGGTGCCGCCGGCGTCGGGCTCGTCGTCCGGGGCGCAGGTGTGGTCGGCGCGGCAGAAGCCCGACGGGCAGTCGGTGTGGTCGTCGCAGGTGGCCGGGTTCGATCGCGAGCAGCCGGCGACCAGCCCCAGCGCCGCCGCGAGCGCGACCGCGAGCACGGGCGCCGCGAGCGCGGGCGCCGCGACCGCCCGCGATCCGGTCCCGGGATTTTGCAACGCAACATGAGAGCGCGGCGCGGCCATGACCCGAGCCCGGTTCTACGCACGAGGGGGGAGCGTGTCAACCGCGAATTTGTGCCGTGCAACAAAGAACGTCCTTGCGGTGCAGCGGTCCGACCCGTAGGGTCTGCCGGTGGCCGCCACGCTCATCAAGAAGTACGGCAACCGCCGCCTCTACGACACCGGGGACAGCCGCTACATCACGCTCGAGGAGCTCGCGACCAAGATCCGCGGCGGCAGCGACGTGCGCGTGGTCGACGCCCGGAGCGGCGAGGATCTGACCCAGGCCACCCTGACCCAGGTCATCCTCGAGAGCGGCAGCGCCCACCGCACCCTGCCGGTGCCGCTGCTCACCCAGATGATCCGCCTCGGCGACGACGCGCTGGGCGAGTTCTTCAGCCGGTACGTCACGGCCGCGCTCGAGCTCTACCTGAGCGCCCGGCGCGGCGTGCAGTCGCTGGCGCAGGTCTCGCCGCTCACGCGGGTCCCGCTGGGCGCCACCGACGCCCTGGCCCGCATGTGGATGCAGACGCCCTTCGGGCAGATGATGGGGTTCGGCCCGGCGCCCTACGCCCCGCCGCCGCCGGCGTATCCGCCCTACGTCGAGCCCGAGTCGCCGCCCGACGAGCGCGGCGAGGCCGCGCGCGCCGATCGGGGTGACCGCGACCGCGCCGGCAGCGGCGAGCGCGCCGCCAGCGAGGGCGACGTCGCCGCGCTCCGCCGGGAGCTCGAGGAGCTCAAGCAGGCGATGCGCGGCGACGGCCTCGGCAAGCCCGGCGCCCGCCGCAAGCCGCGGTCCTGACCGCGGTCAGCTCTCGGCGACCGGCGCCGGCACGACCCCGGCGGCGCTCCGGCGCGCCGTCGCCACGGCGTGGAGCGCGAGCGCGGCGGCGGCGCCGATCAGGATCGCGACCGCGGCGGTGACGCCGGGGTTGCCGAGGTCCACGCCCCAGGCGCGGGCGGCGGCGGCGCGCGCCGGGTCGCGACCGGCGGCGTGGAGCGCGAAGTGGACGAGCGGGCCGAGGAGCGCGGCCGCGGTGGCGGCGCGCCGGCCGAGCCCGGGCAGGAGCGCCCCCAGCACCAGCGGACCGGCGGCGGCCGCGACGACGCCGTAGGCGCCGAGCTGGCCGAAGATGCCCAGGAGCCGCGGCGGATCGAGCGCGATCACGAGCGCGGCGAGCGCGAAGGCGACGACCGCGAGCTGGCCGACCCGCTGCTTCGCCGCCGGGCTGGCGTCGCCGCGGTCGCGGCCGCGCCGGGCGACGAGCGGGAACAGATCGTTGCCGGTGATGCCCGAGAGCGCCACCAGGATCGACGACATCGTGCTCATGCCGGCGGCGAGGATGGCGAGCGTCACCAGGGCGAGGGCCGGCGGCGAGAAGCTGTGGGCGAGGTACGCCGCCATGACCCGGTCCTGGCGGAAGGCGCCGGTGGCCGGGTCGAGCATGGCCTCGCGCGGCACCCCGGCGAGGTGGGCGTAGAGGCCGGCGAGGAGCACGCCCGAGAACAGGGCGCACAGCGCGATGGCGACGGTGAGCGCCCGCCGCATGCCGCGATCGTCCTCGACGTAGAGCGCCGTGGTCATGACGTGGGGCTGGCACATGAGCGCGAAGCCGATGACGAAGCCGGCGCCGTAGACCGAGAACCAGCTCCCGAACAGCGCGCTCGACGGGTTGATGGCGGCGGTGAGGTCGGGGTCGACGGCGGCCAGGCGCGCCGCGGCGTCGCCGCCGAGGAGCTCGGGCAGGCCGCTGGCGACGATGAGCGCGGCGACGACGGCCATGATCGCGGCCTGCAGCGAGTTGACGTAGGCGTTGGCGTAGGCGCCGCCGGCCAGGACGTAGCCGACGACGATGACCGCGACCACGACCAGGCCGGTGCGGTACGGCAGGCCGAGCGTCGCCTGCATGACGATGGCGAGGCCGCCCAGGATCAGCACGACGAACGCCAGCGACAGGAGGTTCACCGCCGCGAAGTAGGCGCGCAGCGCGCCCGAGCCGTAGCGCTGGCCGATCCACTGCGGCAGGGTGAGCGCGCCCCCGGCGGCGCCGCGGCGGCGGAAGCGCCCGCACACCAGGAGCAGGCCGCAGGTCATGCCGGCGAAGGCGGCCACCCCGAGGTGGAGCAGCGCCGACACCCCGTGGACGTAGACGAAGCCGGGGTTGATCACGAAGGTCGCGGTCGACGCGATCGACGCCGACAGCATCATGCCGGCGACGGCGGGGTGGATCCTGCGCCCCACCGCGAAGCTGGCGGCGTCGCCGCGGGCGCGGCGCCGACCCAGCGCCGCGAGCAGCGCGAGGAGCCCGACGTAGATCAGGAAGCCCGCCCAGACCAGCGGGCGCTCGGCGATGAGCGCGAGGGGATTCATGAGCCTCCCTCTACCCGATCGGCCCGCCGCGTCGCAAGCAAGATTTTGTGCAACGCAGTAATCAGGTTGATTTCTTACGCAATCTCAGACTGATGCATCGCCGTGACCGTTCGAGGATAATTGTGCGTTGCACAATTCTGGGTTGACAGCGCCAGGGACGGTGCCTAGGGTGGCGCTCGAGAAAGGAACTCCCCATGACCAAGCCCGACAGCAAGACCGAGACCCCGAAGCCCGAGCCCGCGTCCCCCAAGGCCGAGCCGCCGCCGCCCCAGGCCCGGGCCAGCGAGGCCCGCGCCCCCTGGGACCTGCCCCTGCCCTTCACCCTGCCCACCCCCGAGGCCTTCGGCCAGATGGTGCGCGACCACATCGCCCGTACCCAGGGCATGATGGAGGAGCTGGCGGTGTACGAGGGCGTGGCCGTGCAGCGCGCGCGCACCGCGGTCAACGATCTGGCCCGGCTGACGGCGGACTCGCTCGGCTACATGTCCCAGCTCTCCGCCGAGTGGCGCAAGCTGGCGCTGGACGCCGGTCGCCGCGCCGCCGACGCCGTCGCCCCGAAGAGCTGACCCGCGCCGCGCGAGCCCCGCCGCATGACGCCCTTCCACCTGTGGACGCGCTACGCGCGCGCGCTGGCCGAGGCCTGGTCGGGCCCGGTCGGCGATCTCCCCGGCCGTCCCCCGCTCCGGCTCGCGCCCACGCCCCGCGACGTGCTGGCGCGCGAGGGCACGGCGCGCCTCTACCGCTTCGTGGCCGACGGCGCGCGCGGCGATCGGCCGCGCCGCGCCCCGCTCCTCCTGGTGCCGTCGCTCATCAACCGCTGGTACGTGCTCGACCTCCGCCCGGGCGCCAGCCTGGTGGCGGCGCTGGTCGGCGCCGGCCTCGACGTGTACTGCCTCGACTGGGGCGCGCCCGAGGACGAGGACCGCTACCTCGGCTGGGACGAGGTGCTGGCTCGCCTCGGCCGCATGGTGCGGCGCACCATGGCCGACGCCGCCGCCGACCGCCTCGGCGTGCTCGGTTACTGCATGGGCGGCACCCTCGCCGCCATCCACGCCGCGCTCCACCCGGGGCAGGTCGCGGCGCTGGCCAACCTGGCCGGCCCCATCGACTTCGCCCGTGGCGGCGCGCTCACGCACATGGTCGATCCCCGCTGGTTCGACGCCGACGCCATCGCCCGGGCCGGCAACGTCGCGCCCGAGCAGATGCAGTCGGGCTTCACGGCCCTGCGCCCGACCCTCGAGCTGTCGAAGCTCGTCGCGTGGCCGGACCTGGCGGCCGATCCGGCGGCCCAGACCAGCTACCGCGCGCTGGAGGCGTGGGCCGCGGACAACATCGCCTTCCCCGCCGCGGCCTATCGCACGTACATCCGCGACCTCTACCAGGACAACCGCCTGGTCGCCGGCACCCACCGGGCGCTCGGCCAGCGGGTCGACCTGGGGGCCATCCGCTGCCCGACCCTGGCCATCGTCGCCGACCGCGACCAGATCTGCCCACCGGCGGCCGCCACCGCGCTGCTCGAGCGGGTCTCGACCACCGACACCACCACGCTGCGCGTCCCCGGCGGCCACGTCGGGGCCGTGGTCGGCAGCCGCGCCGCCCGCGAGCTCTACCCGGCGGTCGCCGACTGGTTCGCGACCAGGCTTGCGGCCGGCGCCACGCGCCACTAACGTCCGCGCACCGCACCGCACACCGGAAGGGATCCATGAAGCTCTCCGATCTGAAGATCATCGTCACCGGCGCCGCCCAGGGCATGGGCGCGCACTTCGCCACCCGCCTCGCCGAGGCCGGCGCCCAGGTCGCCGCCGGCGACGTCAAGGAGGACGGCCTGGCCGCCCTCGCCGAGGCCACCGCCGGCCTGCCCGGCAAGGTCCACACCCGCCGCCTCGACGTCGCCGACGAGGCCGACGTCGGCGCCTTCGTCGAGTGGGCCCACGGCGCCATGGGCGGCCTCAACGGCCTCATCAACAACGCCGGCATCCTGCGCGACGGCCTCCTGGTCAAGAAGGACCGCACCACCGGCGCGATCACCAAGCTCAGCAAGGAGCAGTGGGACGCGGTCATCGGCGTCAACCTGACCGGCGCCACGTTCATGGTGCGCGACGTCGTCGCCAAGATGGTCGCCACCGAGCAGCGGCCAGGCGTCATCGTCAACATGTCGTCGGTGGCCCGCCACGGCAACCGCGGCCAGTCGAACTACTCGGCGGCCAAGGCCGCCCTCGCCGCCAACACCACGACCTGGATGCGCGAGTTCGGCGCCTACGGCATCCGCGTCGGCGCGGTGGCCCCCGGCATGATCGAGACGCCCATGACCCAGGGCATGAACCAGAAGGCGCGCGACGCCCTGGTCGCCAACATCCCGGTGGGCCGCATCGGCCTGCCCGAGGACATCTGGGTCGCCGTCAAGTTCGTGCTCGAGTGCGACTACTTCAACGGCCGCACCATCGACGTCGACGGCGGCCTGGCGATGTGAGCCGGGGCGCGCCGGTGGGCGGAGGGCTCAGGGCGTGACGCGGACGCAGCCGCGCAGCGTGCGCGGCGCGCCGGTGCAGCGCTGCTCGAAGCTGATGAGGGCGTGCTCGACGACGTCGCCCACGACCTCGTAGGCGTGGACCTCGAACGAGCCGTCGACCTGGCCGCAGCCGCTGGTGCTGCTGCGCACGTCCATCGCCGCCCGCGGCATGCTGGGCGGCACGGTCCCCGGCCGGCGCACGTGCTCGTAGACCCCGGGCTCGAGCGGCGTGCCCAGGGCGAGGGTGTTGAACTCGAGCTGCCAGCTCCGGTTGCTGCCGCTGGGCTCGACCCGGAGCTGCAGCCGGCTGGCGGTGCCGGTCACCCCCCAGCGGGCGTCGGCGGCCGACAGGGTGCCGGTGAAGACGCTGTCCTCGCCGTCGAGGAACATCAGCTCGTCGGCGGCCAGGCATGCCGCCGCCGAGCTGCCCACCGGGCTCTCGACCAGCTCGGCGTCGAGCGTGGCCACCGGCGTGCCCGGCGCCGCCGCCAGCGCGAGCGAGAACCGCACCGGGCCGGTGCAGCCAGGCCGGGTCACGCTGCACGGCCGGTAGTGGGCGACGGCGCCCAGGGCGTCGAGCTCGACGTTCGTGCGCAGGAAGTTGCCGGCGCCCGGCCGGTCGATCGAGAGGATCGCCGGCTCGAGCACCGGCGTGCCATCGGCGTACGTGCCGTGCGCGACGACCGGCACCGGCTGGAGCGCGTTCGCCGAGATCAGCGGCGACAGCACGCGCAGCTCGAAGTGCGAACGATCTTCCGGCACGCACTCCCGACCGTCCGCGCGGTGCCGGCGCCGCACGTGAAGCGCGGCGAGTCATCCGCGGGCAGGCAGCTCATCGTCGAGAGCTGCAGCACCGTGCCCGGACCGCACTCGACCGTAGATGCGTCCTCGCACCCCCCCAGCGCGCCGGCGCTCAGCCCGGCGAGCAGCACGCTCGTCGCCTTCCTCATGGTGGCGACACTACGGCAGCGGGTGACGCGTGCCAACATCCGTTGACTGACGCGGTCTGACCGCCGGCGCTGAGGACAGCCGCCCCTGCCGGGCTGAGCGCCGCTCGGTCGGCTGCGCGGCCGAGCCTCGGTCAGCCGCACGGCAGCCGCAGCCGCAGCCCGCCGCCCGCAGCAGCCTCCTGACGAACGGCGCCGACAAGCGCCCGACATCACTCGCGCGACGGCCGCGGCTTGTCGGCCTTCGACACGCCCTCGCTGACGCTCGGGCGGCTCAGGCCGACCGGAGAGATGCAGCTCGCCGTTCGTTTCCCGCCATCTCCGACCGCGGTCGGTGAAGAGCTCAGAAGATCCAGAACGGCTTCGAGCCGGCGAACAGGACGTTGTCCTCGCCGGCGTGGGCGTCCGACAGCGTCAGCTCGATCATCACGCCGCGCAGGATGCGGTCCTTCTCCGGGTGCCGCTCCGTGACCTCGCCGTCGATCACCGAGATGACCTTGCCGACCTGGCCGCAGTTGACGAGGCCCCACCGGCAACGGAACAGGGGCGTCCCCGGGCGCATCGTCGGCAGGTTCTCGTAGGGGACGAAGCCGACGACGATCTTCTCGCCGCGAGCCTTGAGGTAGTACGACGACCCCAGGCGGTCGAGGAGCGTCTTCTGGCGGGCGATGCTGGCGTCGAGCACCGCGAGCTGCCGCGCGGTGACCGCGAGGTCGTCGGCCGCGGCCTGCGCCTCCAGCTCGGCGCGGGCCAGCTCCCGCCGCGCCCCCACCGCCGCCAGGTTGCGCCCGGCGTCCTCGACCACCGGCGCGGTCTCGGCGATGAACGCCGTGCTCGCGGCGCGCGCGCGCTCGAGCTTGGCCTGCTCGGCGGCGGCCCGCGCCCGATCGACCTCGAGCTCGTCGAGGCGCTGCTGGGCGTCGGACAGGTCGGCGGCGGCGGCGACCACCTTCTGGTGGCTCGGCGACAGGATCACCGGGCGCACCCACGAGCTGTCGAAGAAGTAGAAGATGTTGGTGACGAGGTAGAGGATGAGGCCGACCAGGATGGCGCCGAGCACGACGATGCCGGCCGCCTTGTACGCCTTCACGATGATCGGCTGCAGGCTCAGCCGGACCCGGGGCGTACGCGGTGTGGCGGTGGAGGGCATGGGGGCGTCCATACGAGGGGGCTCCGGGCTACGAGCGCTTACCTAGCACAGCCCGGGCGGCGATCGGGAATCATCTCGCCGCCCTCGGTCGCATCGTGACCTCAGGCCGCGGGCAGCTCGAAGCGGCCGGTCGCGCCGGCCACCTGGGCCGCGGTGGTGGCGACCGTGACCGCGGTGGCGGCGACCGCCACCTGCGCCGGCGCCACCGCCGGCACCGCCTCGACCACGCCATCGCCCGGCAGGCCGCGACGCTCGTCGGAGTCGACCTCGTCGTGCGCCCGCGTCTCCCAGCTCCCCGAGTCGAGCGTGAACAGCGCGAGCGGGGTCATGAGCGCGTAGAGCACCGGCACCACCAGCGCCGCCGGCACCAGCGCCAGCGGGTGGACGACCTCCAGCCCCAGGCGCTTCGCCTTCCAGTGGTAGACCAGGCCCAGGATCGCGGCCAGGATCACCTGCCGCGTGAGCAGCGCGAACAGGGTGCCGTGGATGATCGAGCTGGCGAGCAGCGCCGGGTACGCGATCACGAACCCGCACAGCGAGAAGTAGTGGATGCCGATGATCGGGTTGAGCCGCCACATGTGGGTCAGCGCGCCGAAGCAGTCGATGATGTAGCTGCGCCGCCAGCGGAGCTGCTGCGACAGGTAGTCGGTGAGGCGGCCCGGCGCCTGGGTCCAGCACACGGCGTCGAGCGTCATCGTCGTCAGGTGGCCGGCCTTGATGATCTGGCGGGTGAGGTAGCGATCCTCGCCGTACTTGATCGAGACCCCGCACCAGCTCCGGTTCTCGAGGATGGGGTGGAGCTCGAGCAGCACGCTGCGGCGGTACGCGGTCAGGCAGCCCGAGAGGCAGGCGACGCGCTGGAACGCCCACTCCAGGCTCTTGATCTGGTGGTACGAGTACCAGTACTTGACCGCCTGCATCCGGGTCAGCCAGTTGTCGTGCTTGTTGCCGATGTCGACCTTGCCGCCGACGGCGGCGATCTCCGGCTTGGTGAAGCGCACGACCAGCTCGCGGATGGCGGCCTTGTCGACGATGACGTCGGAGTCGACCGAGACGATGATCTCGGCCCGCGACAGGAGGACGGCGCGGTTGATCGAGCGCCGCTTGCCGATGTTGCGCGGGTTGCGCAGCACGCGGAGCTGCGCGCCGTGGCGGCGGGCCACCGCCTGCGCGTGCTCGTAGCTGTCGTCCACCGAGCAGTCGTCGACGACGATGATCTCCAGCTTGTCGCGCGGGTAGGCCTGGGCCAGCAGGCTCTCCAGGGTGGCGCGGATGCCGGCGCCCTCGTTGAACATCGGCACGACGACCGTGACCGTGGGCTCGAAGTCCGGGATCTTGGCGTCGAAGACGCCCTTGCGCAGGGTGCGGACCGCGACGCTGGCGATGTAGCGGTTGAAGAAGAGGATGAGCCCCAGGGTCTGCAGGAGGAGGAGGAGCGCGGCGTTCAGCATGGCCGGCCCTCCTCGCCGCGGCGCGCGCCGAGGGCGGCGGCGCCGAGCTTCTCGAAGACCACCGGCACCAGCGCCGGCTGCTGGTGGCCGACGACGACGCCCCGCACGGTCACCGGCTTGCTCCCCGGCGACGACACCGTCAGATCGTAGGTGCCGGCCTCCAGGCTCGGCACGACGACGCCGGTGGCCGGCCCGTGGTAGCGCTCCTCCGCCGGCGGGCGCGGGCCCGAGCCGTCGGCGGGCACGAAGCCGTCGATGGCCACGGTGACGTCGCCGCCGGCCTGCCGCGCCGTGACCTCGAGCCGACCGAACGGCTGCATGACGAACTGCTCGTCGCCGCTCCAGGCGTCGACGCGGCGCTGCGCGTTGCCGGCCGAGTGCCGGACCTTGACCAGGTACGACACCAGCTCGGGGACGCGGACCTCGAACGTGCCGTCGCTGGCGGTGATGGCGTCGTAGCTCGACGCCGAGATCAGGCGGACGCGGGCGGCGATCACCGGCTGGCCGTCGGGGGTGACGACCTTGCCCCGCAGCGGCAGCTCGTCGACCAGCACCAGCTCGACGCCGTCGCGGCGGACGCCCGAGGTCAGGAGCTCGACCCAGGTCGGCGCCCGCCGGCCGAGGGCGCGGGCCTCGAGCCGGACGTGGCCCGCGGGCATGACCAGCTCGAAGGTGCCGTCGGCGGCGGTCGCCACCTGCTTCTTCTCGTTGATGCCGCCAGCGGCGAGGGTCGACAGCGCCACCACCGCGACGCCGCCGACCCCGCGCCCCTCGCCGTCGCGCACCGTGCCGCGGACCGTGACCGGCTCGTCGAGACGGACCTCGACCTCGACCGGCGCCTCGCCGACCGTGGCGGTCGCGAGGCCCTGGGCCATGCCGCGCGAGGCGCGCAGGGTGACGGCCCCCGGCAGCGACGGCAGCTCGAAGCGACCCGCGCCGTCGGTCTCCGTCGACAGCGCCATCGACGCCTCGAGCAGCGCGCGCGCGCCGGCCTCGACCTCGAGGTTGACGACGGCGCCGGCGGCGCCCTGGCCGCGCCCGTCCACGACCCGACCGCGAATCGTGCTCACTGGCCGGACCTCGAGGTCCCGCGAGGTGGCCTCGTCGGCGCGGAAGGGCTCCGGAAGTCCGACAGCGGTGTCAGAGCGAGCGTGGACTTTCCACCAGATTCCCGAGGGGACCGAGAGGCGATACCGACCCGAACCGTCCGCGATCGCGGTGATCTCGCCCGAGTCGTTCATGAAGGCCACCTCGGCACCAGCAACCGGCGTGCCCGCCGTGGTCCCGGACCCCGCGAACCGCACCGTGCCGGTCACCTCGACCGGAGGCCCGGCGGCGCGGTCGCGGACGCCGGCCGCGCCACCCGCGCGGCGGCGGGCCACGCCCCCGGACCGCGGCTCCACGCCATCGCCGTCGTCGCCTGCGCGATCACGGTCAGCCGCGGACTCACCCGCGTGATCGTCCGCGGGCTCGTCGTCGCCGCCGAGGAGCTTCGCTCCGACGAGGACGGCGAGGACGGCGCCGGCGATCGCGACGAGCGCGATCACCGCGATGCGGGACTTGCGATCGAACGTGGGCACAGACGACTCGAGACCAGACTAGGGGACGACCCTGCCGGGGCGCGTCAAACGTAATGATCGCAACCTATTACGGTTCGGCGGCGATCTCAAGTAAACCGACACGGAGAAGCGACCGGGCCGTGACCGGAGGCACCGGGCCCGGCAGGGAGGAGCCTCGGGGCTTGAGGAACGGCTCGGCCTGGGGTATCCGCGGTCGTGGCCGTCCGGATGGCCCTCGCCGCGTCGATCCTCGTCGCCCTGACAGGCCGGGTGACGGCCGAGCCCCAGCGCCGTCCGCCCTGCACGCTGGCCTCGCAGCCGCGGCCGACCGAGCCGTGCCTCGTCGCCGACCTGCCGGCCGCGGCCGCGACCGGCCCCGGCCTGACCCCGACCTCGCCGTGGGCAGACCATGGCGCGCGCCCCGAGGCCTTCGGCCCCGGGATCGGGGGCGAAGGCGCCGGCCACCCGGCCGGCCGTGGGCGGCAGGCGTGGTCCCTCGCCACCCTGGGCGGGGTCTACCTCGGCTTCAGCACCTGGGCGTACTTCGCCTGGTACCGCGGCCAGCCCGACCTCGGCGAGTTCCGGTGGGGCGGTGACGGGTATTTCGGGGAGAACACGTACGCAGGCGGATCCGACAAGGTCGGACACGCGTGGGCCAACCTGGTGCTGGCCCGGGCCAGCACCAGCCTCCTGGAGTGGGGCGGCTGGGACCGGGGCGTGGCCTCCGCGATCGGCGCCGGCGTGGCCTGGGGCCTGTTCCTCATCGTCGAGGTCAAGGACGGCTACCACTACCAGTTCTCGCCCGGCGACCTGGTGGCCAACACGGCCGGCGCGGCGCTGTCGATGCTGTTCGTCAACGTGCCGCGGGCCGACGAGCTGTTCGACTTCCGCGTCCACTACTACCCCAGCGCCGAGTACCTGGGCCTCCTGCGCGGCGAGTACCACGGCGATCCCCAGCTCAACAGCCTCAACATCGCCGAGGACTACTCGGGCCAGACCTACTTCCTGGCCCTGCACCTGGGCGCGCTCGACCTGGCCGGACGCCAGGGCGCCCTGGCCGAGGCCCTGCGCTACGTCGACCTCGGCGTCGGCTTCCGCGCCCAGAAGTACAAGCCCGACTCGCCACCGGGCTCGATCCGCTCCCAGGAGGTGTACCTGGGGCTGACCGTCAACCTCCAGCACGCGCTCGACCGCGCCACCGGCGGCGCCCGCGCCGGCGCCCTCGGCCGCACCCGCCGGATCGGCCACGCCGTGTTCGAGCACCTCGGCGTGCCGTACACGATCTTGCCGGTCGTGCACGGCGAGCGCTCGCCGGATCGCTAGGCGCGCGCGCCGGCTACAGCTCGACGTCGTCGAGGTCGTCGGGCCCGTCGGCCCCGTCGAGCTCGGCCGGGCCCGACACCACCGCGTCGCGGATGCGCTCGGCGAGCCAGGTGAAGCGGGCGCGGGCGGTGGCGTTGCGCACCGCCATCGACACCGCGCGGCGCGAGCCGACGACCACCACCAGCCGCTTGCCGCGGGTGACCGCGGTGTAGAGCAGGCTGCGGCCCAGCATCATGTAGTGCTGGGTGGCGAGCGGGATGACCACCGCCGGGTACTCCGAGCCCTGGCTCTTGTGGATGCTGACCGCGTAGGCCAGCACGAGCTGATCGAGATCGCTGCGCTCGTACTCCGCGACCCGGCCGTCGCCCAGCGCCACCCGCAGCCGGCCGGCGTCCTTGTCGACGCGCTCGACCACGCCGATGTCGCCGTTGTAGACGTTGCGGTCGTAGTCGTTCTTGAGCTGCATCACCTTGTCGCCCTGGCGGAAGGTGCGCTCGCCGCGCGCCAGCTCGGGGCGGTCGTCGGCCGGCGGGTTGAGGCGGGCCTGGAGCGCGGCGTTGAGCGCGGCGGTGCCCAGCTCGCCGCGGTGCATGGGCGCCAGCACCTGGACGTCGGCGAGCGGATCGAGCCCGAAGCGGGCCGGGATGCGCTCGGTGACCAGCTCGACGACGGTGTCGCGCGCCGCCGCCGCCTCGTCGCGGCCGACGAAGTAGAAGTCGCTGGCGGCGCCGGCCGCGGTCTCGAGCTCGGGGACGACGCCGTGGTTGATCTGGTGGGCGCTGGTGACGATGCGGCTCGCCGCCGCCTGCCGGAAGATCTCGGTCAGCCGCACCACGGTGGCCGCGCCCGAGGCGATCACGTCGGCGAGCACGGCGCCGGCCCCCACCGACGGCAGCTGGTCGACGTCGCCGACCAGCACGAGCTGGGTGCGCGGCGGCAGCGCCACCACCAGGGCGCGGAACAGCGCCAGGTCGACCATCGAGCACTCGTCGACGACCAGCAGGTCGAGCTCGAGCGGGTGGTCGCGGTCGCGCTGGAACTCGCCGCTCTGCGGGCTGTACTCGAGCAGGCGGTGCAGGGTCAGCGCCTCGCGGCCGGTGGCCTCGGCCAGGCGCTTGGCGGCGCGGCCGGTGGGCGCGGCCAGGGCGCAGCGCCGCCGCATGCGCGCGGCCAGCCCGACCACGGCGCGGATGATCGTGGTCTTGCCGACGCCGGGGCCGCCGGTGACCACGACGCACTTGTCGACGGCGGCCGCCACCACCGCCGCCCGCTGCTGGGGCGCGAGCTGGAGATCGGCCTGGGCCTCGACCTCGGCCACCGCCTGCTCGACGTCGAGGGTGACGTGGGCCGCCGGGGTCCGGCACAGCTCGGCGAAGGCGGCGGCGGCCTCGACCTCGAGCTCGGTCACCGCCGCCAGCGCCGCGGTGCGGCCGCGATCGCCCAGCACCTCGCGCGTGACCGTGCCGCCGCGCTCGAGCGCGTCGAGGGCCGGCGCCAGCTTGTCGCGGGCGACCGCGAGCAGCTCGGCGCCACGATCGAGCAGCGCGTCCTCCGGCACGTGGGTGTGGCCGTCCTCGACCTGCTCGCCGAGGACGTGGACCAGGCCGGCGCGCAGGCGCTCCGGGGCGTCGCGGGCCAGGCCCAGCTTCTCGGCGATGGCGTCGGCGGTGCGGAAGCCGATGCCCCAGACCTCGGCGGCCAGGCGGTACGGGTTGTCGCGCACCACCCGCACCGCGTCCTTGCCGTAGCGGCGCACGATGCGGCCGGCGAAGGCCGCCGACACGCCGTGGCCGCGCAGGAACACCATCACGTCCTGGACGTGGCGGTGCTCGGCGAACGCCGCCGAGATCTTGGCGGCGCGGCCGGCGCCGATGCCCTCGACCTCGGTGAGGCGCTCGGGCTCGCGCTCGACCACCTCGAGCGTCCGCGGCCCGAAGCGCGCCACCATCCGCCGCGCCAGCTCGGGGCCGATGCCGGGGATGATGCCGCCGCCCAGGAACTTCTCGATGCCGACCAGGGTCTCGGGCGACCGCACCTGGTAGCCGGCGACCTTGAGCTGGCGGCCGAAGCGGCGGTCGTCGACCCACTGCCCGCGCAGGCGCAGGGGCGTGCCCTCGGGCAGGCCCCACAGCTCGCCGACCGCGGTGGCCTCGCCGCCGTCGGTGGTGTGGATGCGAGCCACGGTGAAGCCGCTGTCGGGGTGCCGGTAGACGATGCGGGCCAGGGTGCCGTCGAGCACCGCGGCCTCGGCCGCGGCCGGGTCGGTCGCGAACAGCCCGCGCTGCTCGCCCCGGCGCTCGTCGGGCTCACCCACCATGCCCCGGTCCTACCACGCGCCCGTGATCGCGGCGGCGGCGATCGCGGGGCGGGCGCGGCGACGTCCGCCGCCGTCACCAGTACATGTAGACGATGAAGCCGAGCGGGACGGCGAGGCCGGCGAGCACGAACCACTTGCCGCGGCCGGCCAGGCCGCGGTCGCCCTTCATCATGATCATGCCGGAGATGGCGAGGAAGATGAGGGCGACGGCGAAGACGTCGGCGACGTAGGTCCACACGCCCTTGAGGTTGTTGAGGTGCAGCGCGTTGACCTCGAACAGCACGGCCCGGGTGGTGACGGTCTTGAGCCGGCCCTGGCCGGTGCGGACGTCGAGCCGGGCCTCCTGGCCGTCGGGCAGGAAGATGCGCAGGTCGTGGAGCGACTCCTGGAAGTGACCGCGGACCTGGCGGGCGTCGAGGCGCAGGCGCTCGATCACGACCGCGGCCTGCTCGGCGGCGGTCTCGCCCGGCACCGGCCCGAGCGCGAACGACCGGGTCTCGAACCGGTAGTTCGGGTTCCAGTCCTCGATGTGGTTCACCGCCAGCCCGGAGATCGAGTAGGCGAGGACCAGGGCGACCGCGACGTAGCCGACGTCGCGGTGCACCGCGCGCACCCAGCGGCGCCACTTCACGGCGCTACCGCGGGTCGCGCACGACGGCGCCGGTCCCGTCGATGCGGACGATGACCATCGGCTCGGTCACGCTCGCCGGATCGCGCTCGGCGCCGTACTCCTTCTGCTGGTACGCGACGAACTCCTTGGTCTCCTCGAGCGTCAGCTCGTTGACCGCGACCACGCCCTCGACCACGGCGTGCTTGCCCTTGGCGTCCATGGGGAAGACCATCTCGCCGTCGGTCACCTTGAAGCGGACCTTCTGCCCGGGGGCGGGCCCGGCCAGATCCATCCAGCAGCCGCGCTTGGGGCAGACGTCGACGATCTGACCCTCGACCCGCACGGTCTTGCCGACGTGGGCCTTGGGATCGGCGAGCAGCGCCTCGATGGCCGTGGCGTCGGCGAGCTTGACCCCGGCGCCGAAGGACTGGCCGGCGACGACCGGCGCGGCGGTCGGCGTCGCGCCGCCGGCGGCGGTGGCAGTGGCGCTGCCGGCGGTGGCGCCGGTCGCGGGCGCGGCGTTGCCGGCCTTGGGGCCGGCGTCGCACGCGGCGAGCGCGGCCGGGGCGGCGACGGCGACGGCGACGAAGAGGAGGATGGCGGACGAGCGGAGCTTGCTGATCATGGTGGGCCTCGGCCTCGGTACGACCGGCGCAGTCTGTCGTCGCGCGGCCACCGTGTCAACGAGCGTCGCTCACGGACGAGCCCCGCGGATCGCCTGGAATCGAAAGCGAAAACCGAAACCGAACACCAAACTGGCGCGGGCTCGGCGGCTGGCGCCGCGGCGCGCGCTCACCCGCTGCAGGCAACGCCGGATCGCCGCGCGCGCCAGATCCAGCGCGCGGCGCAGCTCAGCGCAGGTAGGCCGGGGCCTGGACCGCCGACCGGCACTGCCAGTTGAAGCTGCGGAGCTGGCCGGCCGAGCCGCGGCTGCGCAGCCCGGCCACCAGCTCGTCGGCGACGGCGCGCAGGGCGTCGTCGCGCCGGCCGTCGTGGTGCCAGGCCATGGCCACGACGTACGCGGCCTCGCCCCAGTGCTCGTCGTACGGATCGACCTCGCCGGCGCGGCCCAGGCCCATCCAGTAGTAGGGCTTGCCCGAGGGATCGCGGCCGTCGCGCGCGATCATGCGGCCGAGGCGGACCAGCGCGGTGCGGACGCGGCCGGCGCGCTCGGCCGGCGCGCGCGCGGCGTGGGCCTCGAGGCCGTCGGCGAGGATCGCGCTCATCCACGGCGAGCAGCCGGCGTAGCCGAAGCTCTCGCCGTGGGCGTCGGCGGTGTGGGCGAAGCAGCGGGCCTCGGGATCGGTCCACGAGGTCGGCCACGACGCCTGCATCGCGAGGTAGGCGTCGACCGCCTCGTCGCCCCACGCCCGGAAGGTCGCGGCCTGATCGTCGGAGACGATCGCGGCCCACTCGTAGGCGAGGAGCGCGAAGCCGGCGTGACGCTCGGTCCAGAAATCGCTGCCGCCGGCGTAGCCCGGATCGTTCCACAGGGCGTGGGCGCGGATGGCCACGTTCTCGGCGGCCTCGCGGAAGCGGTCGTCGCCGGTGAGCAGCCAGTGGAGCGCCAGGCCCTGGGTGTAGTGGTACTTGAGGTCGTCGGCGGCGCCGGGCACGCCGATGCGGGTGGCGGTGCCGGCGCCGGCGATCCCGGCCCGGTAGATCGCGGCCTCGCGGTAGGCCGAGGCCAGGGGCGCGGCCGCGCCGGTGATGGCGTAGCCGCGGTACATCGCGGTCACGCGATCGAAGAGCCACACGTCGCGGCTCGACTGCTGGGCGAGGAAGGCGTCGGTGTTCCAGCGCCCGTAGTCGCAGACCCGACCCCAGGCGTCGAGCGCGCCGCCGGCGACCTCGGCCTGCGGCACGATCCGACCGAACACGCCCGACGCCGCCAGCCAGGCGGCCGGCAGCACCGCCCACACCCGCGGGCCCTGGGTGCCGTCGGCGGCGACCAGCGTGGCGCTCACGTCGGTGGCCGGCAGGAACGCGCCCGGGCTGCCGCCGATCTCGACGTCGAGCGTGACCGGCGCCGACACGTCGAGCTCGACCTGGACCTGGATCGCGCGCAGCGAGCCGTCGTCGTACGCGCCGAGGCCGCGACGGTACGTGGGCAGGACGGCCCCGGCGGCGGCGACGCGCACGTCGGGGGTGGTGGCCAGGCCGCGCGGCAGCGGCACGGCGAAGTTCACGACCTGGACGCCGGACACGCCCGCGGCGGGGACGAGCTCGACCTGCAGGTTCGGATCGAGCGGCGTGTCATCACCGTCATCGCCGCCACCACCACCACCACCGCCGGTGTCGCCGATCTGGCCGACGCAGGCACCGCACGAGATCGAGCACAGCGCTGCGACGAGCATGACGCTCGAGCCGATGATCCCTCTCATCGCCGGTGATGCTAGCGCAACGACCCGCGCGCGTCTCGCGCACAGCTTGCGTGATCGCGCGCGCGGCCTGCGCGCCGAGCGCGCTACTCGAACACCACCGTCTTGCCGGCGTACGCGAGCACACGATCCTCGAGGTGCCAGCGCACGGCCGCCGCCAGCACCACCTTCTCCAGATCGCGGCCCTTGCGGACCAGATCCTCGACGGTGTCGCGGTGCGAGCAGCGCACCACCGCCTGCTCGATGATCGGCCCCTCGTCGAGCTCGTCGGTGATGTAATGCGCGGTCGCACCCACGAGCTTGACGCCGCGCTGGTAGGCCCGGCGATACGGGTCGGCGCCGATGAACGCCGGCAGGAACGAGTGGTGGATGTTGATGATGCGTGACGGCCAGCGCGCGACGAACGCCGGCGACAGCACCTGCATGTAGCGGGCGAGGACGATCGTGTCGACGCCGGCGTCGTCGAGGAGCGCCTGGGCCCGGTCCTCCTGCGCCGCCTTGTCGCCGGGGACGATCGGCAGGTGATGGAACGGCACCCCGAACTGGCCGGCGATGGCGCGCGCGTCGTCGTGGTTGGAGAGCACGAGCGCCAGCTCGCAGTCGAGCTCGCCGGCGCGGTGGCGGAGGAGCAGATCGTAGAGGCAGTGATCGTGGCGCGACACGAAGATCGCGACCCGCTTGCGCTGGTGGCCCCAGCACAGCCGCCAGGTCATGCCGAACCGACCGGCGACCTCGCGGACGCCGGCCTCGAGCGCGACCCGGTCGGTGGTCAGGCTCGAGAGGTCGAAGCGGATGCGCTGGAAGAACATCTGCGCCACCGGATCGGTGTGCTGATCGGCGTCGAGGATGTTGGCGCCGTGGCCGTACAGGGTCTGGGCCAGCGACGCCACCAGGCCCTTGCGGTCGGGGCAGCTCACGAGCAAGGTGGCGAGGTCGGCGCTCGAGGTGGTCACCGCCGGCCATCGTAGCCTTGATATGCTCGGCGAATGCGAATCATGGCGGCGCTCGCGATCGCGGTCACGGCGGCATGCGGCGGCGGCGGCGACGGCGACGGCGACGGCGGCGGCGACGGCCTCGGGCCGGGCGGCCCGTACTTCCCGCAGGGCGCGTTCTGGGACCAGGACGTGTCGGGGCTGCCGCCGGCGAGCGACTCGGCGGCCATCATCGGCTCGCTGCGCGCCGCCGGCGGCTGGGGCAACGGCGACGTCTTCCAGATCGACTTCAGCATGGAGGTGCTGCGGGTCGACGGCGCGACCCCGACCAAGCGCAGCTTCGAGCGCACGGGCGACTTCTACGAGCCCGACTGCGATCACGTGCCGATGCCGGTGCCGCCCGGCGGCAACCTCGAGGGCGAGGACGGCTACGCCTGCGAGAGCGCCGGCGACTGCCACCTGATCGTGTGGGCGCCCGACGAGCGCCGGCTGTACGAGATGTGGCGCGCCGACCTCGTCGGCGACCGCTTCCGCGGCGGCTGCCTGGCGGTGTGGGACACCAGCCGGGTCTACGGCCCGACCGGGCGCGGCGAGCAGTGCACCAGCGCCGACGCCGCCGGGTTCCCGATCGCGCCGCTCCTGTTCACCGCCGACGAGGTCGCCGCCGGTCGCATCGACCACGCCATCCGCTTCATCCTGCCCAACGACCGCATCCGCCGCCGCTACGTGCGCCCCGCGACCCACGGCACCAACACCACGGGCGGGGCCGACGCCCCCTCCTACGGCGTACACCTGCGCCTGCGCGCCGACTACCCGCTCGACACGCTGCCCGGCGACGGCGCGCGCACCGTCGCCCGCGCCCTCCAGCGCTACGGCATGTACCACGCCGACGGCGGCAACATCGCGCTCACCGCCGCCAGCGACCGCCGCACCACCGCGTCGTGGGACGGCCTGCTCGGGCCGCGCGACCTGGCGGCGCTCGACGTCGAGGACTTCGAGGTCATCGACCACGGCCCGCCCATCGAGCTCACCTTCGACTGCGTGCGCAACCCGTAGCGCGCGCCGCGGGCCGCGGCGGCGCCGGAGCGTCAGGGCAGCGGCACGCCGCGCGCGCCGGCCTCGTCGCGGGCGCGCTGGCGGGCGCGGTCGGCGGCGCTGTCGACGGTGTTCCGGTGATCGCCGAAGGTCCAGCCCAGGCCGATCGTGAAGCCCCAGGCGGTGGCGTCGGTGACGTGGGCCCAGGTCGTGGCGTGCAGGCCGAGCCCGTCCAGGCGCAGCGCCGCGCTGACGATGGGGCCGACGGCGCGGTCGCCGGGATCGAGGCGGGCGTCGACGCCGCCCTCGAGCACGAGGCCGAACAGGCTGACCTTGCTCCAGCCGCCCAGGAGCGACACCGCCACGCTGTCGTCGCGGCCGTAGGCGCCGCGCACCGCCGCCGACACCCGCCACACCCGCGTCGTCGGGAGCAGGAGCCGGCGCTGGTGCCGGCCGCGACCGTACCCCAGGCGCAGCTCGGCGAAGCCGGCGACGTCGCCGTGGTAGCCGAGCATGCCGGTGACGAACAGGCCGCGGTGCGGCACGACGTCGTCGGGGCCGAGCAGCCCGACCAGGGTGCGGGCAGCGCCCCGCGCCGGCTCGACCTGCTCGGGGAGCGCGCCGGCCGAGCCGTCGGCGCGGGCCGCTCCGGGGGCGGCGACCGCCGCCACGGCGGCGAGGGCGAGGGCGAGCGATGCTCGCGATCGCAGGGCGCCGGCCTCCCGCACGCTCAGGCCTCGGGCTCCGGCGCGAGCGTCGGCGCGGTCGCCAGCGCGGTCGCCAGCTCGGTCGCCAGCTCGGTCGCCAGCTCGGTCGCCAGCTCGGTCGCCAGCTCGGACGCCAGCTCCGGCGCCGTCACCACCGGGAGGTGGACGCGGCCGACCCGGCTCACCGCCGGCAGCGCGCCGTGCCGCGCCGGGCGCGGCGGCGCCGGGGTCGCCGGCCGGATGTCGGACGGGCGCTCGGCCCAGGCCCGGGCCACGTCGCGATCGAGGAGGTGCGTGGGCCGCACGTTGCGCAGGGCGTTGAGCATGATCGAGCGCACGTGGGGGTGGTCGCGCTCGAGGTCGGCGAGGAGCCGGGTCATGGCGTCCCGCTTGAGCCCCTCCTGCGACCCGCACAGGTTGCAGGGGATGATCGGGAAGGCGAGGTCGGCGGCGAGCACGGCGATGTCGGCCTCGGCGCACTCGATCAGCGGCCGGATCACGTCGAAGCGATCGTCGTCGGTGCGGTAGCGCGCCGGCATCGCCTGCAGCTTGCCGCTGTAGAACAGGTTGAGCAGGAAGGTCTCGAGCGAGTCGTCGCGGTGATGGCCGAGGGCCAGCTTGTTGCAGCCGAGGCGCTCGGCGGCGGTGTAGAGGATGCCGCGGCGCAGCCGCGAGCACAGCGAGCAGTAGGTCTGGGCGCCGTCGAGGTGCGACGTCACCACGGCGTAGGTGTCCTCGCGCAGGATCTCGAACGGCCAGCCGCTGGCCTCGAGCCAGCGGGCCAGGCCGCGGCCGTCGTAGCCCGGCTGCACCTGATCGAGGTGCACCGCCACCAGCTCGACCCGGAACGGCAGGCGCGGCACCAGCCGGGTCAGGAGGTGGAACAGCGTGTAGCTGTCCTTGCCGCCCGACATCGCGACCAGCACCCGATCGCCGGGCGCCAGCAGCTCGTGCCGCTCGCAGGTCTCCTTGACCTGGCGGTAGAGCAGCTTCTCCAGGCGGCGCGGCTCGGACATCGCGGCCAGCTTTACCACGGCGCGCCGGCGGTGGCGCCGGCGATCAGCTCGTGACCCGGCGCATGATCCGGCCGGCGGCGCGGGCGGCGACCTGCCGCGGCACCAGGCGCGTGGCGAGGGCGGCGGCGCGGTTGCCGGCGCCGGGGATGACCAGGGCGCGGCGACCGAGGCCGGCCAGCGCCGCCCGCACCACCGGGCCGACCGCCATCAGCTTGCCCGGCACCTTGCGCGGATCGACGCCGGTGTTCATCGGCCCCTCGGTGTCGGTGCCGCCGGGCGCCAGGGTCAGGACGTCGACGCCGTCGCCGCCGAGCTCGACGGCCAGGGCCTCGCCGAGGAGGAGATCGAAGCCCTTGCTGGCGCCGTAGGCCGCGCTCCACGGCAGGGCCTGGAAGCCGCCGGTCGAGGCGACGATCACCATGCCGCCGCGGCCGCGGGCCACGAGGCGGCGGCCGAAGCCGTGGGCCAGCGCCAGCGGCGCCTGGCAGTTGAGCTCGACCAGGTGGCGCAGCACCGCGGCGTCGTGATCGACGAGCCGGCCCTTGAGGCTGACGCCGGCGTTGTTGATCAGGAGCCCGACGTCGAGCGCGGACACCTCGTCGAGGAGGGCGTCCACCGCGCCGGCCCGCGCCAGATCGCTGGCGACGACCTCGACCGCGACGCCGTGGGTGGCCGCCAGCTCGTCGGCCAGCGCGACCAGGCGCTGGCGTCGGCGCGCCACCAGCACCACCGCCAGGCCGCGCGCGGCGAGCTGGCGCGCGAACTCGGCGCCGATGCCCGACGAGGCGCCGGTGACCACGGCCCAGGGACCGTACCGCTCGGGGAAGGAGGCTCTCGGCATGGTCGCCGAGCCTACCCCGGCGCGCGCCCGCGGATCGCCCGCGCCGGTCGATCGGGCGGGCCCGCGCGGCCGGTCCCGCCCGTCCGGAGGCGACCGCCCCGGCGATCGCGGGCGAGGGCGGTGGGGTATCATCGGGAGCGTGAACGAGCCTGGCGGTCCGGACGCCCCGCGCCCGACCCTGCCCGAGGGCATGGACGACAGCGCGCCGACCCAGGTCCCGGCGCCGCGGGCGGCCACCGCCGGCATCCCCACCTCGCTGCACCCGGGCGACGTCCTGGCCGGGCGCTACCGCATCGGCGCGATGCTCGGTCGCGGCGGCATGGGCGAGGTCTACGCCGCCCACGACCTCGATCTCGAGGAGGAGGTCGCGCTCAAGCTCCTCCGCACCGAGCTGTCGACCGACCCCAGCTACCGCAAGCGGCTGCGCGGCGAGGTCCGCCTGGCGCGGCGGGTCTCGCACCCCAACGTCTGCCGCGTCCACGACATCGGCCAGCACGAGGCCCACCTCTTCGTCACGATGGCGCTGGTGCCGGGCAAGAGCCTACGGCAGCTCCAGCGGGCGATCCGCGCCGGGCAGGCCCTGCCGTTCACCCTGCCGGCGATCGTCGATCTGGTCTCCCAGCTCTGCGCCGCGCTGGGCGCCGCCCACGCCGCCGGCGTGCTCCACCGCGACGTCAAGCCCGACAACGTCCTCGTCGACGACGGGCGGGTGGTGCTCACCGACTTCGGCGTGGCCAGCGTCGCCGGCACCGGCGACGACACCGTGGTCGGCACGCCGGCCTACACCGCGCCCGAGCTCCTGCGCGGCGAGCCGTGCGACGGCCGCGCCGACGTCTACGCCGCGGCGGTGGTGGCCTACGAGCTCGTCGCCGGGACCACGCCGTTCGTCCTCCACTCGATGCGCCACGCCGCCCGCCTGGCCGCCGACCGCGAGGCGGCGCCGCCGCTGCCGCCGGGGGTGGTCGAGGGCGCGCGCGGCGCCGCGCTCGATCGGGTGCTGCGCGCCGGGCTGCGCTCCGATCCCGCCGATCGCCTGCAGACGCCGGCCGCGCTGGCCGAGGGCCTCGCCCGCGCCCTGCGCGAGTCGGCCGACGACGGCGGCGCGGCGGTGATCGCCACGGGCGAGGTGCGCGAGCCGCAGACGGTGGGCCCGGCGCGCAAGCGGGTCGAGCCGCGGGTCGCGACCGTGCTCACGTTCTTCACCGACGAGTCGACCGGACCCGAGACCATGGCCGCGGGCGAGACCCTGGCCACCCCCGAGCACGCCACCGGCGACGAGCTGGAGCGGGTGGTGGTGGACCTCGGCGGCTGGCCGGTGGCGATGAGCGCCGGCGCGGTGACCGCGCTGTTCGGCGTGCCGACCTCGCTCGGCGACGACGCGATGCGGGCGGTGCGCGCTGCCCAGCGCCTGCTCCAGGTCCACCCCCGCGGCCGCGCCGGCGTCGACACCCGTCGGGTGATGGTGCGGCCCGACGGCGGCAACCACGCCCTGGCCGCGGTCCCCCGCGACGTGGCGCGGACCGCCGACGCCCTCGCGCTGGCGGCGGCGACCGGCCAGGTGTGGCTGTCGGCCGCGGCGTCGCGGCAGGTCGCCGGCCACGTCGACGTCGCGCCGGCGGGCGAGGTCGCCGGGGCGCGGGCGCTGCGGGTCACCGGCGAGGCCCGCCCCAGCGGCGGCGCGCCCGGCGGCGCGGCCCGCGCCCGCGAGCTGGCGCGCCTCGAGATCCTGGCCCGCGCCTGCTTCGAGGCTCGCGTCCCCCGCGTGGTCGAGATCCGCGGCGGCCCCGGCCTCGGCAAGAGCCACCTGCGCGAGAGCTTCCGCGCCCGCGTCGCCGAGCGCCGCGACGTCGAGTGGCTGGTGGCCTGCGCCGCGCCGCTGGGCGAGGCCGCCGCGCTGTCGCTGGTGCGCGCCGCCAGCGCCGAGTGGTTCGAGGCGGCGTCGCGGACGCCCGCCGGCGCCGATCGGGCGGCGACCCTGGCCGCGGCCCGGCGCTGGCTCGAGCAACGGGCGGCGCGCCGGCCGGTGGCGGTGCTGTTCGACGACCTGCAGTGGGCCGACGAGGTGTCGCGGGCGCTGGTCGCCGAGCTGGCGACGTCGCTCGACGGCGTGCCGGTGCTGGTGGTGGTGCTCACCCGCGAGCCGGCGGGGCTGCCGGGGGCCGAGCTCATCGAGCTCGGGCCGCTCGACGACACCACCGCCCTGCGCGTCGCCCGCGAGGTCGCGCCGGCCGCCAGCGACGACGCGCTCGCCGACGTGGTCGCGCGCGCCGGCGGCAACCCGTTCTTCGTCGAGGAGCTGGCGCGCGATCTGGTCGAGCGCGGCGACGCCTCCGGGATCCTGCCCGAGAGCGTGGAGGCGGTGGTGCAGGCCCGGCTCGATCGCCTGTCGCCGACCGCCGCCGAGCTCCTCGCCGCCGCCGCCGTGGTCGGGCGCGGCTTCTGGCGCGAGGCCGCGCGGGCGGCGCTGCCGGCGCCGGTGGGCGACACCGAGCTCGACGCCGCCCTGGCCGAGCTCGAGCGCCGGTCGCTGGCCTTCCCCACCCCGCCCGACGCGCTCGACGACGATCGCTACGAGCTCGCCCACGCCCTGGTCCGGGACGTCGCCTACCAGCGGCTGGCGCCGCGCGAGCGCCGGCGCGCCCACGCCGCGGTCGCGCGCTGGCTCGGCGGCCAGCTCGAGGGGACGTCGACCCCGACCCTGCCCGCCGTCACCGGCGGCCTGCGCACCGGCGGCGGCACCGGCGGTGGCCCCGCCGCCGATCCCGAGCTGCTGGTGGCGCTCGCCCACCACCGCGAGCTGGGCGGCGAGACCGCGGCGGCGGTGGCGGCGTGGCGGGTCGCCGGCCTGCGCAGCCTCGAGCTGTTCGCCTACCACCAGGCGCACGCCGCCCTGCGCCGCGCCTGGGAGCTGGCCGGGGGCGACGGCGACGCCGCGCTGGCCGAGCGCCTGGGCGAGGCCGCGCTCGAGGCCGACACCCTCGACGCCGCCGATCAGGCGTTCGCCGCCGCGGTCGAGCGCACCGACGACGACGACCACGCCGCCCAGGCTCGCCTCGCCTACCGCCGCGGCCAGGTGGCGAGCGCGCGCGGCGATCACGCCGCCGCCATCGCCCACTACGAGCGCGGCCTGGCCCTGCTCGCGCCCGGCGGCGCGCTGAGCGAGGCCGCGCGCCTCGACCCGCGCCAGGCCGCGCTCCTGTTCGGCGCCCTGGGCTGGGTGCGCTCGTACCAGCTCGCCAGCGACGATCCGGCGGCCCTGGCCTCGTGCGAGCGCGCGGTCGAGCTGCTCGAGGGGACGCCCCACCGCCGGGAGCTGGCGCAGGCCCTGTCGCGGCTGGGCGGCGCCTACATGCGCGCCGGCCGCTGGGACGACCAGCGGCGCTGCAACCAGCGCAACCTCGAGATCGCGCTCGAGGCCGGCGACCTGCAGGCCCAGGTCACCGCCCACATCAACCTCGGCGTCGTGCTCGGCAACCTCGGCGAGCTGGCGGCGGCGATCGAGCACACCGAGCGCGCGCTGGCCCTGTGCCGGCGCAGCGGCGCGCGCCCGACCACCGGGCTCGCGCTGTCCAACCTGGCCGGCTACCACCTCGAGCTGGGCGAGCTCGACCGCGCCGGCCACCGCCTCGCCGAGGGCATCCGCGTGCTCGAGGCCGTCGGCCAGCGCCGCATCCTGACCGAGTCGTACCTGTTCGCGGCCCGCCTCGCCGCCCGCCGCGGCGACGTCGCCACCGCCCGCGCCGAGATCGCCCGCTCGCTGGCGCTGGCGCGCGCCGCCGGCCACGCCGCCGAGGAGGCGGTGGCGCTGCGCGTGGTCGCCCAGCTCGACGCCCGCGCCGGCGATCACGCGGCGGCCGCCGCCGGCCTGGCCGAGGCCACCCGCCTCCTCGCCGACGCCGACGACCTCGAGCGCGCGCGGCTCGACGCCGCCGCCGCCCGCATCCACGCCCGCGCCGGCCGGAGCGAGGACGCCGAGGCCGCCCGCGAGCGCGCCCGCGCCACCCTCACCCGGCTGCGCGCCGGCGCCGACCTGGTCGCCCTCGACGATCCGGAGGACGTGCGCTGATGCGCGCGAGGCGAGCCGTGGCCGGCGAGCGGCGGGCGGGCGTCGCGCGCCGGATGCGCGTCCGCGCGGCGGCGCTGCTGGCGGTCTCGATCCTGTCGGCGTGCGGCAAGGGCGAGGGACCGCGCGGGAGCGCCGGGGACGAGCCCGCGACCGGCGGCGCGACGACCGCGGCGGCCGCCGCCGACCGGCTGCAGGCCGCGGTGGTGACCGAGGTGCCGAGCGGCACCGGCGTCGAGGCCGTCCCCGACGGGCCGCTGGTGGTCGCCTCGCGGACCGCGGTGGTGGCCGACGGCCGGGCGCTGGCCGCGATCACCGCCGGCGAGATCGATCCCGCCACCCGCGACGGGCACCGGGTACGGCCGCTGGCGACCTGGGCCGAGGCCTGGGCGGCGGCGCGCGGCGCCCCCGGCGCGCCGGTGCTGATCGCGGTCGAGCCCACGCTGCCGTCGGTCGTGGTCCTGCAGCTCGTGAGCTCGATCGCGGCGCCCGACCGCCGCGCCTTCGCGCTGGTCGTCCGGACGTCGGACGGCCCACGGTCGGTGCCGCTGCGGCTGCCCGACGGCGAGGCGGCGCCGACCGCCGACGCGGAGCCCCCGCTCGACCTGACGCTGAGCCTGGCGCCGGACCGCGCCTTCCTGTGGTCCGGCTCGGGGCAGGAGGGGACGCTCGCGTCGCCCCTGGTCACGGTCACCCCGGATCGCGGCGACCGGTGGCGGGGCGCCCTGCGCGAGCGGCTGACCGCGATCGTCACGCGGCGCTGGCACGGGCGGACCCGCCCCCCCGGCGAGCGCGCGATCACGCTCCTGGTGGCGCCCGACCTCGCCACCGCCGACCTCGTCGCAGCGCTGGTCGCGGTGCGCCACGGCGACCGCGGCGAGGAGCTCTTCCCCGCCGTCCGGCTCGGGCTGTACACGGCGCCGCCGGTGGCCGAGGCGCGCGACGCCGCTCCCCCGCCGCGGCCCGTCCTCCGCGACGACCGCGCCCTCGACGAGGCCAGCCGCTACGCGGCGATCCTCACGTTCGAGGGCGACGACGGCGAGGACGGCCTGACCGGATCCCTCGACCGGCGCCCCGGCGCCGACCTCGCCGACCAGCTCGCCGACCTCCGCGCGGCCGGCGGTGAGGCGGGCGGCGGGCTCGCGGGCCGCGACGACACCCCGCCGGCCCGCGGGGACCGGCCGCCGGCCGCCGACAACCCGCCGGGCCGCATCACGGTCGTCGACCGCAAGGCCTGGGGCGACAGCACGCTCACCGCCGACGCGGTCCAGCGCAGGATCCAGGCGACCTACCTGGGTGGACTGAGGCGCTGCTGGAAGGCGGAGCTCGCGCGCGATCCGACGCTGACCGGCAGGCTCGTGCTCGACCTCACCGTCACCGAGGCCGGCCGCGTCGCGGCGTCGCGGGTCCAGGCGCCGACGCCGGACCTGGTCGCGTGCGTACGCGGCCTGGTGGCGAGCTGGCGGTTCGATGTCCCGCGAGACGCCGACGGCGACGTGACCGAGGCCTCGTTCCAGCTCACCTTCGATCTCCGCCCCGCGTGATCCCCTGGCCGTGCCTCACTCCCGTGTCCTCTGGCGCCTGCTGATCGGCCTCCTGGTGGCGGCGTCGATCGCTGGCGGCGTCTACCTGTGGCGCACCGGCAACCTGTCGCCCACCGCCCTGCGCGACTGGCTCGACTCGCTGGGCCCGGCGGCGCCGCTCCTGCTGGTGGCGGCGTTCGTCGCCGGCGCCTACGTCGGCGCGCCGGGGATGGTGTTCGTCATCGCCGGGCGCCTGGCCTTCGGCCCGTGGATCGGGTTCGCGGTCGGCTACGGCGGCGGGATGCTCGCCGTGATCATGCCGTTCGTCACCGCCCGGCTGCTGCGCCGCGCCGTCGCCGAGCCGATCCGGCCGCGCACGCGGATCGTGCGCTGGGCCTTCGCCCGGGTCGAGACCCACCCGGTGCGCTCCGTCATCCTGATCCGCCTGGTGGTGTGGTTCAACGCGCCGCTGTCGTACGCGCTGGCGATCACCGACATCCGCCTGCGCCACTACGCGCTGGCCTGCGCGGTGGCGCTGGCGCCGGTGGTGGTGGTGGCGATGGTGGCGACGAGCTGGTTCTTGTGACGCAGCGCGGGCGGCTGTAACCGGCGCCGGGCGGCCGACCACAGTCGCGGGCGGAGGCACTCATGCGCACGCTCCCGCTCGTGGTCGCGGCCGCCGTCGTCGGCTGCGCCACCACCCGTCCGCCCGCCCTGCGCCTCGACCGCGTCGTCCTCTACCAGAACGGCATCGGCCACTTCGAGCGCTCGGGCACGCTCGCCGGCGACCGCCTGCGCCTGGTGTTGCGCCCGCACGAGGTCGACGACGTGATCAAGACCCTGACGGTGATCGACCACGAGGGGCAGGCCCAGCAGGTGGCGGCGGTGCTGCCGACCCCGGTCGAGGCCGAGGGCGACCGCGTGGTGGTCGAGGTCGTGCTGTCGCGGCCCGGCCGCCACCTGACCGTGTCGTACGCGGTGCCGACCGCGGCGTGGAAGACCACGTACCGGGTGGCGCTGCCCGAGCGGGCCGGCGACGACGTCCTGCTCCAGGCCTGGGCCATGATCGACAACGTCTCCGAGGAGCGCTGGGAGCGCGTGCGCCTGACCCTGGCCACCGGCGCGCCGCTGTCGTTCGCCACCGACCTGCGCACGCCGTACTTCGTGCCGCGCCCCGACGCCACCGGGGCGCTGGTCCCGGCCGGGGCGCGGGCCGCCGTCACCGCGGAGCGCGCGGCGCCCGGCGACCGCGACGGCGACGGCATCCCCGACGCCCGCGACGCGTGTCCGACCCTGGCCGAGGACCGCGACGGGTTCGAGGACGACGACGGCTGCCCCGATCCCGACAACGATCGCGACGGCATCCCCGACGTCGAGGATCGCTGCCCCGAGGACGGCGAGCTCCGCAACGGCCTCGACGACGACGACGGCTGCCCCGACCGCGGCCGGCTGGTGGTGACCTCGCACCAGGTGATCATCACCGAGCGGATCTACTTCGGCGCCGGCCTCGCCGTCCCGGCGGCGTCGGCGGCCCCGGTCCTCGACGCGGTGGCGGCGGTCCTCAAGGGACGCCCCGAGCTCCGCGCCGTGGCCCTGGCCGGGCACGCCGCCGCCGGCGAGAGCGATCCATGGGGCCTGTCGGCGCGGCGGGCAGCGGCGGTGCGCGCCGCCCTCCTCGACCGGGGCGTGACCCAGCAGCTCGAGCTGCGCCCCTTCGGCGACAGCCAGCCGCTGGGCCGCGGCGCGGCGATCGATCAGCGGGTCGAGCTCGAGATCCTCGACCGCGGTGGCGGCGGCGGCGGCGGGTCGCCGGCCGGGCGGCCGCGGGCCGCGGCGCTCGAGCAGAGCGTGCGCGCGCGCGCCACCACCCGCGAGATCGCCGGCGCCACCCGCCACGAGCTGGGCGACCGCGTGACCGTGCCGACCGGCACCTCGACCCTGGTCTCGGTGCTGAGCCGGCGCGTGCCCGGCGAGGACGTGTTCCTGTTCCGCCCCGATCCCGGCGCGCCGGGCTCCGAGCTGCACCCGCTGCGCGCCGCGCGCCTGGCCCTGCCCGCCGGCCTCGGGCTCGAGCCGGGCCCGGTCGCGGTCTTCGCCGAGGGCGCCTTCGCCGGCGAGGGCCTCCTCGGGCGCACCGCCGGCGGCGACGTCACCTACGTCCCCTACGCCGTCGACGGCGGCACCCGGGTGCGGGTGACGACCAGCGGCGACGAGCGGCCGCAGCGCCTGGTAGCCATCGACCGCGGGGTCGCCACCGTCGAGGACACGCGGGTCCGCCGCACGACCTACACCGTCGAGGCCGGCGCCCGGTCGGCGGCGCGCATCTTCCTCCGCCACGCCCCGACCCCCGGCTTCACCCTGGGCGCGCTACCGCCGGGGACCGAGCGCGGCGACCACGCCGTGCTGGTGCCGCTGCCGCTGTCCGCCGCTCGGACGAGCACGGTGGTGGTCGAGGAGCGGCAGCCGGTGGAGCGCCGCCTGACCATCCTCGATCGCGACGGCGCGGCGCTCGGCCTCTACCTCGAGGGCAGCGCGCTGCCGCCGGCGACCCTGGCGCGGGTCAAGGATCTGGCCGCCGCCCGCGCCGAGCTGGGCACGGTCGAGACCGAGCTGGCGGCCCTGCGCCAGCAACTCGCCGACGCCGCCGCCCGCGCCGGCGACCTCCAGCGCAGCCTGGCGACCGTCGCCCGCCTGCCCGGCGCCGAGGCCGCCGAGCTGCGCCGTCGCCTGGTCGCCGGCCTCACCGCCGCCACCGCGCGCACCGACGAGCTGTCGCGGGCCCTCGCCGCCGCCGGCGCCCGCCAGCTCGAGGCCCGCGTCCGCGTCCAGGCCGCCCTCGAGGGCCTGACCCTCGACGGCTGACGCCCGCGCCCGCGCCGCTCCGGCCCCGAACCCGAGCCCCTCCGACTCCGCCCCGCCGGGACTTCGCTCCTGACGAACGACGACCCCATCTCTCCGGTCGGCCTGAGCCCTTCACCGACCGCGGTCGGAGATCGCGGGAAGCGAACCGCGACCCCATCTCTCCGGTCGGCCTGAGCCCTTCACCGACCGCGGTCGGAGATCGCGGGAAGCGAACCGCGACCCCATCTCTCCGGTCGGCCTGAGCCGCCCGAGCGCCAGCGAGGGCGTGTCGAAGGCCGACACGCCGCGGCCGTCGCGTGAGTGATGCCGGCGCGGCGCACGGATCGGCTACGCTCGCCCGGTGCCCGATCCGGTGGTGAGCTGGACGCCCGCCGAGCCGTGGCTGTGCGCCGAGCTCGCGCGCCACGCGCTGCGCGTCACGCTCGACGACGCGCCTCCCGTCCGCGCCGGCGCCACCGCGGCCTTCCGGGCCGAGCCCGGCTCCGGGGCCGGCGGCGATCCGGACGGCCCGCTCCTGGTGCTCGCGCTCGCCGCCGGCCGCGCCACGGTCGAGCTCGCGCCCGCGGACGCCCTGCCCCCGGGCCACCGCTGGCGCCGGGCGTGGGCGCTCGAGCTGTCCCGCGGCGACCAGCGCTGGCTGCTCACCCCCGACGGCCCGCCGGCGACGGTCGACGACGCGGGACGCGCGCCGCTCCAGCTCCGCCTCCGAGCGCAGCCGCCGTCCCTCTCGCGCGTGCTCGGCGGCGAGGTCGTCGAGCTCCCGCTCGGCGACGCGGCCCATCACCGCTACACGCGACAGTCGAGCCAGGCCGCGATGGCGAGCATCGACGGCACCCCGTGGATGGCGCCGACCGCCGCCGAGGCCGCGCCGTGGTGGGAGCTCGATCTGGGCGCGGCCACGTACGTCGACGCGCTCCGCCTCGAGCTCGAGCGCGTGCCGCCGGGCGCGCGGCTCGAGCTCCACGGCTTCACCTTCGCCTCACCGGCGGGATCGCCACCGGCGGGCTGTCACCGCCGCCAGCTCGCGCTCGACGCCGGCGCGTCGGTGTCCGTCGAGCTGCCGCTGGGCGAGGTCGCGCGCCACCTCCGCATCACGCTGCGCCCGTCGCCCGGCACGACCGCCGCCCTGGCCATCGCGGCGTGCGAGGTGGCCGCGGTGCCGCTGTTCGCCGGCTCGCTCGCCGCCACGATGCGGCGCGCGTTCGCGCTCCACGCCGCCCGGCCGCTGGTGCTGGACGTCGACGAGCGCGGCGAATACCGGCCGGTGCTTACCTACGGCGAGCTGTGGCACCGCGCCGCCGCGCTCGCCCGCGGGCTCGCGGCGCGCCTCGAGGCCGATCCGGCCGCGACCCGCGGCGACCGGATCTTCCTGGCCATCGCCACCCGCAACCGCCCGGCGTGGCTCATGGCCGATCTGGCGGCGCTCCTGCGGGGCTACGTCTCGGTGCCGGTGGCGCCCGACGCTCCGGAGGAGCGCACCGCGCGCGTCCTCGAGCTCGCCCGCCCGGCCGCGCTGGTCTGCGAGGGCGGCGACGCTGACCGCCTGGCCGGGCTCGCGCCGTGGGCGCGGCTCGTCGTCGTGTGCGAAGACGGCGACGACGCCCTTCGACTCGGCCGCGCTGCCGCTCGGCCGGCTCAGGGCGAACGGGAGAACGGCCCCGGCCCCGACCTCAAGCCGGGCGCGGGTTCGGATGCGGGCGCGGGTTCGGATGCGGGCGCGGGTTCGGATGCGGGCGCGGGTTCGGATGCGGGCGCGGGGTCGGATGCGGGCGCGGGGTCGGATGCGGGCGCGGGGTCGGATGCGGGCGCGGGGTCGGATGCGGGGCCGGATCCGGGTGCGGGCGCGGGTTCGGATGCGGGCGCGGGTTCGGATGCGGGGCCGGATCCGGGTGCGGGGCTCCTCCCCGATCGGCCTGAGCCGGGCGAGCGTGAGCGAGCCCGCGTCGAAGGCCGACGCACGGCGCGCCAGGCGCCCGCCACCGTGCGGCTCCCCGCGCTCCTGGCGGAGGCCGCGGCCGCGGACGTCGCGCCTGCCGCGCCGCGGGCCGAGGACGACCTGTACGCGGTCCTCTTCACCAGCGGCAGCACCGGCACCCCGCGCGGCGCGATGCGCAGCTACGCCACGTTCCACGCCATGCTGCCCACGTACGGCGTCGCCCAGCCGGCGCGCCACCTGTCGTTCCAGCCGCTGTCGCACCTGAGCGAGCGCATGTACCTGCCGGCGCTGCTCGTCCACGGCGCCGCGATCGCCTTCTCCCGCGGTGGCGCCCACCTGCTCGACGAGCTGCGCCGCCTCGAGCCGACGATGCTGGGCTCGGTGCCGCGCCTCTACGACGTGCTCCACGCCACCTACCAGCGCCGGCTGCGCGCCGCGCTCGCCGCCGAGCCCGACACGCCGCGCGCCACCCACGAGGCCCGCTGCCTGGCCGAGGCCCGGCGCGCCTTCGGCGGCCGCCTGCAGTCGCTGTCGGTGGGCAGCGCGCCGGTCAGCCCCGAGGTGCTGGCCTTCCTCCGCCGCTGCTTCGCCGGCCTCTGGGTCGCCGAAGGCTACGGCTCGACCGAGATCGGCACGATCGCCGTCGACGGCCGGGTCGCCGCCCACGTCGAGGTCAAGCTGGTGCCGGTGCCCGACCTCGCCGCCGCGCCCGGCGGCGCCGAGACCGGCGAGATCTGGGTGCGCACGCCGCACGCCATCACCGGCTACCTCGGCGATCCCGCCGCCACCGCGGCCACCCGCGACGGCGACGGCTTCCTCGCCACCGGCGATCTCGGCGAGCGCCAGGCCGACGGCACGGTCCGCGTCGTCGGTCGCCTGCGCAGCGCGGTCAAGCTGGCCCAGGGCGAGTTCGTCGCCGCCGAGCGCGTCGAGGCCGCGCTCGCCACCGCGCCCATCGTCGATCGGGTCTACGTCCACGCCGCTGCCGGCGCGCCCGCCCTGTCGGCGCTCATCTTCCCGGCGCGCGACGCGCTCGCCGAGCTCCTCGCCGCCCCGGCCGCCACGCCGCTCGCCGACCTCGTCGCGCGAGCCGAGGCCGCCCCTGCGGCGCTCGCCGCGCTGCGCGCCCATGGCCGGCGCGCCGGCCTCGCCGCCTGGGAGCAGCCGCGCGCGGTGCTCCTCGCCGCGACCCCGCCCACCGTCGGCGATGGGCTGCTCACCGCCAGCGGCAAGCTCGCCCGCGGCGCCATCGCGCGTCGGTTCGGCGCCGCCCTCACCGCCCTTGCCTGCGGCGACGCACCACCGGACGACCTCGCGATCACCTCCGCCTCCACCTCCACCTCCACCTCCACCTCCACCTCCACCTCCACCTCCACCTCCTCCGCCGCCGCCGCCTCCGCCTCCGCCGCCGCCTCCGCCTCCGCCTCCGCCTCCACCTCCACCTCCACCTCCACCTCCGCCTCCACCTCCGCCGCCGCCTCCGCCTCCTCCGCCGCCTCCGCCTCCACCTCCGCCGCCGCCTCCGCCGCAACCGCCTCCCCATCCGCCACCACGACCGCCGCGCCGGCCTCCGCCACCACCGCGCTCGCCGCGCGCCTCGCCGCCATCGTCGGCCACACCCTCGGCCGCCCCATCGGCCTCACCGAGCCGCTGGCCGCCGCCGGCGTCGACTCGCTGGCCGCCGCCGAGATCCTGGCCGCGCTCGGCGACGACCTCGGCCGCGACGTGCCGCTCGCCCTCTGGTTCGCGGCCGCCACCATCGACGAGCTCGCCGCGCGCCTCACCCGCGTCACCCCGGACGACGACGCCTCGTCCCCGCGCGCCCAGGCCGTCGCCGACCTCGCCGCCGGCCCCCCCCTCCCGGCCCCCCTGCCCGCGGCGCGCCTGCCGCTCACGACCGTCCTCCTCACCGGCGCCACCGGCTTCCTCGGCGCGCACCTGGTCGAGACCCTGGTCGCCCACACCGCGCTGCGCGTGGTCTGCCTGGTGCGCGCCACCGACGACGACGGCGCGACCGCCCGCCTCGCCGCCGCCCTCGCCCGCCACGGCGTCGCCGCCCCGCCGCCGGGCCGCGTGCGCGCCCTCGCCGCCGACCTCGCCGCGCCCGCCCTCGGCCTGGCGCCCGCCGCCCGCGACCGGCTCGCCGCCGAGGTCGACGCCGTCGTCCACGCCGGCGCGGTGGTGTCGTGGCTCGCGCCGTACGCCGGCCTCCGCGCCGCCAACGTCGGCGGCACCCGCGCCCTGCTCGAGCTCGCCGCCAGCGGCGACCGCGCCCGCCCCTTCCACCTCGTCTCCACCATCAGCACCGCGCCGGCCGACGGCGACGAGCGCACGATCCTCGACGCGCCCACCGCGCTGGCCAGCACGCCCTACGCCCTGTCCAAGTGGATCGCCGAGGTCCACGCCCGCCGCGCCGCCGCCGCCGGCCTGCCGCTCGCCGTCTACCGCCCCGCGCTCATCGCCGGGCACAGCCGGCGTGGCGGCGGCAACCCCGACGACTTCCTCCACCGCTACCTGGCCGCCGTCGCCGAGCTCGGCCTCTACCTCGACCTCGCCGACGCCACCCTCGACATGACCCCGGTCGACTTCGTGGCCCGCGCGATCGCGGCGCTCCTGATCGCCGCCCCCGCCGGCGGCGACACCTACCACCTGGCCAACGTCGATCAGTCGTTCAGCTACGCGCGCCTCGGCCGCGCCCTGGTCGCCGCCGGCGTCGCCGCGCGCCCGGCGCCCTACGCCGAGTTCCGCGCCGCGCTCCTCGCCGCGCCGTCGTCGCGCCTCGCCGCGCTCGCGTCGTTCTTCCCGGCCGCCGGCTTCGCCCTCGGCAGCGGACCGTGGCCGTGCGCCCGCACCGTCGCCGCCCTCGCCGCGCTCGGCGTCGCGCGCCCGCCGGCCGACGACGCGCTCGTCGCCCGCTACGTCCGCGCCAGCCTCGGGAATGGCCCCGGATGATAACAAGGCGGCACCGCCGCACCTACCGCCGTCGCTCCTATTGACGCAAAGTCAACAGCGAAGCCGGAGGACATCATGGACGCGAGCCCCACCGCCACCGCCACTGTCGCCACCGCCACCGCCGCCGCCTCGGCCGCCATCCCCCGCCGCCAGGTCGACTTCGCGTTCGATCCGGCGCAGGTGCCCGCCGACTGGTACCGCGACGACGCCTTCCTCTCGACGTTCCTCGACGCGCTGTCGCTGCTCTTCCCCGAGGGCGAGCGCTTCTTCGTCGAGTCGGTCAAGAAGCTGCGCCACCACGTCGCCGATCCCGGGCTCGCCGCCGCGGTCACCGGCTTCATCGGCCAGGAGGCGATGCACGGCAAGGAGCACCGCGCCTTCAACCAGATGCTCGCCGGCCACGGCCTGACCACGGCGCCGCGGCTCGAGCGCCAGCTCGAGGGCCTGCTCCGCCTCGTGCGCCGCGCCCTGCCCGCGCGCTCGCAGCTCGCCGCCACCTGCGCCCTCGAGCACTTCACCGCGATGATGGCCGAGGCCGCGCTCCGCCACGCCGGGATGCGCGACGCCATGCACCCGACGGTGCGCCCGCTGTGGGTGTGGCACGCCCTCGCGGAGAACGAGCACAAGGCGGTGGCCTTCGACGTCTACCGCGCCGCCGGCGGCGGCTACGCCCGCCGCGCCGGCATCATGGTCCTGACCACGCTGGTCTTCTTCGCCTTCACCGCGTGGGTGCACGGGCACTTCCTCGCCGAGCGCCGGCTGCTGCGGCGGCCGTGGCGCTGGGCCCGCGGGCTCGCGCACATGTGGCTCTACCCGGGCTGGTTCACGCGCCTGGTGCCGGCCTACCTCGCCTACTTCCGACCCGGGTTCCACCCCGACGACCGCGACACCTCCGCGCTCCTGGCGGCGTGGCGCGAGCGCCTGTTCGGCGAGCACGGCGAGCTGCGCGACAACCTGCGCGGCGCGTGGGTCACGCCGGAGGTGGCGTGATGAGCGCGGCCGCCAGCGCGGCGCCCGCCGCCGGCGCGCGCGAGCGGGTGAGGGTCGTCATCATCGGCTCCGGCTTCGCCGGGCTCGGCCTCGCGATCAAGCTGCGCGAGGCCGGCGTCGACGACTTCGTCATCCTCGAGCGCGCCGACGCCATCGGCGGCACCTGGCGCGACAACCACTACCCGGGCTGCGCCTGCGACGTGCCGGCGCACCTCTACTCCTACTCGTTCTTCGGCAACCCCGACTGGTCGGAGACCTACGCCCCGCAGCCCGAGCTCCGGGCCTACACCGAGCGCTGCGCCGCGCGCTGGCAGCTCCACCGCTTCGTCCGCTTCGGCGCCGAGGTCACGGCCGCCGAGCTCGACGAGGCCGCCGCCACCTGGACCGTGCACACCCGCGACGGCCGCCGCTTCGTCGGCGATGTCGTGGTCGCCGCCATCGGCGGCCTCAGCCGGCCGCTGGTGCCGCGGCTGCCCGGGCTCGAGCGCTTCGCCGGCCCGACCTGGCACTCGGCGGCCTGGAACCACGACGTCCCGCTCGCCGGCAAGACCGTCGCCGCGATCGGCACCGGCGCCAGCGCGATCCAGTTCGTGCCGAAGCTCGCCCCCGAGGTCGCCCGCCTCCACCTGTTCCAGCGCACGCCGCCGTGGATCCTGCCCCGGCGCGAGCGCGCCTTCAGCGCCCGCGAGCGGGCCGCCTTCCGGGTCGTGCCCGGGCTGCGCCGCCTGCACCGAGCCCAGCTCTACCTCGGCCACGAGCTACGCGCGCTGCCGTTCACCGTCGAGCCCAGGCTCCTGCGCCTGCTCGAGCCGGTGGCCCGCCGCCACCTCGCCCGCCAGGTCCCGGATCCGGCGCTGCGCGCCCGCCTCACCCCGGCCTACGTCATGGGCTGCAAGCGCATCCTCATCTCCAACGACTACTACCCGGCGGTGGCGCGCGCCAACGTCGAGCTGGTGACCGACGGCATCCGCGAGCTCACCGCCCGCGGCGTGGTCACCACCGACGGCCGCGAGCGGGCGGTCGACGCGATCGTCTTCGGCACCGGCTTCGACATCCACGACTACCTGGGCGGGCTGCGCGTGATCGGCCGCGGCGGCGAGGAGCTGGGCGCGCGCTGGCGGACCAGCCCCGAGGCCTACCTGGGGACGATGGCGCCCGGCTTCCCCAACCTGTTCACGATGGTCGGCCCCAACACCGGGCTCGGCCACAACTCGATCATCTTCATGATCGAGTGCCAGCTCCGCCTGATCATGTCGTGCCTGCGCCGCATGCGGACCCACGCCCTGGCGACGATCGAGCCGCGCGCCGACGTCACCCGCGCCTACAACGACGAGCTGCAGCGGCGGCTCGCCGGCACGGTGTGGATGACCGGCTGCACGAGCTGGTACCAGAACGCGGCCGGCAAGAACACGACCCTGTGGCCGGGCTTCACCCTCGAGTTCGCCGCGCGCACCCGCCGGATGCGCCCGGCCGACTACGTGCTGCGCCGCCGCGACGAGCTGCCGGCGCGGGCTCCCGCCGGCGTCGCCGCGGGTGTACCGTCGGTGCCCGGGAGAGCCGCATGAAGATCGGATCCGACACCCGCGCCGTCGTCACCGGCGCCGGCAGCGGCCTGGGCGCCGCCCTGTGCGACCTGCTGGTGGCCCGGGGCGCCCGGGTCATCGCCGCCGACATCGACGAGGACGCCGCCCGCGCCACCGCCCGCCGCGGCGGCGCCGCCGTCCACGCCGTGCGCTGCGACGTCGCCCGCCTCGCCGACATCGAGGCCATGGCCGCCGCCGCCGACGCCCACCTCGGCGGCGTCGACCTCGTGGTCAACAACGCCGGCGTCGCCGTCGCCGGCAAGGTCGGCGAGGTGCCGATCGAGGACTGGCGGTGGGCGCTCGACGTCAACCTGTGGGGCGTGATCCACGGCTGCCACGTCTTCGCGCCCCGCCTCGAGCGCCAGCGCCGGGGCCACATCGTCAACGTGGCCTCCGCCGCCGGCCTGCTGTCGCCGCCGCGCATGGCGCCGTACAACACGACCAAGGCCGCGGTCGTCGCCCTGTCCGAGACCCTGCACGCCGACCTCGCGCCCCACGGCGTCGGCGTGACCGTCCTGTGCCCGACCTTCTTCTGCACCAACCTGGTCAAGACCGCGCGCACCTCGGCCGACCCGGCGCTGCGGGCGGCCGCCCGCAACCTGGTCGAGAACAGCAAGGTGTCGGCGGCGACGATCGCCCGCGCCACCCTCGACGGCGTCGAGCGCGGCGAGCTGGTGGTCGCGCCCCAGGCCGACGGCCGCTGGGCGTGGCGCCTCAAGCGCCTGGCGCCCGCCGTCTACCTGCGCCTCAGCCGCCGCCTGGCCCAGGCCATGGTCGCGCGCCGGGCCGCGCCCGGCGAGGGCTACTGAGCGGCGGCCGTGGCCGGCCGGCGCCCGCTCGTCCTCGACGTCCCGGTCTTCGCCCAGCGCGAGGCCGAGTGCGGCAACACCTCGCTCAAGGCGGCGCTGTGGCACCTCGGCCGGCGGTTCAGCGCCGCCCACCTCGGCCGGCTCGCCGGGCTCACCCCCGACGGGATCGACCACGGCGGCCTGATCGACGCCGCCCGCCGCGCCGGCGCCGCGGTCTACGCGCGCGCCGACGGCTCCCTCGCCGACCTCCGCTGGTTCGTCGGCCGCGGCCTCCCGGTGCTGGTCGGCTGGTGGTCGATGGGCCCCGACGACGCGCCCTTCGATCCGCGCTGGTCGCGGCCGGAGCGCCGCGCCCGCGACTGCGGCCACTACTCGGTGATCGCCGGCAGCGACGGGCCCCGCCTGCTCCTGGTCGACCCGCAGTGGACGTCGGCGCGCGGCCGGCCGCGGGTGGTGGGGCGGCGCTGGGTCGCGGCCCGCCAGTTCGACGCCGTCTGGTACGACACCGACGGCCCCGGCTACCGCCCGGTGCGGCGGTGGCTGATGGTGGCCCACCACGGCGGCGAGCGCTTCGCGGCGCGCCGCGGCGGCGGCCGGGACCACGCCGCCCTATGATGTCGGCGTGAGCACGCGGCTGCGCATCGCCGTCATCGGCGCGGGCTCGATCGGCGGCTTCGTCGGCGGCACGCTGCTGGCAGCCGACGTCGCCGACGTCGTCCTGGTGGGCCGGCCGCGCCTGCGCGACGAGCTGGCGGCCCACGGCCTGACCGTGCGCGACCTCGGCCGCGACGCCACGGTGGCGGCCGCGCGCCTCGCCGTCGAGACCGCGATCGACGCGCCGGCGGTGGCGGCCTGCGACGCCGCGCTGGTGTGCGTGAAGAGCGCGCAGACCGCCGGGGTCGCCGCCGAGCTGGCGCGGGTGCTCGGCCCCGACGCCGTGATCGCGAGCCTGCAGAACGGCGTCGGCAACGCCGCCACGCTGCGCGCCGCGCTCGCCCCGCGCCAGGTGCTGGCGGCGATCGTCAGCTTCAACGTGGTGTCACCGGGCCACGGCGTCTTCCACCGCACGATGGACGGCCCGATCGTCGTCGAGGCCGCGACCTCGCCGGCCGCGCGCGCGCTGCTCGCCGCGCTGCGCGCCGCCGGCCTCCACCTCGAGGAGCGCGCCGACCTCGGGCCCGACCAGTGGAGCAAGCTGGTGGTCAACCTCAACAACGCGGTCAGCGCGCTGTCGGGCGCGCCCACCCGCCAGCTCCTCCTGTCGCCGGGCTACCGCCGGGTGGTGGCGGCGGTGGTCGACGAGGCGCTGGCGGTGCTGCGCGCCGCCGGCCTGCCCGCCGCCCGCTTCCGCGGCCTGCCCCTGCGGATCATGCCCGCGATCCTCCGCCTGCCCACCCCGCTGGTCCGCGTCGTCACCCGCGCCCAGATGAAGGTCGATCCCGAGGCCCGCTCGTCGATGTGGGAGGACCTCACCCGCGGCCGTCCGACCGAGGTCGACTACCTCAACGGCGAGATCGTCCGCCTCGGTGAGCGGACCGGCGTCGCGGCGCCGCTCAACCGCCGCATCGTCGAGCTGGTCCACGCCGCGGAGCGCGCCGGCCCGGGCTCGCCCGGTCTCGACGCCGCCGCGCTGTGGGCGGCGCTGCACGCTCGCGCCTGACGGCGCCGACCCGACCGGGTCGCGTCGGTCACGCCCGGGTGATCAGGAAGCAGCGCTCGCGGGCCTCGGTGCCGGCGGGGGCCCGCGGCAGCTCGGCGGCGCCGACGGCGAGCTCGTCGACGGCGTGCCCGGCGTGGAGCGCGCGCACCTCGTCGGCGAGGACGGCGAACGGTGGGCCCTCGATCGCCCCCGGCGGGTACTCGAGGGTGACGAGGAGCCCGGGCGCGCCCGGCGCCAGCAGGTCGTCGAGGTGGGCGACGTAGCGCGCGCGCAGGTCGGGCGGCAGGGCGATGAGCGCCGCCCGGTCGTACCAGGCGTCGAGCGGACCGAGGAGGCCGGGGTCGGTGGCGAAGAAGTCGCCGGCGAGCACGCGCAGCGCGCCGGCGGCGTACTCGGTGAGCTCGCCCCGCCGCTGCACCGTCGGCGTCACGCCCTGCTCGTCGAAGAACGCGCGCACCGCGTCCTCGACCAGCTCGACGCCGACGACCTCGTGGCCGCGGCTCGCCAGGTACGCGAGGTCGACCGCCTTGCCGCACAGGGGCACCAGCACCCGGCGCGCCACGCCCAGCCGCTCGACGTGCCGCTCGAGGTAGGCGTTGGGCCGGCCCTCGTGGAAGCCGATCCGCCCCTCCGCCCAGCGCTCGATCCAGAACGAGGGTTCCATCGCGGCCAGGGTACCCCCGGGGGCGCCCCGGATCGACCTCCAGCGCCGGGGTCCGGCGCGGCCGCCGCGCCCGGCGTCAGGCCTCGCCGTCGAGGCGCGCGGCGACGAGGCGCTCGGCCTCGAGCCAGTCGTCGACCTCGCCGCCGGGCGCGAAGCCGCGACGCTCGGCGAGGAGGTAGGCCTCGCGCCGGACCTCGTCGCGCCGCGCGACGTCGGCGCCGTCGACCGCGGCCCCGGCCGTGGCGCCGCCGCCGGCCTCACCGTCGATCGGCTCGGGCGCCGGCTCGGCGACCGGCGCGGGGACCACCGCGAGCACGGGCGGCGCGCTGCTGGCGCGGGCCCGGCGACCCTGAGGCTTCTTCGGCGAGGACATGCCTGCAGGGACCAGCACACCGCGTACCAGCCGCGGGGGTGGCCATCGCGGCGCCGGCGGTCGCCACCGCGCGCCGCCAGCGGGCCGCCGCGTCGCCGGGGTGGACGCGATCGGAGGCCGGCGTCGCGAATCGCAACGCGGCGTGCGCGAGGGCGATCGCCCCGGCCGCGCCTCGGCGCCGGTCAGGTCCCGGGGCAGGTGACCGGCGCCGCCGTCGGGCACACCAGCCGTCGGCCGCCGTGACCCGGCCGCATCGACATCACGTGGATGTCGTGGGCCTCGAACGCCGGGATGTACAGCTCGGCGAACCCGAGCCAGCCGCGGCGATCGTAGCGGACCGCGACCTCGCCGATCGTCGAGAAGACCACGCCGGGCGGGCGCGGGGTCTGGGTCGTGCCCTCGCCGTAGAAGTCGTTGAGGTCGAAGATCACCGACACCTCGTAGCCCCAGCCGCGGACGAGCGAGGTCGGTCGCAGCACCCAGACCTTGCCGGCCTCGTCACCGCCGACGACGATCCACGGCCGCGACAGGCCGGCGAACAGGCGCCTCGGCCAGAACACGTGGGCCTTGCCGGGGGCGAGGCGGCCGGGCGACGAGGCGCCGGGCAGCGACGGGTTGGGCCGGATCTCGTCGAGGAGCGTGCGCCGCGTCCACGGCCGCGTGAACACGTCGCCCCGTGGCGGGGTGAGCGCGTAGACCCGCCCCGGGACCGCGCTCGAGGTCGCCGGCGTGCAGTTGTCGGGCTGGTGGTTGGTGACCAGCAGGTCGACCGTGCCGTCGTGGTCGAGGTCCACGGGCTGGGCGTCGAACGGGAAGCCCTGATCGGCGGACAGCACCGCGACCCGCGGCAGGCGGAACCGCGACGCGTCGACGTCGGCCCAGGTCCCACCGGCGGGCGCGCCGTAGAGCGCGACGGTGCCGTGCTGGGGCGGCGGCTGGCCCGGCCCCGACGGCGCGCCGGTGAAGAAGTGGGTGGCCACGATCTCGGGGACGCCGTCGCCCTCGAAGTCGTGCATCGCGAGGTGGATGTCGGGCCCCATGAAGCCCGCCGGCGGTCCGCCCCACAGCACGACCTCGCGCCACGGCGTCGCCGGATCGAGGGCGGCGCCGGGGTTGACGAAGTAGACCAGCTCGGCGAACGGCGGGTAGACCGACGGGAACACCCGGAAGCCGCTGCGCGCGGTCACGATGTCGAGGAGCCCGTCGCCGTCCATGTCGTGGAACAGCGCGCGGTGGTAGAAGCGCGGCGAGTTGGCCGGATCGCCGGGGAAGGTGAAGCCGCTCGCCGCCTGCGTGCTCTGGTGGATGACGTACTCGTCGCCGGTCGCGACGTCGATCGCGGTCAGCCGGCCGGGCGCGATCGCGGGGTGGAAGCCCTGGGGGACGACCACGGCCTCGAACGGGAAGGCGCCGTCGGGCGCGCGCGCCGCCTCGTTCGGCCAGACCGTGCGTCCGCCGAGCCCGCCCGGCCCCAGCTCGCGATCGGTCAGCTCCTCGACGTCGGTGGCGGCGTCGAAGGTGGCCGGATCGACCCCGGCCAGGCCGGGGATGCGCGCCACCCGATCGCGGGCGTAGGTGATGAACGGCGGCCCGGGCTGCGGATTGCGATACGCGTTGTAGAAGCTCGACACGGTGAGGCCGTCACCGTCGTCGTAGCGATCGACGCGCATGAACGCGGGGCGCCACGGCAGCTCGAGCACGCCGTGGGTCCACAGCGGTGGACACGAGGGCGCGCCGGCGGCGGCGTCGGACGCGGCGAGGAGTGGAACGGCGACGAGGGCGAGCGCGAGCGTCGGGGGCTTCCGCATGGGCGGCATCTGATGCCCGCGCGGAGCTCTTTGCAAGCCGGACGTGCGACTTTCTACTTTCTATGTTACAGAAGCGATTTCAGACGGTTGGAGCTGGAAGACTCCCATCACGTCGGTGGGGGGACTGCGCCAGTGCCCGATCGCGGCGTCGAGGAGCGCCCCCGGCGCGAACATCGCGAGGCGGACCTGCGGCGGGTCGAACGCGACGTCGAGGGTGTCGTCGACGGCGCGCAGGTAGCGTTGCAGGTAGGGCTGGTTGAGCGTCGGCACCCACGAGCTGGCGTAGGTCGTGTGGTACCAGCGCACCAGCCGCCAGCCGCGCGCCGCCGCCGCCGCGCGCAGCGCGGCGCCGCTCAGGATGTGACGGTGGTAGGGCTGGTGGAGTGAATGGACGAACCGCTCCGGCTCGCCGAGGTCGAGGGCGGCGGCGTCGGGCGTGCCGATCGCGATCAGGCCGCCCGGCCGGCCCAGGCCCTCGAGCGTGGCCAGGAGCGCGCGCGGCGCGGCCACGTGCTCGATCACGTCCTGGGCGAGCACGACGTCGTAGGTGCGGGCGAGCGCCGCCTCGTCGGCGAACCCCGGCGTGTAGCGATCGTAGCCGTGGGCGTCGGCGCCGCGGCGGCGCAGCTCGTCGACCAGGAGCCCGCTGCCGCAGCCGTAGTCGAGGACGCGGGCGTCGGCGGCGGCGCCCGCCCGGCGCAGCCGCTGCCCCAGCCGGCCGTGGAAGTGGCGCAGCACGCGCGACGGCTGCGCCCGCTGGAACGGGTAGTCGCGGTAGTAGTGATCGAGGTCGACCTCGTCGGCGGCGTGGATCGAGCGGCACGCGCCGCAGCGCCACACCGCGAACGCCTGGTCGCGGTGGGCGCGCACGTTGGAGCGCACCCGCGCGGTCTCGGCCACCGGCGCCGGCTCGGCGCCACACACGCAGCAGCTCGGCACGGCGGCCAGTCTAGCGCGCTCGCCCTCGCCCGGCGGCGCCCGCGATCACTCGCAGTTGAAGCGGCAGGCGAAGCAGCCGTCCTCGTCGCCGAGGTTGCAGCCGCGGATGATGTCGACGCAGCCGTCGGCAGGCAGCGGCTCGTTGTTCATCATCTGCATGCCGACGCGCATCGTGCAGGCCTCGGCGATGCCGGAATCGCACGCCTCGCGCAGGCCGGCCAGGATCGCGGTCTGGTACTCGGCGCGCTCCTCGGCGCTCATCTCCACGCCCAGCTCCTGCAGCTTGATGCAGATCGCCGCCTGGTAGCAGGCACCGGCGTCGCCGCCGTTGCAGGCGTCGACCCGCCCCCGGGTGTCGCTGCAGCCCTCCTCCTTGGGCTTGGGCTGGCGGGTCTCGGCCAGCGCCGGATCGACCTGGCACTTGCTCGGCGCCTCGGGGGCGGCCGGTGGGGGCGCCGAGCCGCCGCCACAGGCGGCGAGGACGACGAGTGCGGCGAGCGCGGCGAGCGCGGCGAGCGCGATGGACGAACCGATCGTGAGGCGCATGGCGTCACGCTACCCGATCGCGCCCCGACGGAGCGAACCGCGCCGCGTGAATTCCGCGGCGCGCCCGCCGTATAGTCCGACGATGAGACAGGCTCCGGTCCTCCTCACCATGTGTGCGGGTGTGCTGCTGGCGGCGCCCGGCGCGGCCCACGCCGATCCCACCAGCGTCCGCGCCGCCTACCTCGAGCTCCGCGACGGCGGGTGCAAGGTCAGCGACATCGGCTCGCCGATCGTGGCCCGCGCCCTGCGCAACGTGCCGTACGCCATGAACGGCAAGATCTTCAAGTCGCCCGAGCTGACCTACCTCTTCCAGCGCGACGGCGGCTGGTACACCGGCTCGGACGCCGACGCCGACATCAAGAGCGAGGATCGCGCCTGCGTGCGCGCGCTCGACGCCCAGGAGAAGGCGCTGCGCAAGCGGGTCAAGCTCAAGGCGCCGATCGAGGCGGCCATCACCCGCCACCCCGGCGCCGTCCTCGACATGTCGCGCGTGGTCCTCGCCGACTTCAAGAAGTTCTCCCAGGCGCAGAAGACCCGGGACGGGGTCCGCTCGTGGACCATCCACTTCGAGGCCGGCGGCGGCGCCGCCCTCGTCACCGTCGAGTGCCGGCTGCCGGAGGTCGAGGCCAAGGCCAAGGCGCCCGACTGGTCCAAGCTCGACTGCAACGTCATCGCCGCCGGCTGAGGCCGCCGCCACGACGGCCCGCGCGGACGCTCAGAACGTCACGCGGGTCTGACCGCTGGCCGGATCGACGAGCTCGACCGGCGCGCCGTCGGTGCGCAGCACGAGCTGGCCGGCGCGGAACGCCACCTCGTCGAGATCGTCGAGCTGGCGCTCCCAGCGCACGCCGCCGCTGGCGACGTCGACCAGGCGCAGGGTCTTGGGCCCGTTGGACTCGCCGAAGGCGTAGGCGACCTGGCCGCCCGGCCCCAGCCGCACGCCGGGCGCCACGCCGTCGGCGATGATCCCGCTGTCGTGGCGCACGGTCATCGACCGCGGCTCGACCACGGCGATGCGGCGGTGGCCGTCCCAGTCCTTGGCGTCGATCACGATGGCGTCGCCGTGCCCCCAGAGCGCCGAGACGTTGTGCTTGGACCACGGCAGCGACCGGGTGCCGGCGCCGCCGCCGCCGCCGAAGAGGCGGGCGAAGAAGCCCTTCTTCGGCGCGGCGCCGGTCGGCGCCACCGGCAGGATCTCGGTGCCGGCGCTGCCGTTGATGGGCACCAGCACCTCGCCGCCCACGATCGCCACGCCCTGATCGAGGTCGACCGACTCGGCGGCGACGAACCACCGCTCCTGACCGGTGGCGAGATCGACCAGCGCCACGCCGTCCTGGTCATCGGGCCCGCGATCGCTGACCGCCAGCACCAGCGCGCCGGGCACGAGCACGCCGTCGCTGGCCTCGAAGCGGGCCACCGCCTGGCCGCTGCGCGGATCGAGCAGCTCGTACTGGTGCCACTCGGCGCACACGAACAGGGCGCGGCCGTCGGTCTGCGGGTGACCCTCACACCGCCGCTGCCACAGCGCCTGGCCGGAGTCGCGGTCGAACGCCGACAGGACGTCGTCCTCGGTCGTGACCACGACCACGCCGCCGTGCGCGGTCAGGACCTCGCGCAGGTCGGTCTCGTCGCCGGCCAGCGCGGCGCCGTCGACGTCGACGGCGATGCGCGCGCTCAGCCTGGCCTGCCACAGGCCGCGGCCGGTCGGGCCGTCGATCGCGGTCAGGACGCCCTGGTGGGCGACGTAGATGCGGCCACCGCGGCCGCACATCGAGCGCACCTCGGGGCAGGTCTGGAAGTGGCTGCCGTGCATCGCCTCCCACCTCACCTGCCGCGAGCCCGGATCGACGCCGCGGACGTGCCAGCGGCCGTCGCCGCCGACCTGGGCGCCGACCGCGACCAGGCCGCCGGCGCCGTCCTCGACCACGACCACCGACGCCGTCGACGCGAACAGGCTGGGGCCGGCGCCCGGCACCTGCGCCCGCGCCTGCTGGTCGTGCATGGCGGCGGCGGTGTTGCCGTGCTGCAGCGCCCACGCCTGGTAGGCGGCGGCCTGGGCGGCGCTCGGGCCGCCGCCCGCCGGCACGACGATCTGCTGCTGGCACCGCGGGCAGGGGACGACCATGCCCGCCGCCATCGTCGCCGGCAGCGCGCCGCCGCACTGCGGGCACGGGAACGACGGGAAGCCCGCCGGGACCACCATCACCGCCTCCCGTACGCGGCCATCGCCTGCTGGTGCATGCCGAAGTACGTCGAGCTCAGGATGTTGGCGGCCATCGCGTCGGCCTGCGGCCCCATCCGCCACTTCCAGGTGCCGTCGACCTCCGCCCAGCGGCCGGCGTCGAGCTGGAAGTCGGCGAGCACGGCGGCCTGAGGGTGGCCGAGCTGGAGCCGCGCGTTGATCGCGGCGTAGCGATCGAGGGTGATGCCGTGGGGCGGTGTCGCGTACTCGGGCGGCATCTGGTACGAGCTCGAGACGCTCGCCATCTGCGCCTGGTACTGCACGCGGCTGGCGGCCATCGCGAACTCGGGGTTGCCGTTGTGGCGGACGGCGAGCGCCTCCTTCACCTTCTCCCAGTGGGCCATGTCCTTGAGGCCCCACGTCGCCAGCGCCTGCGCCAGCTCGGCCGGGCCGGCCCGCTCGCCCTGATCGACGTCGTGGTCGACGCGCCAGTACGCCTCCACGTCGTCGGGGTTGATCTTGCCGTAGTCCACCTTGGCCGGGCCGCCGAAGAGCCCGAGGATCGCGTCGAGGAGTCCCATGCGTTCACCCTAGGCGGGTGGCTCGCGCCACTTCAAGCCCCCCGCCGATGTCCCGCCACACGACGCCAGGCCCTCTCGTGACTTGCCGTCACGTGCCGGTCACTCCCGTGCGCTCGGGACTCGCCGCGCTCGCCCCCGGCGCTGATTGGAGCGGGAAGATCCGGGGCCCCGCGCGTCATCCCTGCATGACGCTCCACCGCCAGGGCTTCGCTCACGCCCCGATCGCCGTGCTCGGCGCCGCGCTCGGCGCCTGTGTGATCGCTCCCACCGACGACAGCACGGTCGGCTCGCGCCACACCGCGCTCGCCCTGTCCGGGTACGCGTCGGCGGCCTCGAACGTCCTCGAGCTTCGGGCGTGGAACTACCAGCGCGGCGCGTGGGAGCTCGTGCGGTCCTTCCGCAGCGGGACGTCCGCGATCGGTCGCGACCAGCGCATCTACGGCTGGTCGACCACGGTCCCGCTGGTCGGCAATCGCTACTGGGTGTCTCCCGGTGCCCCGTGCGCCACCCCCGGCACCGGCCGGTTCCAGGTGCGCGAGCTGCAGCACGAGGGATGGCTCGTGCTCAAGACCTTCGATGCCGACGGCATGGCCTGCCTGGGCGACGAGATCGCCAGCGGCACGGACTTCGCGGCGGCCGGCGCCGCGTGTCACACGGGCGACGAGCTCCGGCTGTTCGCGCCCGACGCCTGCGTGACCGCGCCGACCTCGGACACGACCCGCCCGTCGGTCGTGCTGCGCGCCACCGACGACACCCGGACCTGGGAGGTCCAGCCAGGTGACTTCACGACCTTCGACCCCATCGTGGTCCACGGCGGCCTGCTGCGGTTGCGCGCCGACGGCCACGACCCCCAGGGCCTGACGACCGTGCAGATCGACTACGAGGCCGAGGTGCTCTGCCGCGCCGCCGACGGCTCGACCGCGCTGCGACGCATCTACTTCCGCGAGTACGACCCGGCGGTGCCACCGACGATCACGCCCGGCGCGCGGGTGCCGGCGTCCTTCGGTGCCGGCGTCGATCTCACCGCCAGCTCGTTCCGCTACCTGTGTCCGAGCGGCACGACCCTGCGGACGATCGCGGTCTACGCCACCGCCGCCGCGTTCAATCGCACCGCGACGCCCAGCGTGACGCCCGAGCTCCGCTTCACGCTCTCGCCGTGATCGAGGCCAGCGGCCGCGGCCTCCCTCGTCACTCCCGCCAGGCGCGGTCAGGGCGTGACGAGCGGGCCGCGCTACGCCCGGGCCATGCGCACCTCCTCGATCACCCGCGCCGAGTTCCTGCACCTCGCCCTGGCCGGCCTCGCCGCCACCACCGCCGTCGCCTGCGGCGGCGACGACGATCCGGCGGCGACCGACGCCGCCGCGACCGCAGACGCCGCGGCCACCGACGCCAGCGGCGCGCTCGACGCCGCCGGTGGCGATGGCGGCGACCCGACCGACGGCGGCGGCGGCGACGCGGCGGCGAGCTGCCTCCAGGACGGCACGGTGGTCACGATCGGCACCAACCACGGCCACGCGCTGACCGTGCCGGCCGCCCACGTCCAGGCCGGCGCCGAGCGCACCTACGACATCCAGGGCGCGAGCGCGCACGCCCACGCCGTCACCCTCACCGCCAGCCACTTCGCCCTGCTCGCCCAGGGCCAGAGCGTCCAGGTCACCTCGACCAGCGCGGGCCACACCCACGTCGTGATCGTGGCCTGCGCCTGAGCTCACGCGGGGCCGCGGCTGTCGGCCTTGACGGGCTCAGCGCGCGCGGATGCGGACGATGCCGAGGGGATCGTCGTCGAACAGGCTGGCGACGGCGACCCGGGCGTCGATCGAGGCCGCGGCGTCGCCGCGCGCCTGCCAGTAGGCGCGCACCGCGTCGAGATCGGCGTGGATCGGGTAGTAGCGCAGCTCGCACTCGAGGACGTCGGCGTGCCAGCAGGTGCCCGAGCCGGCGCCGCCGGTGACGGCGATCTCGCCGCGCTCGCCCCCGGTGCCGCGGAACGTGACCGCGACCGGGAAGCCGAGCAGGCCCTCGGGCAGGGTGAACGACACCGTCAGCGCCGCCCCGACGACGGCGGTGGCGTCGGTCAGGACGTAGGTGGCGTGGGCCGCGAGATCGTCGGGGACCGGCACCCAGTACGTGGCGCTCACCTCGGCGGGCGCGCCCTCGCTGCCCAGGGACAGGCCGAGGATCGCGTCGGCGCGCGGCAGCGCCGTCTCATCGCCGCCGGGCGCCTCGGTGAAGCACGCCGGCGCCGACGCCAGGAGCAGCGTCGCCATCAGCCCCGGAGCCAGGGACCTCGTCGTCACGAGCCCGAGCGTACCTGGTGCCAGCGCCGCTGCCAAGCCGGACGATCGCCCCCGCCGCCACCAGGGCACGCAGGGCGCGCAGGGCGGTGGACGGCGAGACCCCGATCGCGCGGGCGGCCTCGGCGCAGGTGACGCCGCCGCCCGCCGCCACCTCGACCAGGCGGTCGGTGAGGGTGCGCGAGCGGGCCGCGGGCGGGCCGCCGACCACCGGCGCGTCCCCGGTCACCACGGTCACCCCCGGGCGGAGCTGGTAGCCGTCCACGGTGGTCTCGAGCCACGCCCCGTGCGGGCCCAGCGCCCGGCGCAGCCGCGACACCGCCGTGTAGAGCGTGCCGTCGTGCAGGTGCGGGTGGTAGCGGGTCAGCCCCCACAGTGCCGTGACGAGCTGCGGCTTGCGGCGCGGTCCGGCGGCCAGCGCGCGCAGGAGCCGGAGCGCGGTGTCGGAGGGCGCCGCGGCCAGCGCCACCGCGGCCGGGTCGCGGACCAGGACGCCGGGGCCGCCGGCGCCGGGGGCACCGATCGCGACGACCTCGCCCGGGGGCAGCGCCGCGGCGGCCAGCCCGAGCAGCCCGGCCTCGAGCGCGCGCGCCCGCGCCGGCGCCGCCCCGGCGCTGGCCCACACCAGGAGCCCGTCGTCGATGGCCGCGGTCGCGGCCGGCGCCTCGCCGCGGGCCCACCGCAGGCGCGCGATGTCCGACTTTCGGATAACTGGATGCGCGGTCGGCACGAGCGCGCCCCCCAGCCACAGCCGGCGCAGGAACGCGGTCTCCGCCACCAGGTCGACGTGCCGGTGGCGGAGCGCCAGGGTCAGCGCGCGGGCGAACGTGTCGGCCGCCGCCGCGCGCTCGCCGCGGGCCGCGCCCAGGCTGGCCCGCGCGCAGAGGAGGCGCACCCGGGTGCGGGCGTCGACGGCGCCGCCGCTGCCCGCGACCAGGGCGAGGTGGCCGCGCGCCGCCGCCAGCTCGCCGCGCAGGCAGGCGGCGACCGCCAGCGCGGCGTGGCCGTGGCGCCGGGCGACGTAGCTGACGCCGTCGCGATCGAGGAGCGCGGCCAGGCGGCCGGCGGCCGCGGCGTCGGCGGGCTCCGCGGTGATCGCGAAGATCTCCCGGGTCGCCAGCAGGTTGAGGTAGTTCGCCGTCAGGTTGAGCTCGGCCGACAGGTGGATGGCGCGGGCGAGGACGCGGTGGGCGGCGCGGGTGTGGCCGCGCAGGAACGTGGCGTGGGCGAGCAGGTCGTTGGCCAGGAGCTGGACCAGCGCGTCGCCGGCGCCGACCGCCGCGCGCAGGGCCTGGCGCGATCGCCGCGCGCAGCGGCCCATCCGGCCGCGGAAGAACGCGACGAACGCGGCCGCGTGGTGGCGGTAGGCGGCGGCGCCGTCGGCGGGCGGCGCGGCGGCCAGCTCGCGCGCCAGGCGGCGCGCCGCGCCCAGCTCGCCGGCGTGGCAGTGACCGATGACGAGGTGGCAGCCGGCGACGTCGCGGTAGGTCGGCGTCGACGCGGCGGCCAGGAACGCCTCGTGCTGGGCCAGCGCCTCGTCGAGCCGACCGCTCCAGGCGTAGGCGCCGATCACCGCCGCGCGGTCGAGGTCGCGCACCGCCGGCGCCCGCAGGTGACCGGCGACGACCTCGTCGAGCTCGCCCCGGGCGAAGCGCGCGGCGAGGGTCTCGCCACGGACGATCTCGTCACCGCTCGTCATCGCTGGTCGCACGTCGCTCGTCAGCTCGTCACGCCGGGCAAGCCGGCGGCAGAGCATGACGCGAGGCGCGCGCTACCCACAAGGCTCACCCGAGGACCCCGGCTCGCGCCGCGGGCCTCACAGGGCCGGCGCTGCGACGTCGAGGCCGGCGGCGTGTGCGTCCCCGCGTCCTGACCGCGGTCGCGGCAGCGGCCGGACCGTCGCGCCCTCCGCCGGGCACGATCCGGCAAGCTGCGCGCGAACCGGATTCGTTGCGCGCCGGCGGTGGCCGTGGCCGACGTCGACGTGCTAGCAGCAGCCATGCTACGGATGCGCTCGTGGATCGCCGGTCTCGTCGTCGCCGGCCTCGCCGGCCTCGCCGGCTGTGGCTCGGAGGATGATCGGAGCCGGCCCGAGACCTTCCAGGGGATCGATCTCCTCTTCGTCATCAACGACAGCCGGGCGATGGGGCCCCTGCAGCTCCGCCTCGGCGAGCACGTCGCCGACTTCCTCGACGCGCTGGCCGCCGCCGAGGGCTCCCTCCCCAGCGTCCACGTCGGCGTGATCTCGACCGAGGTCGAGGACGCGACCACGCCCGGGGTGCTGTGCCCGGGGACCGCCGGCGGCGAGCTGCGCCCGGCCGCCTGCCTCGCCGGCGGCGCGTTCGCCCGCAGCGAGGACGGCAACTACGCCGGCACGCTGGCCGACGCCGCCGCGTGCATGGTCATGGTCGGCGACCAGGGCTGCCCGTTCGAGCAGCCGCTCGAGGCGATGCGGCGCGCCCTCGACGGATCGGTCCCCGGCAACGACGGCTTCCTGCGGGACGACGCCCTGCTCGCGGTGGTCTTCCTGACCGACGAGGACGACTGCTCGTCGGCCGATCCCTCGCTGTACAGCCAGGGCGCGACCCGGTTCGGCCCGCTCAGCTCCTACCGCTGCTTCTCCCAGGGCGTGCGCTGCGACCAGCCCGACCCCACCCGGCCCGGACCGCGCACCGGCTGCGTGCCGGCGACCGCCGGCCCCCTGCACCCGGTGGCCGACTACCTCGCGTTCCTCGAGGCGCGCAAGGGCGGCCGCGAGCGCGTGATCGTCGGCGGCCTGGTCCCGCCCGTGTCGCCGGTGGCGGTCCAGGTCGAGGCCTCGCCCGGCCAGCTCCTGCTCCAGCCGCTGTGCGCGGAGATCAGCCCCGAGGAGGGCCTGCAGTCCTGGCCGAGCCCGCGCATGCACGCGCTGGCCGAGGCCATCTCGCCCACCGGCGCCGAGCCCGCCCTCGGTTCGCTGTGCAGCAGCGACTGGTCGATCCCGCTCGCCGCCCTCGCCCGACGCATCGCCGACACCTATCGCGAGTGAGCCGTGACCAGGGCGAACGCGGCGCCCTGCGGATCGAGGAGCTGGACGATGCGCTGTCCGCCCGGCACCTCCATCGGACCGTTGAGGACGCGCGCGCCCCGGGCGGTCGCCCGCGCCAGCGCCGCGTCCAGATCCGCCGTGGTGACGTAGTACATCCACGACGGCGGCAGGTCGCTGCCGTCGGGAGCCTTCATCCCCGGGGCCATCGTCATCATGCCGCCGAGCGGCTCGCCGCCGCGCCCCCACAGCAGGTAGGTCCCCATCGGCCCCAGGTCGTGCTCGCCCACGCGCTCCCAGCCGGCGAGCCGCCCGTAGAACGCCAGCGCCGCCTCGTGATCGGTGGTGTAGAGCTCGTGCCACGAGAACTCGCCCGGCCGGCTCCGGTCGTGGGCCGTCATGGCCCGCTCCGGCGTGAACAGCGCGACCACCGCGCCCTGGGGATCGGCGATGACCGCCAGCCGCCCGATCGTCGGCACCGTCTCGACGTGGAACACCCGCCCGCCCAGCTCCTTCACCGTCGCCACCGCGGCGTCGACGTCGTCGACCTGGATGTTGGCCTGCCAGAACGAGGGCGCGCCCATCTGCCGCGCGGCCTCGGGCAGGAGCGTGACGCCGCCGAGCGGCCCCTGGCCGCCGACCCACATCGTGTAGTCGCCCTGCTCCCAGCGCTCGGTCGTCCAGCCGACGACGTCCGGGTAGAACGCGCGCGCGCCGTCGGGGTCGGTGGTCAAGAGCTCGTACCAGACCACGTCGCCGGCGGTGGTGCTCGTCATGGGCCGAGTCTCGCCGGCCGCTGGTGACCCGACAAGCGGTCGCGCCGGCGATCCGTCGCGCGGACGATCGGAGGATGGGCGGCGGCTCGCCGTTGGCGGGCGGCTCGCCGTCGGGACAGAAGTCGACGTACGAGATGCCCGGCGCGTCGGCGCCGCTGGTGCCGCCGGGGTGCTGCCAGGTGGTCCCGCTGCCGGCGTGGCGGACGGTGCCGGCCTTGACCACGTACGACACGCCGGCGGCGCTGGCGCCCAGGCGGAAGCCGACGTACTCGCCGGGCGAGCCGACCTTGGGCGTCCACGCCTCGAAGACGATGACGTCACCGCCGACGCGGAGGATGACGCCGCCCTCGCCGATGGCGCTGCCTTCGATCTTGCAGCAGTCCTCGTCGTCACCATGGACGTCGTTGCGCTGGGCCAGATCGCCGGTCTCCGAGGTGAGGCAGCCGGCGAGGAGCCCGAACGAAAGTGCGGCGAGGCCGAGGGGGGAGCTGAGCGGGGGGAGGGAGGGCATGGACCGACGCCGATGCACGGGCCGGGCCGGGCCGACGCTGCAACCGAGGTGAGGGCGCTCGCCGCCGGGCGGCGGCTACCCCCGCGATCGCTGGCCGCCGTCGCGGCGATCGCGGGCGGCCGTCGCGGCAGGGGTGCGGGGGCTCTCCCCCGCGCCTGCGGAGCCGGGCCCCGTGTCCCGGGGTTGCACAGCCGCGGCGGGCGCGGGTCGGCGCGCAACCGCGGTGCGGTCGGCGGCGGTGCGCCGGCGCGCCGCCGCTCACGGCCGGACGACGAAGAACTCGAGGCGCGAGCCGACGACGAGGTCGACCGGCGCCCCGCCGACCTCGACCGCGCCCCGCCGGTAGCGGGTGATCGTCGATCGCGGACAGTCGCTGCCCTCGCAGACCTCGAGGCGGGCGGTGGGCGGGAAGGCGTCGATCATCGCGGCCGGGATCGTGAGGGCGCCGACGTCGGCGGCGTCGCACTCGATCACCGCGGCGTAGGGGTTGCCGTGGCCCATGTTGTTGGCGTTGATGGCGACGCGGACGCGCAGCGTCGGATCGAGCGGGTCGACCGGGGTCCAGCGCAGGGTGACGTCGGCGCCGCCGTCGAGGCGGAGCGTGTCGTCGGTGATCGGCGCGACCGGCAGCGCCAGCGGCGCCACCGCGCCCGCCGCCACCACGAACGCCGGCACCTGGTCGCCGGTCGCGGTGACGGTGACGGTGGCATCGTCGGCGACCGCGTCGACCGGGAGCTGCGCCCCCTGCGACGCGTAGAAGTACGGGTTGGGCTGGAGCGTCAGCGGCGGGCCGCGCAGCCCGTCCCAGGTCAGCGCGCCGGCCGAGGCGTAGTCGGGGTACGGCTCGCACACCTCGGGCGCGACGCAGATGCCGGCGCACGCCGAGCAGAACACCGGCTGGTGCACCAGCAAGCGGCACGAGCCGGCGCGCTGGGTCTCCTGCTGCCAGTGACGGACCGCCACCCGCGCGTAGAACACGAACCGCATCGCCGTCGGCTGGGGCGCGAACACCGCGTGGGCCAGCGCCGCTCCGCCGACGGGCCCGGCCTGCTCGACCAGCTCGACCAGCTCGATCCGGCCGCGCCGCAGCCCCTCGTCGAACCACGGCTCCCCGGGCGGCGGGGCGTCGACGGGCACGGCGTCGATCGCCGGCGCGTCGGCCGGCCCGCCGCCGCTCGCGCCGCCGCATGCCGCCGCCGTCGCGGCGACCATCGCCAGCGGCCAAAGCGAGGTGCGCGCGCCCATGGTCGCGAGGGTACGCCCGTGGTCAGCGGCGCGCACCGTGATCCACGATCGCCGCGATCACGATCACGGCGCCGGCGGCGATCGCCCACAGCCTGGCGTGCTCCGGCCGCCACCACCACGCCAGCGCGATCAGCAGCTCGACCCCGAGCCCGCCGGCGAAGACGATCGCGCGCGCCGTCCGGCTCACCCCGCCAGCGTACGCCGCGGCGGGCGCGGACGGGTAGCCGCGGCGGGCGCCCGCGCGATGTTTGGGCCCGATCCCGACGTGACTTCGCGGGGCGGCGTCCGTATGGGCCCGCGAATGGGGAAGGCGAGCGATGATCGCGGTCGAGGCGCCCGGCTGGCGAGGCGACGGCGAGGACCGGAGGGGAGCATCCTCGCCGGATGTGACCCGAGGACCGGAGCCGGCAACGAAGCC
>CAADGB010000538.1 GCA_900696455.1 uncultured delta proteobacterium
CGCCCCACCGGCGACCGACGACGACCGCCGGCGACCGACGGCGACCGACGGCGACCGACGGCCGCGACCGCCCGCGGGCCAGCCGATGGCGCCCGCGCAGGCTCCGGGCTAGGATGCGCCCCCGATGCGCTCCCACCGTGGTGTCCTCCTCCTCGCCGCCGTCACCCTGCTCGCCGCCGGGTGCCAGCGCGCCGACAAGTCCGACAAGGCCGGCGACAAGGCCGGCGACGGCAAGGCCGCCGGCACGGGCAGCGGCAAGACCGGCGGCCCGGCCGGCAAGACCGGCGGCGGCGGGCCGGTCGCCGACATCGACAGCAAGGACATCCTCGCCCGCACCGACACCGTCGCCGAGGCCGACGTCAAGCACGTCCTCCTCGGGTGGAGCGATCTGGCGGGCGTCTACGGCCCGCGCATGGACCCGCGGGCGGCGGGGCGCGACAACGCCGCCGCCGCCAAGCTGGCCAAGGAGCTCCTGGCCAAGCTGGTCGCCGACCCCGGCGCCATCGACGCCCGGGTCAAGGAGCACTCCGAGGATCCGGGCTCGCTGCGCGGCGAGCCCTACACGGTCAAGGCCGACTCGCCGTTCGTGCCCGAGTTCAAGCAGATGGCGCTCCGCCTCCGGGAGCGCGAGGCCGGCATCGTCAAGACCCAGTTCGGCTACCACGTGATGCTGCGGGTGCCGCCGCCGCCGCCCGACCCGCTGGCGTCCAACGACATCCTCGCCCGCACCCCGGGCACCGGCACGGTCCAGGTCCAGCACGTGCTCATCGGCTGGAAGGGCGTGCCGGCCGCTCGCCCCGACCAGGATCCGCGCGCGGCCGCCCGCGACAAGGCCGCCGCCGACCGCGAGGCCAAGGCGATCTTCGACCGCGCCCGGGCCGGCGAGGACATGGCCAGGCTCATGAAGGAGTTCTCCGAGGATCCGGGCTCGAAGGACAACGGGCGCGCCTACGACGTCGGGCCCACCAGCCAGATGGTCCCCACCTTCAAGGATCTGGCGCTGCGCCTCGAGGTGAACGAGGTCGGCATGGTGGTGTCGCCGTTCGGCTGGCACGTCATCAAGCGCATCCCGCCGCCGCCGCCGGACAAGCTGGAGTCGGCGGACATCCTCGCCCGCGCCCCGGTGACCGAGAGCGCCAAGGTCAAGCACATCCTCCTCGGCTGGAGCGAGCTCAACGCCGGCGACGAGCGCGGCCAGAAGCGCACCCGCCCCGAGCTCGACGCCCTGGTCAAGAAGACCCTGGCCCGCATCAAGAAGGGCGAGAAGTTCGAGGCGCTCATGAAGGAGCTGTCCGAGGACCCGGGCTCGGCGGCGAGCGGCACCTCGTACGACGTCGCCCCGGCCGCCAACCTGGTGCAGCCGTTCAAGGACCTCGGCCTGCGGCTCGAGGTCGGCGAGAGCGGCGTGGTCAAGTCGCAGTTCGGCATGCACATCATCCAGCGCGTCGAGTAGGGACGCGGCCGGAGGCGCGCCGCGTGGCGTGGCGCGCCGCGCGACCGTCAGGGACGCGCCGCGCGCCGCGCCCGCACCGCGTCGGCGTCGTCGAGGACGAGCGCCGTGCGCGCCATGCGCTTGACGATGACCCACGACAGGATGATGGTGGCGACCGGCACCACCAGGAGCGCGTTGGCCAGCGCCGGCTGCCCCTCGGCGGTGAGCGGCGCGTGCAGGAACAGCGCGACGTCGTAGATGCCGTGCAGGAAGACGGCGAGCAGGAAGCCGCCGACGATGCCGGGGCCGCGGCCGTCGAAGCGGCGACGCGCCGCCAGGTACCCCATCATGGCGGTCCACAGGGCGTGGCCGGGCACCGCCAGGAGCGCGCGCAGGATCCAGGTGACGATGAGCCCGGTCAGATCGACCTGGCCCAGCAGGTAGAGGACGTTCTCGACCAGCGCGAAGCCGAGCCCGGCGCGGGGGGCGTAGACGATGCCGTCCATGCGCTCGTCGAACTCGGGCCGCCGCCACACCAGCCAGTAGACGACCCCGATCTTGCAGAGCTCCTCGGGGATCGCGGCGCCGACGAACGCGGCGTACCAGGCCGCGGCCTGCGTGCCCTCGACGGGGGCGGCGTCCCCCACCACCTCGCCGACCACGACCGCGATCAGGAGCACCGGGATGACCGAAAGCGCTCCGAAGATCGCGACCTTGCGCCGCAACCCCGCCGGCTCCGGCCGGGCGCGGTCGAGGCGGTCGAAGTACCACATCGCCGCCAGCGCGGGCGCCGCCCCGGCGAGCGCAACCCAGTGTGGCGCCAGGCTCACGCTTCGAGTATACGGAGGCCGGCGAATACTTGGGGGGGCTCGTCCGTCGATCTTCGGCCTCGAGGCTCCTGCTCCAGTAGGATGACCCTCGCACCACGGCTCACGCCAAGAGGAACCATGATCAAGACGCGTCTCGCCCTGTCTGCGCTCGGCCTCGCGCTGTGCGCGACCGCTGCTCCGGCCCTGGCCGGCGACGGCACCAACCTCTACGGGATGCTCGCCCAGGACACCCAGATGGTGATGGTGTTCGACGTCGCCGACTCGCGCGACTCGACGCTGCTCCAGAAGGGCTTCCAGAAGCTCCTGGCGATGCAGCCCGACGCCCAGGCCAAGCTGGGCGAGCTCGGCATCGATCCGATGAAGGACGTCGACACCATCGCGCTCGCCGCCGGCGGCATGAAGGACTTCGACGAGATGGACAACGCCCAGTCGTTCGTCCTCATCATCGAGGGCCGCCTGCCCCGGGGCAAGCTGGCCGAGATGGACGGCGCCCGCAAGGCCGCGTACAAGGGCGTCGACATCTGGACCAAGGACGACACCGACGCCGCGTTCGTCGGCGATCGCCTGTTCTTCACCCGCAAGGGCAAGATGAAGGCCCAGATCGACCTGGCCCAGGGCAAGGCCAAGGCCAGGAGCCTGGCCGGCTCGGCCAAGGCCAAGGCCATGCGCGCCGCGCTGGCCGTCACCGACACCTCGGCCGACCTGTGGATCGCCGTCCTGATGCCGGACAAGACCAAGAAGGAGATGGCCCGCGAGGGCATCGTCGCCCACAGCGTCTCCGGCGGCGCCAACTTCACCGCCGACCTCGCGCTGTCGATCCGCATCGACTCCGACAGCGAGGACGGCGCGCGCAAGGCCGTCGGCATGCTGCAGGCGCAGCTCGGCCAGGCCACCGGCATGATGACCCAGTTCGGGCTGGGCGCGGCCGCCAAGTCGCTCTCGGTCACCAGCGACAAGGCCGCGATCAAGATGGGCATCAAGTTCACCGAGGCCGAGATCAACTCGATCCTCGCCCTGGCCGGTGGCGGCCTGGGCGGCGGCGCGAGCGCGCCGCCCCCGCCCCCGCCCCCGGGCAAGGCGCCGATGCGCCCCACCAAGTGACCCCAGGTGAGCGCCGGCGAGCGATCGCCGCGCCCTCGCTGAACATCGCTCGGAGCCGGCCGCGAGGCCGGCTTCGCGGTTTTCGGCGCCCTCGCGGCGACGGGATTTCGGGTACGGTCGGCGCCAGGAGGATCCCATGGCCGTCACCACCGTTCCCCCGTCGGGGCCGACCCCGCCCACGCCGCCGCGCGCCGACACCCTGAAGAGCACGGCGCCCGCCACCGGCGAGGTGCTGGGCGAGGTGCCGGTGTGCTCCGCGGCCGAGGTGACCGCGGCGGTCGCCCGCGCCCGCGCCGCCGCCGCCGCGTGGAGCGCGCTGTCGTACCGCGAGCGCGAGGGCGAGCTCGTGCGCTGGCGGCAGGCCGTGGCCGAGGCCGCCGACGAGCTGGCCGACCTCATCCACCGCGAGAACGGCAAGCCGCGCCTCGACGCCCTGGTCGAGGTCTTCATGGCGCTGTCGCACCTCGACCACGCCGCCCACCGCGCGGCCCGCGCGCTGCGGCCGGAGAAGGTGTCGGCCGGGCTCATGGCCAACTTCCGCGCCACCGTCAGCTATCACCCGCTGGGTGTGGTCGGCGTGATCGGGCCGTGGAACTACCCCATCTTCACGCCCATGGGCTCGATCGCGTACGCGCTCGCCGCCGGCAACGCCGTGGTGTTCAAGCCGTCGGAGCTGACGCCGCTAGTCGGCGTCAAGCTCGTCGAGCTGGCGGCGCGCGCGCTCTCGATCCCCGACGTGCTGCAGGTCGTGACCGGCGCCGGCCCCACCGGCGCCGCCCTGTGCAAGGCCGGCGTCGACAAGCTGGCCTTCACCGGCTCGACCGCCACCGGCAAGAAGGTCATGGCGGCGTGCGCCGAGACCTTGACCCCGGTGCTGATGGAGCTGGGCGGCAAGGACCCGATGATCGTCGCCGAGGACGCCGACGTCGACGCCGCCGCCGAGGCCGCGGTGTTCGGCGCGCTCACCAACACCGGCCAGGCCTGCATCTCGATCGAGCGCATCTACGTCGCCGAGCCGCTCTACGATCGCTTCGTCGACCGGGTGGTGAACGAGGTCAGCAAGGTCAAGGTCGGCGGCGACGACGGCCACCTCGGCGCCATGACCAGCGCCCAGCAGGTGGCGATCGTGAAGGACCACCTCGAGGACGCGGTGCGCCGCGGCGCCCGCGCCCTGACCGGCGGCCCCGACGCCATCACCGGCAACTTCATCCAGCCCACGGTGCTGGTCGACGTCACCGACGACATGAAGGTGGTGCAGGAGGAGACCTTCGGGCCGGTCATCCCGATCATGAAGGTCGCCTCGACCGAGGAGGCGGTGCGGCGCGCCAACGAGACCACCTTCGGCCTGGGCTCGGCGGTCTTCGGCAAACAAGCGCGGGCGGTGGCCGATCGCATCCGCGCCGGCATGACCTCGGTGAACTCGGTGCTGGCGTACTCGGCCATCACCAGCCTGCCCTTCGGCGGCGTCGGCGAGTCGGGCTTCGGCCGCATCCACGGCGACCAGGGCATCCGCGAGTTCGCGCGCACCAAGGCCACCGCCGAGCAGGTCTTCAGCCTGCCGGTCAACATGCTCAGCTTCCGCCAGCCCAGGAACGCCGCCGACCGGGTGCGCGGCATGATCAAGCAGCTCTACGGCTCCGGCGCCGTCGCCCGCGCCAAGGACCTGCTCGGCAAGCTGCGCTGACGCGCTATCCTCCGCGGATGGCCGCCCCGCTGCCGCGCCGCGCCACCTACGACGACGTCCTGGCCGCGCCGCGCCACCGGGTGGCGGAGATCGTGGGCGGCGAGCTGCGGGTCACGCCGCGCCCGGCCGGTCCCCACGCCCTCGTGGCCTCGGTGCTGGGCGAGGAGCTCGGGCCCCCCTTCCGACGCGGACGCGGCGGTCCGGGCGGCTGGATCCTGCTCGACGAGCCCGAGCTGCACCTCGGCGAGGACGTGCTCGTCGCCGACCTCGCGGGCTGGCGTCGCGAACGCATGCCCGCGGTGCCCGACGTGGCCTACTTCGACCTCGCGCCCGACTGGATCTGCGTGGTGCGGTCGCCCTCCACCGAGAAGGTCGACCGGGCGTCGAAGCTCGGGATCTACGCCTGGGCCGAGGTCGGGCACGCCTGGCTCGTGAACCCCGCGACCCGGACGCTCGAGGTGATGCGCCGCGCTGGACCGAGCTGGCTGACCGTCGGCGTCCACGCCGACAGCGCGCGGATCCGCGCCGAGCCCTTCGACGCGATCGAGCTCGACCTCGGCATGCTGTGGACCGACCTGGCGCCGTGACCGCCCCCGACCGCCGCGGCGCGGAGGGTGGCCGGGGCGACGCCGACGTCGCCGGCGACGCCGCGCGCTGCGATCACCCGGCGCGCGTCGAGGGCGTGTGCGTGGCCTGCGGCGACTGCGTGCACGAGATCGTGCTCAACGGCGCGTGCCTGGCCTGCGGCGCGACCGCGCTCGACGGGCGCGCGCGCTCGCCGCGCCCCGAGCTGGTGCCGCTCGAGCGCCTGCGGCGTCCGCGCCCGCCGAAATGACGGCGCCGGCGAGGTAGACTGCGCCGATGTCCGCGGCCGTTCGCCTGCAGCAGCGCGTGCTCCGCGCCGCCACCCGCCTGCCCGCCCCGGTCCTGCGCGCGATCGCCGGCGGCGACGTCGTGGTCGCCGGCGAGCAGCTCGATCCCCCGCTCGCCGCCGCGCTGCGCGTGGCGTCCCGGGTCGGGCCCCGCCTCGAGACCATGGACGTCGCCCGCGCCCGGCGCGTCGCCGAGACGGCGATGACCGGGTTCGACGCCGACCTGGTGGTGATGGCGCGCATCTTCGAGGAGACCGCGCCCGGCCCCGGCGGCGACCTGCCGGTGCGGGTCTACGTCCCGCGCACCGCCACCGGCGGCCTCGTCGTCTACTTCCACGGCGGCGGCGGCGTGATCGGCTCGATCGACGGCCACGATCGCTTCTGCCGGGTCTACGCCCACCAGTCCGGCTGCGCGGTGGCCTCGGTCGGGTACCGCCTCGGCCCCGAGCACCCGCACCCGGCCGCCGTCGACGACGCGGTCGCGGCCTGGCCGTGGGCCCTCCTGCGCGCGCACCGCTGGGGCGCCGATCCGGCGCGGGCGGTGGTCGCGGGCGACAGCTTCGGCGGCTACCTGGCGACCTGGGTCGAGCTCGCCACCCGCGATCGCGCCCACGACGGCAGGCTGCGCAGCGGCGCGATGCCGCGCCCGCGCGCCCAGGTCCTGGTCTATCCCCTGGTCGACTGGACCTACGCCCAGCCCAGCTTCGAGCGCTACGGCGCGGGCTTCCTGCTCACCGCCGCCCTCATGCGCTGGTTCCGCGACCACTACCTGACGCCGGGGGCGTGGCAGGCCGCCTCGCCGCTCCACCTCGCCGAGCTCGGCGCCGCGGTCCCGACCCTCCTCGTCGCCGCCGGCTTCGACCCGCTGCGCGACGAGGGCGCGGCCTACGCCGCCCGGCTGCGGGCCGGCGGCACCGCCGTCGACCACCGCGTCCACACCTCGCTCGTCCACGGCTTCCTCACGATGACCGGGGCCTGCGACGCCGCGCGGGCCGCGGTCGCCGACCTCGCCCGCGCCACCGCCGAGCTGGCGAGGCCGGCGTGACCGCGCCCCGGTCGCGGGGCGCGCCGCGGGTGGCGATCATCGGCGCCGGCTCGAGCGGCATCCCGGTGGCCAAGGCGCTCGCCGACGTCGGCGTGCCCCACGTCGTCTTCGAGAAGAGCGACCGCGTCGGCGGCAACTGGGTGTTCAAGAACGCCAACGGCATGTCGTCGGCGTACCGCTCGCTCCACATCAACACGTCGCGCGACCGCATGCAGTACCGCGACTACCCGATGCCGCGCGACTACCCGGACTTCCCCCACCACACCCTCATCGCCCGCTACTTCGAGGCCTACGTCGACCACTTCGGGCTGCGACCCGCGATCCGCTTCGGCACCGGCGTCACCCGCGCCGAGCGCCGGCCTGGCGGCGGCTGGACGCTCCACACCGACGACGGTCGGCGCGAGGACGCCGACCTGCTCGCGGTCGCCAGCGGCCACCACTGGGATCCACGCGGCCCCACCCCGCCGCCGCCGGGGCGCTTCGGCGGCGTCGCCTTCCACTCCCACCGCTACGTCGATCCGACCGAGCCCCACGACCTGCGCGGCAAGCGCGTGCTGGTGGTCGGCTTCGGCAACAGCGCGATGGACATCGCCTGCGAGCTGTCGCGGGAGGGCGCGGCGAGCAAGGTGTGGCTGTGCGTCCGCCGCGGCGGCCACGTCATCCCTCACTACTGGTTCGGCAAGCCCCTCGATCAGACCCTCGCCCTGCCGCCGTGGACCCCGTGGCCGATCCGGCGGGCGCTGGCCCAGGCCCTGCTCAAGGTCGCGGTCGGCGATCCGACCCGCCTCGGCCTGCCCGCGCCCGATCACGCCATCGGCGAGGCCCACCCCACGATCTCGAGCGACCTCTTCCCCCGCCTCGGCCGCGGCGACCTCGCGATCAAGCCGGCCATCCGCCGCCTCGACGGCGACGACGTCGAGTTCGTCGACGGCAGTCGCGAGGCGGTCGACGCCATCATCTGGTGCACGGGCTACAACGTCACCTTCCCCTTCCTCGACCCGGCGGTGGCCAGCGCCCCCGCCAACGAGCTGCCGCTGTTCCTGCGCTGCTGGAAGCCCGGCGTCGACGACCTGTTCTTCGTCGGGCTGTGCCAGCCGCTGGGGGCGATCATGCCCATCGCCGAGGCCCAGGGGAAGTGGCTGGCCGAGTACGCCACCGGCCGCTACCGGCTGCCGCCCGAGCCCGAGATGCACGCCGCCATCGCCCGCGAGCAGGTGGCGCTGCGCCGCCGCTACGTGCGCTCGCCCCGCCACACCATGCAGGTCGACTTCGACGAGTACCTGTGGCGCCTCGACCGCGAGCGGCGCGCTGGCGCGCGCCGCGCCGCCGCCGGTCCCGCGGCCGGCGCGCTGCGGACCGACGCGCGGTGAACTGGCCCGCCGCCGGGGCCGGCGGTACGATCGCGGGCCGGTGCGGATCCTGCTCGCCTTCGCGGACGTCGGGCTGGGCATCCCCCTGCAGGAGGCCCTGGAGGGGCTGGGCCGCGACACGCGCTGGGATCCGGCCGCCACCCCGGCGCGCGTCGACGCCGATCCGCCCGACGTGGTCGTGCTCGACGCCGACGGCGTCGCCGGCAAGCTGGTCGAGCTGGCCGCGGCCTGGCGCGCGCTCGATCCCGCGCCCGGCCTGCTCGCGATCGGCATGACCGCCGACGCGGTCAGCGCCGCCGGCGCCGCCCGCGTCACGCTGGTGCCGCCGACCGCGCCGCCGGCGGTGCTCGACCGGGCCCTCGCCGACAGCGCCCGCCTCCGCTTCACCGCCGCCCTGACCCCGGGCCTGGCCCGCCGCGCCGTCGGCCTACCGCCCGGGGCCGACGAGGTCGCGCTGGTCGCCGCCGCCCGCGGCCTCGACGTCGAGCTGGCGCGCGCCGCCCTGCGCTGGCACAGCCAGCACTACGTCACCGCGACCGCGGTCGTCGACGAGCTGCGCACCGCCCGCGCCCTCATCCCGCCCGAGATCGAGCAGGTCGCCCACATGGACGGCACCCTGACCCTGCAGACGGTGGTGCGGGCCGGGCCGCTCGAGGCCCCGGCGGCGGCGCGCCTGGTGTGGGTACTGGCGGCCCTGGGCGCGGTCACCCTCGGGCCCGAGCCGCCCGACCGCGCCACCCCGGCGCGCCGGTTGCTCACCGAGCTGCGCGGCCACCTCCGCGCCCGCACCGCCCGGCTGGCCCGGGCCACGTTCTACGACGTGCTCGAGGTGACGCCGTTCGCCGAGGTCGAGGATCTCGAGCTGTCCTACCGAGCCCTGGCCTGGCGCTACGGCCCGCGCCGCACCGACGCCCTCGACCTCGGCGACGCCACGCCGCTGGTGGCGCCGGCGTGGGATCAGATCGAGCGCGCCCGCAAGGTCCTCCATGACGTCGCCGCCCGCGGTCGCTACAATGACTGGCTGCGCGATCGGTGGGACCAGACCGAGACCGCGTGGGCGATCGACGGCGCCGCCGCCAAGGCCGCGGCCGAGGCCTACGCCCGCGCCCAGCAGGCGCTCACCGCTGGCGACGTCCACCGCGCGCTGTCCGAGATGGCGACCGCCGCCCGCCACCATCCCGGCCACCCCGAGTACGAGGCCGGCCTGGCCTGGACCCGCTACCGGGTCGAGGTCGCCGGCGGGCGGGAGCCGGCCGCGACCGCGCGCCGCGAGCGCGCCGTCGCCGAGCGCGCCACCTCCGGAACCCGACCGTGGCCGCGCGCGCTCCTGGCGCTGGCGCTGCTGTGCGTCGCCGATCGCGATCCCGACTCGGCGCGCTGGCACCTGCGCGAGGCGCTGGCGATCGATCCCGGCTCGCCGGCGGCGCGCCAGCTCATGGCTCGCCTCGGCGGCTGACCGCGGCGGCGGCGCACCCGGGCCGCGCCGGGCCGCGCCGGCCGGGCCGCTAGCAGGTGATCGTGACGGTGTGGCTGTGCCCGCTGCCCGAGGTCGAGGTGACGCTCACCGTCTGGTTCTGGGCCAGCATCGCGAAGTGGGTGGCGGTCAGGGTGACGCTGTGGCCGTGGATCGACGAGCCCTGGATGTCGTAGGTGCGCTCGGTGCCGGCCTGGACGTCGGCCGCCGACACGGTCAGGACGTGACCGTGGTTCGAGCCGATGTTCTCGTTGAGGGCACAGGCGGCCGGCGGGGCGTCGACGCCGCCGCCGTCGTCGCCATCGTCGCCGCCGCACGCGGCCAGGGCACCGAACGCCGCGCCGGTGCCGAGCGCGGCCAGGAACTGCTTGCGGGTGAGGGTCATCGAGCTTCCTTCCAGTCGCGGGCGGTGAGGTACGGGGAGGGCGACGTCCGGCCGGTGAGGGCTCAGATCCGGTTGCCGCAGGCCCCGGTCGTGCAGTCGCACGGCGCCGGCGTGTCGCCCTGCTTGCAGGTCTGGGTGATGGTGCCATCGAGCACGAACGCCCGCACCATGTCGAGCACGGCCTGACGCCGGTTGACCCCCGAGTGCGTGCCGTTGTCGGTCGCGGGCTGGTTGTTGGTGGTGGCCGGCGGCAGCGGCGTCGGCTGCTCGTCGAAGACCGCGAGCCCGCTGGTCAAGGGCCCGCTCGAGCCCTCCAGGCCCCACACCGTCTTCACCGACGGGGTGATGAGCCCGATGCCCATCGTCCGGGCCACGGTCTCGGTCGAGTAGTTGTTGACCAGGCAGTCCCCGATCGCCTCGTACATGAGGATCTGCTTGGCCGGCGTCCCCGGCATCGGATCGTTGACCACCCGGCGGGCGGTGGTGACGGCGTCGTAGGGCTCGAAGTGCATGCCGAGGAAGGCGATGAGCTGCTGGTACTCGAGGGGATCGGTGTAGCTGCCCTGGGCCGCGCCCTTGAGCGCGCTCCACGCGATCGAGCGCTCGAACAGCATCGTCCAGGCGCCGCCGGGCACGCCCAGCGCCCCGCGGGTGATGTGCGGGTCGTAGGCCATGAAGACGTTGCCCATGATCCCGCCCAGCGAGCCGCCCAGGTAGTAGACCCGGTCGGGATCGATGATCGCCTCGCCGCCGCGCTGGAACTCGGCGTGCTGGCGCATCGGCCCCCGCACCAGGTGCTCGAGCGCGATGAAGTCGATCACCGACTGCGCGAGCTTCTGGGTGATGCCGCCGGCCTTGTTGAGGTCGTTGGCGGCCAGGGCGGCGACGTTGATCTGGCGCATGGTCAGGCCGATGAAGTCACCGGCGACCACGTTGAAGCAGAACTGGTCGGCGACCCGCTGCAGGAAGCCATCGTCGAGGTAGTCGGCGCCGCTGCCGAACAGGCCGTGCCCGAACACGATCGTCGGGATCGGCAGGGTCGCGGTCTCGGCGCAGCGCGGGACCAGCACCGCGTAGTTGGCGTCGCGCATGCCCTGGGCCATCGGGCGGCCGCTGGCGTCGCGGCGCAGCACCGACTCGACCGCCTCGCCGGCGGTGAGGAAGTCGGGCGAGGTGAAGGTGCCCGAGAACGCCTTCCACACCAGCTGGGTGTTGGCCTGGAACGGGCTGGTGGTGAAGGTCAGGTTGGCGCCGGCGGTGCCGATGAGCGGCAGGGCGGCGTCGCGCATCGTGAGCAGGTCGGAGGTGAGGAACTCGTCGGAGGCGGTGCGGAAGTCCCAGGCCAGGACCAGCTCGCTCCGCGGCACGCCGGCGACGACCTCCAGCGCGGAGAAGAGGCTCTCGAAGCTCGCGACGTCGAGGCGCGGGTGGCTGACCGCGCGCCCGTCGCGCACGGCGGCGAAGGCGTCGGGCGACGGCAGCTCGGTGCCGTCGGCGGCCCGGAGCGTGCGGCGCAGGGCCACGGCGTGGCGCGTGCCGGGCTGGAGCCGGACGAGCGGGCGGATGATCAGCGTCCGATCGGCGACCTCGCGGACGTTCTGGTCGATCTCGGCGAAGAACGGCACCCGCAGGTTGCGGTCGAGGTCGAGGAGGATGATGGGCGAGGTCGCGGCCAGCGACTCGTCGGGTCGATCGGGGTGGGGCAGGTTGTCGCCCGAGACCCCGCCCGGGAAGGCGACCACGATGGGGCCCGACGGCGCGAAGCCGTCGAAGCGGTTGTAGTAGGCCGGGTCGATGGGCAGCCCGTCGACGTTGACCGGCATCGCGGCCACGTCGAGATCGAGGCGGAAGCCGGTGCGGGTCGAGAGGTCGGTGGTCAGGAACGCCGAAGACGGCCACGGCAGGAGGCAGGTGCGGCCGCCGAGCGGGTTGCATTCGTCGGCGATGCCGGTGCCGCCGTCGTCACCACCGCACGCCACGAGCGTCACGAACAGGAAGGCGAACGAAGCTGTACTGCGCATGGGGGCTCCCTCGAGGCGCGGGCGGTCCAGCCGCCCCGTCACCCGACGCGGACGGTACCACCGCCGCCCCGCCGGCGCGCAACTCTCCTATGGTAGGGGTGTGCGCTGGGCCGCGTGGCTGGATCCGTGGTTGTACCGCCGGCCCTTCACCGGCGGCAGCGCGCGGCGCTACGCCCGGGTCGAGCGGCCGGGCTTCGGCGACCTCGACCACCGGCTGTGTCGGGCCTGGGCGCCGGCGCTGGCGACGGCGCGCCGCGTCGTCGACGTCGGCGCCGGGCCGGGCACGGTCGGTCGCGCGCTGGTGGCGGCCTTCCCGGCGCTGACCGTGATCGAGATCGAGCCCAGCGCGGCGTTCGCGCCGGCGCCGGGGCCGCGGCGGCACCGGGTCCGGGCGCGGGCCGAGGCCCTGCCCCTGGCCACCGCCAGCGTCGACGCCGCGGTCAGCGTGTCCGCCATCCGCCACGTCGCCGACCGGACGCGCGCCCTGGCCGAGCTGCGCCGCGTCGTCCGCCCCGGCGGGGTGGCGCTGGTGGTCGAGCTCGATCCCGAGGCGCCCCCGGCGCGGGTGCGCGCCCACGCGCGCGCGGTCCGCTCGCGCGTGCTCGGCGCCCTGTTCGGACCGCTGGTGGTGGCGACGGCGCCGCCGGCCGCCGCGATCGCCGCCGCCGCGCGCGCGGCGGGCTGGCGCGCGGTCAGCCGCCGCGACGACCCGGAGCAGCCGGTGTACGAGCTGAGGCTGTCGTGAGCGCGCCCGCCCTCCCCGCGCGCGTGGCCAGCCTGCGCGCGCTGGTCGACGAGATCGCGGCCCCGGGCTGGGCGCGCCGCCCGCTGTGGTGGGCGCTGCTCGGCGGCGTCGCGGTGGCCGAGCCCTTCGGCCGCCCCGGCGCCTACGTGGTGTCCGACGCCGAGCCGCGCGCCGACACCTGCATGGCCGTGCCGGGCGCCGCGGCCGTGGACGCCGCCGGCCGCGTCGGCTGGGCGATCGCCGCCGCCCACGCCGCGGTGCGCGCGGTGCTGGCGCGCGACGGCAGCCTGCCCGATCAGCCGCTGACCGTGGCCATCGCCCTCCACCGCGGCGCGGCCCGCACCGTCGCCGTCGCCTCGCCGTGGCGGGTGGCGTTCGCCGCCGGCGGCCGGCTGATCACGGCGCGCCTCGACCCGCGCGGCCCGGGGCACGAGCACGCCCTGGCCCGCGCGCTGGCGGCCGCGCTGCGCGGCGCGGCGGTGACCGCCGCCGACCCGATCGAGGCGAGCGCGGCGAGCGCCGACGCCGGCCGCCCCACCCCGCTCCTGGCGGTCACCCTCGGCGACGACGACCCGGCGCGGGCCCACCACGGTCATCGCCGGGCCTGGCACGCCGGCGGCGGCCCGTGGCTGGGGGTCGCCCGCGCCGGCGGCCAGACCGTGCTCTCGACCTGCCACCTGGTCGTCGACGGCTGGGGCCACGCGCAGCTCGCCGCCGACCTCGCCCGCGGGCTCGACCGCGGCGCGGCCCGGGCCCTCGCCGCCACCGCCGCCGCCGTCGTCGACACCGGGCCGCTGGCCGCCGCGCCGCC
>CAADGB010000539.1 GCA_900696455.1 uncultured delta proteobacterium
CGCGACCGGCGGCGTGGCCCGCGCCGCCGCCGTGGTCGCCGACGTCGCCGCCGCGCTGGCCGCCGTCCTCGAGCTGCGCGCGCCCATCCGCACCGCCGCCTTCGCCGCCCGCGTCCTCGGCGACAGCAAGGCGCTGGTCGCGGGCGGCGAGCGCGCCCGCCGCCTCGGCGCCGCGCTCCTCGTCCACGATCCCGCGACCCAGGCCGACGTCGCCCTCGGCCAGCCGCGCACGCCGGCCGCGGCCGCCGCCAGGGCGCTCGAGGTCCGCGGCCTCCTGCGCGACGCCGCCGGCGTCCTCGTCCACGCCTTCGGCCCGCTGGTCTACCGCCGCGGCGACGTCGTCTTCGATCACGTCGCGCGCCACGCCGCGCTCGGCGAGCCCAGCCCGCTGTCCGCGCTCCAGCTCCGCGACGCCGCGCTGGTCGAGCTGCCCGCCCACCGCATCACGATCTTCGAGAACCAGGCCCCGTTCCTCGACTACGTCGAGCGCGCCGACCCCCGCGCCGAGCTCGTCGTCTTCGCCCGCGGCCAGGCGACGTGGGCCGTGGTCATGCTCCTGCGCCTGTGCGCCGCTGCCGGCCTGCCGGTCCGCCACGCCGGCGATCTCGATCGGACCGGCGTCCTCATCCTGCGCAGCCTCGCCCGCCGCGCCCACGTCGCGATCGAGCCCTGGCACATGGACGTGGTGACCCACCGCCGCTTCGCCGCCGCCGGCCGCCCCATCGACGCCGAGGAGCGCGCCCGCCTCGCCCGCCTCTGCGCCGTCGACGATCCGGCCGCGCCCTGCCACGAGCTGCTGCGCGAGCTCCACGCGACGGGCGTCTGGATCGAGCAGGAGCAGTTCTCCCACCTGCTGCTGGTTCCCGGTCCGCTCACTGGCCCGCCCGCTGGATCGACGACGCACGGCTCGTCACCCTAGGCGCGCCCTCTGATCGTCGGCGGCCGGCCGGGTGCGCGCCGGCGGCGCCCGCCGGCCGCGGCGCGTCCGGGAGTGGATGCGATCCCGACCGCTTGGGGGCATCCGTGCGGGGTCTGCCCGCACGCCCGCGCGACCGCCTCGACGCAGCGGCGGACGCGCAAGCCGTGGCGGCCAGGGTCACAGGCACCAACTGCCGCTCGGGCCCCAGTACGGCCGGTCGCCGGCGTCGGGGCCCCGCGCCCGCACCTCACCGCCCGGGCCGGGCCTCCAGCGCCTCGCCGGTCCAGCGGTAGCGGGACGCGCCGGCGCGGCACGTCACCTCCAAGGTCGGGCCGGCGGCGGCGGCGACGAGCCGCCACTCCGGCCACTCCACCCCGCACGCCGCGTCCACGCGCCCGGCCTCGATCCAGCCCTCGTCGACGTCCCACCGCTCGCCCGCGAGCGACTTGGTCCCCGCCGGGTAGCCGCGACGGACGACGAGCTCGTCTTGGCCGTCGCCGTCGAGGTCCACCGCCGCGCGCCGCGGCGACGGCGCGACCAGCCCGACGCCGCCGTACGGATCACGCCAGACGCTGCGCCGGGTGTCCGGCTCGACGAGCAACGCGACGCGGGCCCACGCGTCGCCGTCGGGGTCGCTGGGCGGCAGCGCATGCCAGCCCTCGACGAACCAGCGCGGACCGCCCAGCCGGACGGCGACGCAGGTCACCCCGGCGAGCCGCGCCGCCGGCACGCCGGACTCCGCCCGCACCAGCGCCGCCAGCGCCTCGTCGGTCGGACACGCGATCGCGTCGATCGCCGGGGGCGGGCTCGCGCTCGCGGGCGACGGCGGCGCCGGCGCGTCCGGCCGGGTCGCGCGCGGCGCGGCGGGGCCGCACGCCGCCGCGACGACCATCGCGAGCGCCAGCCCGGGACCAGGATGCATCGTGCTCATGGCACGATCCTGCCAGCCGCGCGGCGCGACGCGCGCGCCCGGCGGTAAGGTCGGTGTCAGCAGTCGAACGCCGGCCGCCGGTCACCGGGACCGCGCGGGCGCGATGCTCACGCGCGGCGCGATGCCCACGCCCGCCGGGCGCGCGAGCCCGGATCACCGGTGGCGCCGCCTGGGGCGGGGCCCGGGTCGCCAGCGCCCCCATTCCCCTCACGGCGCCCCGCCGTACCGCGCCAGCGTCGCCGCGACGCTTGCCCGCAGCACGTCGCGCCAGCGGGCCGGCTTCACCAGCTCGGCGAGCGGGCCGAAGCTCTCGGCATCCTCGCAAGGTCCCGGCTGGCCCGGCAGTTGACGTGCCCGGCGGGACACGTCACGACCCGCACCGACGGCCGCGACCTCGGTAGCGACGAGTGGTTGTGCGTACACGAGGCACGCCGCCGGGACGGGTTCGCCGCGGCGATGCTGCTAGATCGCCTGGCGGATCGCGACGAGCTCCGGGTGGCGCTTCAGCAGGGCTGGCGGGATCTCGTCGCTCATTCAGATCCGCCGCGTGGGCTCGGGTCGGCCGGCCGCCGCGTCGCTCGGTCGCACATGGCGCGGACCGCCTCCACCCAGCGCAAGTACCGCTCGAACGGCACGTCGGCAAGCTCGAGCAGCTCGCCGTTGCACGAGCGGGCGACCTCGATCCGCGAGCCCTCGCGCCGCAGCCGCCAGAGTTCGCCGCCCGCGGCCAGCTCACTCACGCCGACCGCAGATGCGGCCTCCCGCAACGAGCCGGCGAGCCGACAGGCGTCGCCCGTGGGGATCTCCAGCGTGAACAGGACGTGGAGGTCCTCGAGGCGAAACGTCCCCAGCGCGGGGACTTCGTGCCAGAACAGCGTCGCGTCGCGGTCGACGACCGCTGCGTCAGCGACGGTTCCCGGATCGCGCGACCGCACGGCGAGCGCCGACGTCGCGTAGGCATCGCGGTCGCGCCAAGCGTTCCAGCACGCGCGGTGGACGTAGCGACGTCCCATCCGCGCCAGCTCGCCCACGACGGCAGGGTCGGCGTACGGGAGCTGCGCCGCATGCCACCGGTGCGCGAGCGGCTGCTCGCAGATGGAGCACAGAGTCCGATCGGGGATGAAGAAGGTCACCGCATCTCCTCAGGGCGAGACCCAGCCGAGGACCGGATGGAACTTACGGACCACGTCGCCGACGGTGTTGGGGACGGTGTCCATCGTGAACTTATAGACCGTGCCGTCGACCGTCACCATGTAGCTGTAGCGCTGATTGAGCACCATGAGCGCATCGACGTCCTCCGGGCTGATGAACTTCGCCATTCCGGTCCCGTAGTCTTCTGGGTGCGCGTGCATGATCAACGTCTTTGTGTTCACGGGGAGCTGCCCACCTTTGTAGCTGCCCAGGTCGACAAGCACGCGTGTGTTGTCCTTGAGAATCACGATGGCATGCTCGCGACCGGTGTGCCGCGTCAACGCAGCCAGGTCCGTGGCCGTGACCTCTCGGCGTCCAATCTTCGCGAGTCCCCGCCCAAGATCGCCGGAGTCCGCGAGGCGGTCGATCAACTCGACCTGTCGAGGTTCGAGGGTTCCGCCGCGCAGCACCGGACCAGGATCCTCCGCGACCCCAGAGCCGACCCTGGGGCCATCGATATCGCTGCGATGAGAGCCACTCACAGCGTCGAGTGCCCCGTCCGCCGCCTCCGCGCCCTTGCCGAGCTTGCCGCGGACGTGGTCGTAGGCCTTGCCAGGGAGCTTGCCGGCCTTGGCGGCGTAGGTCGTGACGTCGCCGAGGGCATCGACGGCCTTGAGGATGCGCACGATGTTCGCCCAGCGGCCGGCGATCATCGGCAGGGCGGCCTCGCCGGCGGTGACGATGACGATGAGCGCCGTCATCATGACCCAGCCGAGCACCTCGCCCTGGAACAGGCCGCGGTCCCAGCCGTCGTCGGCCTCCCACTTCTTCATGAAGTCGTCGGCGATCTCGGCGCGGTTGGCCCAGGCGAGCTTCAGCTTCCTGACCCAGCCCATCAGCATGTCCCGGATGGCGCCGGGGTTGCCGGTCACGAGGTGGTAGACGACCTTGGCGACGGCCTCGATCATGTCGGCGGCGCCCTGGAACAGGTCGACGATGGCGCCCCACGCGCCCTGAAGCAGGCCGACGCTGAAGCCGGCGGCGTACTTCACCGCCTCGACCGCGTCGTCGACGAAGTCCTTGGCGGTGCGCCAGGCCTTGGACAGCTCGGACGAGCCGCTGGTGAGCGCGCCGGCGGCCCTGAGCTGGTGGATGAAGGCCTCGCTCGGGACCCAGATGGCGCGGCCCTCGCGGACCTTGGCGCCCCGGTAGATCTCGAGCGTCTTCTCCTCGTTGCCGCGACGGTGCCAGGTCTCGAGCAGGCCGAGGTCGACCTTGTCGAGGTAGACGCCTTGGTGATCCTTGTTGGCCTCGTAGAGCGCCTGCACGTACAGCCGCGCGTCGTTGCCGCCGCGGAAGCTCTTGCCGTAGTAGCGGCTGGCGATGTCGCCGAGGGTGTCGCCGGGCTTGACGCGGTAGAGGTGCGCGGTCGGCTCGGGCGGGTCGAGCGAGAGGAACTGCTCCTCGCAGAAGCCGGTCTTGCCGATCTGGGCGCCCATCGACACCACCCAGCACCAGCCGTGATCGGTGCGGCGCTCGACCTGGACCAGCTCGTCGAACGGCATGATGCCGACGTCGGCCTCGTCCGCGGCGGGCCGAACACGCAGGCGGACGCCGCGCTCGGCGCGCACCCGCGCCAGCTTGCCCACGGGCGTCGAACGCTCGCCGATGATCTGCCGCCACATGGCGGTCGTGCCGGTCGCCGCCGTGGTGCCCGAGCCCCGCGCGGCGTCGCCCTCGTCTGCCGCCGCCGGCGTCGCGGCGGCGGTGACGTCATCGTCGCTCCGGTCGCCCTTGTCCTCGGGCTCCTCGGTGCGAGCTGGCGCCGCATCGCGCAGCACCTCGAGGACGCGCTGCCGCGAGCCACGCGAGAGCTGCTGGGTGAACAGCTCGGCGAGCTCGTCGCCAGGACGCGGCGTGGCCAGCCGGTCCAGCAGGACCTTGCGCATGGGACGATGCAGGGCGCGGACCGTCCCCAGGATCGCGTCGACGCGCATCTTCGCGCTCCTCGCGTCGCCGCGCGGCACCGGGATCCGCAGGAGCCCCATCAACTGTGGTTCCACCCACGCGGGGAGGGTGGCAGCACCGGCATCGTCGGCCTTGCGCTGGATCGCGCGGTCGGTCCCGGTGCCGGTCGCGAGCGTGTCGCCGACGGCCTCGCCGCGCGCGACGGCGGCGGCGACCTCGTCCGCCTCACGCTCGTGGGGATCGCCGACCTCGCCCACGCCGCCGAGGAGCTGCACGCCCCTCCGCTGCTGGAGCACGTGGGTCACCTCGTGGGCGACGAGCTGGAGCGACGGGTCGGCCGGGAGGACGACGTCCTGCCCGGTCGCGTACGCCTGCGCTCCCATCGTCCGTGCCGACTGCTCGGCCGCGCCCCCGACGTGGGCGCGGATCGAGGTGAGGTCGTGGGCGGGGCCGAACGAGCGGGTGAGCTCGGCCTGATAGGGCAAGGCGGTCGAACGGATCGACCGGCCGTCCGGGCGGACCGTCCGGCGACGGCGCAGCGGGCGGCGACGCGAGCCCGAGACCCGGCACCTCGGCCGGACTCTGCTGCACCAGCGCGTCGGTGCCCGCGCGCTTGCCAGGCGCGCACGCGCGCGCGGCCGGCCCGGCGATCGCGCCAGGTCCACGCTCCGACGAACCGCGCCGCTCCTTCATGGGCCAGCACCAGACTACCAGCTCGTGAGAACGCGGCTGATGGGAAGGTTCTGCAGGAGCCTTCCACGACGTCACGACGGTGACGCCGCTCACGGCGGTTGCGCCTACAGCCGCGGCGTCACGCCCAGCTCGACCAGCAGGTGGTCGGCGTCGTCGAGCTTGTCCATGACCCAGAGCATGTAGCGGACGTCGACGTGGATCTTGCGGACGATCGTGCCGTCGAAGACGACGTCGGCGGCGACGCCCTCGATCGTGCTGTCGAAGTTGAGGCCGACGAGCTGGCCGCGGGCGTCGAGGACGGCGGAGCCGGAGTTGCCGCCGGTGGTGTCGAGGTCGCTGAGGAAGTTGACCGGGAGCTCGCCGCTGGCGTCGGCGTAGGGGCCGAACTGGCGGGCGCGCACGGCGGCGAGGAGCGCGGCGGGGGCGTCGAAGGGCTCCTCGCCGGTGTCCTTGTCGAGGAGCTGGGCGGCGGTGGTGTAGGGTGGGTCGCCGGGCCGGAAGGCGCGGACGGTGCCGTAGGTGATGCGCAGGGTCGAGTTGGCGTCGGGCGCGAGCAGGCCGCCCTGGACCTCGCGCAGGGCCTCGGCGTAGACGGGCGCGACCAGCATCAGCTCGCCGGCGCGGGCGTCGGCGCGGCGCTCGGCGTCCCGGGACAGCTTCCACACCCGGCCGGCGGCGCGCAGGAACGGATCGCGCGAGGCGGCGAGCGTCTTCGGCGTCGCCCGCTCGAGCAGCTCGAGGCGCAGGGCCTCGTCGGCGAGCTTGCTGGTGCGATACCAGGTGTCGAGCGTGCGATCGATGAGCGCCGCGTCGATGCGGGCGGTGGGCTTGACGCCGAGGAGCAGCGGCAGCCACGGCCGCTCGGCGGCCGGCAGCGCGAGCGCGCGCACCAGCGCGAGGCGGAACAGGGCGCGGTCGAGGGTGGCGTCGAACTGCCGGGTGAGCTGCTTGTGCGACGCGATCGCCGGGGCGCGATCGCGGTCCTGGTAGCCGGCCTTGCGGTCGGCGTCGGGCCGGCCGCGCTCCTCGGCCCAGCGGGTGAGCTGGAGCGCCGTGGCCAGGAGCTGGGAGTCGCGGAAGGCGGCGTCGCGATCGTAGTCGGCGCGGGCGGTGCGCTGCTCGTCGCGGGTGAGCTGCGCGAGGCGGGCCAGCGCCTCGCGGTGGCGCTCGCGGCCGGGCGCCGCCGCCCACTCGGCGACGCGGGCGTCGAGCGCGGCCTTGCGATCGAGGAGGTCGCCGGCGGTCAGGCCCTTCAGCATGCCGCCGATCTTCTCGAGCCGGTTCTGCACGCCCTGCTTGAGGACGCCGGCCTTGATCGCGGTCTCGCCGGGCGCGGTCCGGAGGCCCTCGACGATCGCGTACTGCTGCTTCGCGTGCTCGATGAAGTACGGGTAGTACCACTCGACGTCGTGCTGGACCTCGGCCGCGGTCCGGGTGCGGGTGGTGCGACCGGGGAAGCCGGCGATCATCACGAAGTCGCTGGGGCGGGTGCCGCGCGTCGACACCTTCAGGTGATGCCGCGGGCGGTAGGGCACGTTGTCGGCGGCGTGATCGGCGGGGGCGCCGTCCTTGCCGACGTAGGCGCGGTAGAAGGCGAAGTCGCCGGTGTGGCGCGGCCACCGCCAGTTGTCGACCTCGCCGCCGTAGTTGCCGATCGAGCGCGCCGGCACGTAGACCAGGCGCACGTCGCGCAGCTCGAGCTCCTCGATCAGCACGTAGAGGCCGCCGCGCAGGTAGGTGGCGACGTTGCAGCGGATGCCGGGTCGGTCCTGCTCGCACGTCGCGACCTGGCGCTTGATGCGGCGCTCGACCTCCTCCTTGCGCGCGACCGGGTCGGCGAGGGCGGCGAGGCCGTCGGTGATGGTGGCGGTGACGTCGGTGAAGGCCTGGGCGACGTAGACGCGCTCGGCGGGGCCGGCCGACGGCTCCTCGGCGCGGGTGCGGGCGAGGAAGCCGTGCTCGACCAGGTTGCGCTCCGGCGTCGAGTTGACCTGCAGCGCGCGCTGCACGCAGTGGTGGTTGGTGACGATGAGGCCGTCGGGCGACACGAACGACGCCGAGCAGCCGCGCAGGCGGACGATCGCGCCCAGCGGCGCGGCCAGCGGATCGGCCAGCACCGTCGGATCGAGCTCGACGCCGAGCTCGGCGAAGGCGGCGGCGTGCCCGGGCAGCGTCATCTGCTGCGGCATCCACATCCCGCCCGGGTTGGCGTACGCGCGCCGCGCCGCGAGGTGCGGGTCGACCGGCGGCGGCGCCGTCGGCGTCGTCGGCTCGGTGGCGCCGCCCGCGCCGAGGTCCGGACCGCGCAGCGGGCCGCCCGCGCCCTGGCCGCCACCGCCACACGCGGCGGCACACGCGGCGGCGAGGACGACGGCGGCGGGGACGGCGGCGGCGAGGCGCCGGCCGGGGATCGGGAGCGCGGGCTTCATGCCTCCCGCATATCACGACGCGCCCGGACGCGCCGCGGCGACCGGCCGGTCGCACCACGACACGGCTGTCGCTGATCGGCGGGGCGGGGCGAGGCGCACGAGGCGAACGGGCGCGAGATCAGGGCCGGACGCCGGGTACGCGCCTTGCGTCATGGCGGCCCATGAGCCTGCGGAGACCGCCGGCCGCTGCGGCGGCGATCGTGACGCTCTTGGCCGCCGGGGCCGCCGGGGCCGCCGGGGCCGCCGGGTGTGTGGCGCCGATGGGGGTGGGGACCGGAGCGGTGCAGGTGCCGCGCGGGCACGTCGCGGCCGGCGGCGGGATCGGGTTCGGCGCGGCCGCCTCGCGCGAGCAGTTCCAGGCCGACCTGAGCTCCCGCTTCCAGGTGCGCGAGGCGTTCTCGGTCGAGACCGGCGCCGTCTACACCGTGCTGCGCGACCGGGACGGCGACCGCACGCTGGTCTTCCACGGCGCCATGCCGTACGCGCGCCCGGCCATCCACGTGGGTGGCGCGACGCTGGGCGTGGCGCTGTCCGGGTTCGGCGCCGGCGGCGGCGGCGGCGGCTTCGGCTGGGGCATGCTCGAGCCGCGCGTCGGCTACGGCGGGCGCCGCTGGTCGGTGTACGCGGCCTGGCTGCGCCACGTCGCGCTGGCGGTCGGCGGCGACCGGACCACCGAGGTCAGCGCCGAGCACTGGCGGCTGGGCGGCGACTGGTACGTCTCGGCCGAGGGCCTGCGCCTCGGCCTCGCCGCCCAGGTGATGCGCGGCGACGATCGCATCTACCGGTCGAACAGCGGCACCTGGGCCGAGCGCTACACCATGGGCGTGCTCAGCGTGCGGCTGCACTGGAACGGCCGCTGACCCTCCGATCGCGAGGTCGGCGACGCGCCTCCGCGCCGGGTGAGTCGCCGCTCGCGCCGGGGCCGTCCCGGCCGCGAGGTCCGGCCTCGGTCACGCCACCGACGCGCGCTCGGTCACGGCGCCGGCACCGCGACCGATACGTCGAACGTGGCGGCGCCGGCGCGGCCGCTCCAGTCGATGGAGGCGAGGCGGTGGCCGCCGCGGCGGCCGGGGCCCCGATCGCCGAGGGAGACGGTGAGGTCGACGTGGGCGCCGGGGGCGAGCCGGACGTCGATCGGATCGTGGCGCGGCATGGGCTTGGTGGGACCGCCCTCGTAGTGGGCGGTGATGGTCACGCCATCGAGGGGCTGGTCGAACGGGTTGTGGAGGCGGATCGCGAGCTGGCCGTCGGTGCGCGCGCCGAGCTCGACCAGCGTCACCGGCACCGCGGCGACGGCGGCGACGTACGCGGTCGCGGCCATGCGGGCGTGGGTGGTGTTGCTGGCCAGCCCCTCGTCCGGGATCCAGTCGGAGCGGAGCTGCATGCGCTCGAGGTCGCCGGCGTGATCGGGCGGGCACGGGCCGACGTCCACCAGCCGCTCGTCGAGCGAGGGCCGGCGGCGGCCGGTCACGGCCACCGTGACGGTCGCGGTCCCGTCGCCGGCCGCGGCGTCGAGACGGTCGTCGGCGTCGAAGACGTTCGTGCGGCCGACGCGGAAGCGCGCGCCGCGCCAGAGGCGGCCGTCCTCGAGGCAGTACTCCGACGGCGCCTCCAGCGACCCGGGCTGGTTGCGGACGAGGTTGCCCACCAGCACCTCGTCGGGGCCGGCGATGGGGACGAGCGCGATCGTGGGCGGGAGCGTCGGCGTGGGCATCGCGACCGGGGCGGCGGGCTCGGGCTCGGGCGCGACCCGCGGCGACGAGCATGCCATCGCCAGGCCGCTCGCGAGCCACGGCGCCACCGCGCGCCACACCCGCCCGCGCCGTCCTTGGCGCGTCCGGCCTTCGCTCATGCCACGACGCTAGCACGCGGCGCCGCGGCCGCGGTCAGGGGCGGTCAGGCCGGGGCGGGCCGGGGAGCCGAGCGCGCCGCTCCGTCGAGCGCCGCCCCCTGGCCCTCAGTAGCGGTGCAGCAGGCGATCGACCTCGGCGCACGGGCGGCACATCGCCGACGGCACGCCGGTGTTGCGGCGGGTGCGGCCGGCGACGGCCTTGAAGACCGGGCCGCTCTGGTCCTCGTCGCACTGCAGGCACTCGTTGAGGCTGCCGTCAGGCAGGTGGTAGGGCGCCTCGAGGGCGAGCAGGCAGGGCGCGAGGCACGCCGCGCGGGTGTTGACGGTGTTGTAGTACCAGATCTGCGCGCACGGCTCGGTGAAGCCGAGGTCGCGCAGGCACTGCAGGTGGTCGGCGGCGGGCCCGCTCGGGTACATGAGGCCGCACGCCCGCACCGGTTCGGTGAGATCGGGCGTCTCGATGTACACGGCCAGATCCTCGAGGGTCGAGCACAGGCCGCAGGCGCCGGCGTGGGTGGGCGTGGCGCCGGCCGCCTCGGCGTCGGCGCGCGCCGCGAACGTCTGCAGGCGATAGCCGCTCGCCGCCTCGCGCGCCACCGCGCAGTACGCCCCGTCGGGCGGCGGCGGCGGCGGCGCGGCGTACGGGTCCTCGGTGAGCGGCGCCGGCGGCTCCAGCAGCACCAGCGCGCGCAGGGCGGCCAGGTCGTCGGCGCCGTACGTGGGCGCGGTCCACGTCGTGCCGTCGCAGGCGCAGGTCGGGCCGCACTGGTCGGCGGTGAGCCCGGTGCGCGCGCCCGGCACGCCGAACAGCGTGGCCTCGCACGCCGGCGGCGAGCTGCAGCCCGCGGCGAGCGCGAGGAGCGCGAGGAGCGCGGCGGCGGCGAGCGGGGCGAGCGC
>CAADGB010000540.1 GCA_900696455.1 uncultured delta proteobacterium
GAGGTGGCTAGAGGTGCTTCTGCAGCTCGGCCTCGAGCTTGCTCCGCGGCACGGCGCCGACCGTGGTCCACACCACCTTGCCGCCCTTGAACAGGTACAGGGCCGGGATGGAGGTGACGCGGAGCTGCTGGGCGTAGATCTGGTGGTGATCGACGTCGAGCTTGCCGACCTTGAGCTTGCCCGCGTACTGGTCGGCCAGGGCGTCGATCATCGGGGCGATCTGCTTGCAGGGGCCGCACCACACCGCCCAGAAGTCGACCAGCGTCGGCAGGTCCGACTTGAGGACCTCGGACTCGAAGTTGCTGTCGGTGATTTCCTTGACGTTCGCGCTGGCCATGAGGCTCTTTGTAGCCCCGGCGTCGGCGGGTCGCAACTGACCGGACGGCCGGGGCGCTGGCCGGACCGCCCTTGGCCCCGCTCCCGGAACCGCCTATGATCCGGGTGTGGCGCGCCTGTTCATCTCCAACACCCGCCTGGAGGCGTGGTCGTCGGAAGGCAAGATCTCGCTCGAGGGCACCCACATGGTGCTGTCGGAGCTCGGCCGCGCCTTCTCGATCAAGCCGGCGGTCTTCTTCGCGCGGGTCGCCGGCGGCGATCCCGATCCCCACGACCTCCTCGGCAAGGTGAAGGACGAGGACGAGCTGGCGAGCCTGGGCGCCGACCACATGGCGAGCTCGGTGATCTACGTCGACACCGCCTACGAGGTCGTCCCCGGCTTCGTGGGCGCGCCCGCGATCTGACCGTGACCGCCCCCCTCGATCCGGATCGCCTGCTGTCGGTGACCCCGTCGCCGGCGTTCTGGGTCGCCGCCGTCCTCTACGGCGTCGCCGCCCTCGGCTTCCTGATCGCGTTCCTGCAGAACCGGCCCGGCCTCCTGCGCGCCGCCCGCGCCGTCCTGGTGTGCGCCTTCGTCTCCCATGGCGTCGACATCGGCTGGCGCGGCGTCGAGCGCGTCCACCCCGCGGCCTCGGTGCGCGAGGCGCTCGGCTTCCTGGCCTGGATCATCGCCGGCGGCTACCTGGCGGCGTCCCTGCGCTACCGCCTCGACCTCGCCGGCGCCGTGCTCGCGCCCGTCGTCCTCGGCGTCCTCGCCGCCGCCCGGCTGTCGCCCGCCGGCACGCCGCAGGAGGACATCACGCTGCTCGGCCGCATCCACATCTCGCTGGCCACGATCGGCGTCGCCATCTTCGCCCTGGCCAGCGCGCTGGCGGCCATCTACCTCCTCGAGGAGCGCAACCTCAAGCGCAAGAAGTTCGACGCCCGCTCCTTCAAGAACCCCGACGCCTCGCTCGACGCCCTCGACGCGCTGTCGCAGCGCCTGGTCCAGGCCGGCTTCCTGGTCTTCACCGTGGCGGTGGCGCTCGGCATCGCCTGGGTCTCGCGGCGCGGCGGCTCGCTGGCGCGGCCCGAGTACCCGGTGGCGATCGTCACCTGGATGACCTACGCCGGCCTGGTCGCGGTGCGGCTGGGCCTGGGCTGGCGCGGGCGCCGCACCGCGTGGCTGGTGCTGGGCGGCTTCGCCGCGGCGCTGTGCGTGCTGGCGATCTACTTCCTGCGGCGGGCGCTGTGAGCGCCGAGCTGTTCGCGGTCGGCATCTCGTGGCGCACCGCGCCGGTGGCGGTGCGCGAGAAGCTGGCGATCCCCGACGACGAGGTCGGCGCCTTGCTCGCCGCGCTGGCGCGCGCGCCCGGGGTGCGCGAGGTGATGCTGGTGTCGACCTGCAACCGGGTCGAGATCTACGGCGCCTGCCCCAGCGGCGAGAGCGCCCAGGCCGCCGCCGCGATCCGCCGCCTCTTGCCCGAGCGCCGGGGCGTGGCCGCGGCCGCGGTCGCCGACGCGCTGTTCGCGCACCTGCGCGGCGAGGCGGTGCGCCACGTCTTCCGCGTCGCCGCCGCCCTCGACTCGCTGGTGGTGGGCGAGTCGCAGATCCTGGGGCAGCTCAAGGACGCGTTCGCGACCGCGCAACGCGCCGGCGTCACCGGCCCGGTGCTGGGCCGCTGCCTCGAGCGCGCGTTCGGCGTGGCCAAGCGGGTGCGGGCCGAGACCGGCATCGCCCGCGGCTCGTCCAACGTCGCGTCGGTGGCGGTGGAGCTGGCGGCGCGCGTCTTCGGCGAGCTGGCCGGCAAGCGCGTGCTGGTGGTGGGCGCCGGCAAGATGAGCGCGCTGGCGGCGCGCCACCTGCGCCAGGCCGGGGTCGCCGAGCTGGTGGTCACCAACCGCTCGCCCGAGCGCGCGGCCCGGCTGGCCGCCGAGCTCGACGCGGTGGCGCGGCCGTGGGAGGCCCTCGAGGAGCTGCTGGTCGCCGCCGACGTCGTCATCAGCTCGACCGGCGCCCGGACCCCGATCCTCACCGCGCCGCTGTTCAAGAAGGTCGCCAAGCGGCGGCGCTGGCGGCCGATCGTCGTCGTCGACATCGCGGTGCCCCGCGACGCCGATCCGGCGATCGGCAAGCAGGACGGGGTCTACGTCTTCGACATCGACGACCTCGAGCGCGTGGTCGCCGCCAACCTGGCCGAGCGCCAGAAGGCGGCCGACGCCGGCGAGCGCATCGTCGCGGTCGAGGTCGGCCAGTTCGACGGCTGGCTGCGGGCGCAGAAGGTGGTGCCGACGATCCGCGCCCTGCGCGAGCACTTCGCGCGCATCGCCGACGCCGAGGTCGACAAGCTCGTGGCCCAGCTCGCCCGCAAGGAGCTGACCGCGGCCGAGCGCGAGGAGGCGGTGCGGCGCAGCGTCCAGCTCGTGGTGGCGCGCCTGCTCCACCAGCCGCAGATGGCGCTCAAGGCCGACGACGCCGCCGGCCTGGCCGCCGCGGTCCAGCGCCTGTTCGCCCTCGAGCTGGTGGCCGAGCCGGCGCCCGGCGCGTCGGGCGAGCTGCCGGCGGCGGAGCCCGTCGCCGATCCCCGGGCCGCGGCGGCGCTGATCTCGCTCGAGGACGAGCGCGCCGCCCGCCGGCGCTGACGCGCGGACCGGTCGATCCGGACCGCCGCGCGGCCGGGCGCGTCGGCCCAGCAGGCCGCGCGCGCCGTCAGGCCGTCGGCCGGGCGCGGGCCGCGCGCGCCGTCAGGCCGTCGGCCGGGCGCAGGCCGCGACGATGGCGTCGGCGCCCTGGGCCAGCAGCTCGACGGCGGCGGCCACCCCCAGGGCCTCGGCGTCGCCGGGCGCGCCGCGGGTGCGGGCGCGCAGCACGCACGCGCCGTCGGGGGTGCCGCACAGCGCGTCGACGACCAGCGCGTCGTCGCTGCCGTCGCCGTCGCCGGCGTCGGCGCAGTCGTACTGGGCGTGGGCGGCGAGCGGGGTCTGGCAGCTCCCGCCCATGCGGGCGAGGAACGCGCGCTCGGCGGCCACCCGCCGCTCCTCGCGCGGGTCGTGGAGCGCGGCCCGCACCCGGGCGATCGCCGCCGCGTCGTCGGCGCGGGTCTCGATGCCGAGCACGCCCTGGGCCACCGCCGGCAGGCTGAGCTCGAGCGGCAGGAGCTGGGCGATGCGGTCGCCGTGGCCGAGGCGGAGGAGGCCGGCGGCGGCGAGGATGATGGCGTCGTGCTCGCCGTCGTCGAGCTTGCGCAGCCGGGTCGGCACGTTGCCGCGCAGCATGCCGACCTGGAGATCGGGGCGGCGGGCCAGGAGCTGACACTGGCGGCGCAGGCTCGAGGTGCCGACCCGCGCGCCGCGCGGCAGGTCGTCGACGGTGCCGGCGGCGCCGCCGGGCAGGCACAGGGCGTCGTTGGCGGTCTCGCGGGCGCTGGTGCCGGCCAGCACCAGGCCGGGCGCCAGCTCGGCCGGGACGTCCTTCATGCTGTGCACGGCGACGTCGGCACGACCGTCGAGCAGCGCCTGCTCGCTCTCCTTGACGAACAGCGCCTTGCCGCCGACCTGCGACAGCGGCACGTCGAGGATGAGGTCGCCCTGGGTCTTGAGCACCAGCAGCTCGACCTCGAGCTCGGGCTCGCCGGCGGTGAGCCGGGCCTTGACGTGCTCGGCCTGCCACAGGGCGAGGGCGCTGCCGCGGGTGGCGATCGTGAGGCGCGGGCGGGACACGGCGCCATCATGCCCCGCCACTTGCGTAAGCGCTTCGCGAAGGGCCGCCAATATTTTTGCCCGGCCCGGGGCCAGCCCCTACGATGTAGGTGTGCCGCTCTCTCGCCGTGTCGCGTCGCTCCTCGGCGCGCGTCGCCTCCTGTGGGTGCTGGTCCTCGCCGGCGCCCCGGCGTGCGGCGGCCCGCTGAGCAGCGCGCGCGGCCCCCAGGCCTCGTCGTCGACCACGATCGACGAGCTGCGCGCCGAGCTGCGCGCCGAGCGCCGCAAGCGCCGCGATCTCGAGAACCAGATCTTCCTGCTCGAGGATCGCCTGGAGACCGCGCAGCTCCGCCCGCGCGCCGGCGCCGGCATGCCGGTGCTGCCGGTCGAGGTGCTCGCCCCCGACGCCGCCGACGACGGCGGGGCCTTCGTGCCCGAGGGCGGCCAGCTCGTCGGCACCACCGACGACGGCACCGCCATCATCTACGTCGCCGAGGCCAACGGCGACCCCATCACGATCGGCGACGACGACCTCGACGGCGGGAGCGTCACCGCGCCGGCGCCGCGCCCGCGGCCGCGCGCCGCCCGCGCCGCCCGCGCGCCGACGCCGCGGCGGGCCCC
>CAADGB010000541.1 GCA_900696455.1 uncultured delta proteobacterium
CGGCGCCGCCCGCCGACCCCGCCGCCGCCGGCGCGCCCGCCCGCAAGCGGCCCCGGCCACGACCGGGGCCGCCGCCGCCGTCGGCGCCGGCGAAGATCGCCGTCCTCGAGCTGGCCGGAGGCAAGGACGTGACCCCGGCCGAGCTGCGGGCGCTGGCGATCACCGACCTCGCCGGCCTCGGCTTCTCGGCGAGCGACCGCCTGCACGTGGTGACCCGCGTCGCGCAGTGGGAGGTCGATCTGGCCGGCGGCGTGGTGGTCGCCGGCAACCTGCCGCGGATCGTGGCGCCGGCGGTCGGCGACGACCTCCTGGTCACCGGCTTCGACGTGTCGCTGCTCCTGCAGGCGCCCGGCGGCGCCGTGCGCTACCTGGGCTGGCAGGCCAACGTGCCGCAGCGGGTGGCGCTGTCGCGCGACGGCCGGCGCGCCGCCTGGGGCACCGCCCGCGGCGAGCTGATCATCGAGGACCTCGACGGCAGCGAGGAGCTCTCCGCCGGCCTGTACGAGGCGCCGCTGTCCTTCCTCGCGTTCCTCGACGACGAGCACCTGGTCGTCGGCAGCGGCCCCGGCACGCTGCACCTGGTCGACGCCCGCAGCGGGCGTGAGCTGGGGGCGATGGCGCCGCCCGGGCCGCTCGGTCGGGTCGAGGTCGATGCGCGCACTGGCTGGATCGCCGGGCTGCGCCCCGGCGGCGGGGTGTGGATGGTGCGGCTGGTGCCGGGGCAGCCGATGCCCTCGACCACCCACGTCGTCGCCGACGGCGCCCAGCACTTCCAGCTCCTCGCCGGCGAGGGCGAGACCGCGCCGCGCCTGCTCACCGTCGACGGCGCGCTGGCGCTGCGGCGCTACGGCGAGGCCGAGATCGTCGCCGGGCTGTCGGCGAAGCAGGTCCGCGAGCGCCCGACCGAGACCCTGCCGCGGGTCGTGGCGCGCTTCGACCGGCGCGGCCGTGGCTACAGCCTCGACGGTCGCAAGCTGCATGTCCTCGACGGCGCCACCGTGCGCCACACCTTCGAGCTCGGCTTCGACGTCCACGACGTGGCGGTCAGCGACGACGGCGCGCAGGTCGCGCTGATCGGCCACCAGATCGCCGTGGCCGCGCTCGACGGCGACGGCGCGGTGCGCTGGACCGCGTCGCTCGGCCTGGGCGGGCGCTGGGCGTGGACGTACTCCGGCGACGGCACGCGCCTCGCCGCGGTCGGCTCCGGTGGCGGCGTGGTGCTCGACACCGCCACCGGCGAGCAGGTCGCCGCCGGCTGCGCGTGGCGCTTCGGCGCCAGCTCCGGGCCGCCCCTGTCCCGCGCCACCGGCGTCGTGCCGCTGTGCCGGTGACCTGCCCCCGCGCCGCATCCGCGCGGCGGTGCCGCCGACGCGCCCCCGCGCCGCATCCGCGCGGCGGTGCCGCTGACACCGCGCGCGCCGCGACCGCGTCCCGACATCCGCGCTATCGTCGGCCGTGGCTCGCACCCGCGCTCGCCCGGCCCGCGTCCGCCCGTCCGCAGCGCGCGGGTTCTTCTCTCCGTTCGCCCGGAGCCGCGCGAGCGCCGGCGAGCGCGGGTCGAAGGGTGCGCGGGTCGCCGCGCTCATCGCCCTCGCCACCGTCACGGTCGCCAGCTCCACCGCCGCCCGCGCCGAGCCCCCGCGCCCGCTCGGCGCCCTCGGCCTCGGCGGCGACCTCGCGCTGTCCGGTCCGTCGCCGCGCCAGCGCGCCGCCGTCGACCTGACCGTGTACGTGCGCCAGCGCCTCGGCGTGTACGCCGCCGCGCGCCAGGTCACGCTGTCGCCCCTGGCCGACGCCGGACAGCTCACCCTCGGGGTCGCGTACCGCGCCGCCGCCGCCCGCCCGCGCCTCGAGCTGGTGCTGCACGGCGACGCCGGCGTGGCCTGGCCGCTGGCCCCGGTCGCCGGCGGCGGCGTGACCACGTACCTGTGGCCGACGCGCCTGCCGCTCGCGCTCACCACCGGCGCCAGCGTCTACCTGATCGTCGACGGCGTCGACGCCACCCGGCTCGCGGTCTCCCTCGGCCTCGGCCTCGCCGTCGCCCGGTGACCGTCGATCAGCCGACGTCGATGCGGCCCTGGGGGGCGACGGTGATGCCGGCGGTGAGCTCGTGAGGCGCCACCACCGCCACGTCGGGCAGCTCCGGATCGAGCACGGTCTTGAGGTGGCGCCGGATGTCGCTCGAGGCCAGGAGCACGCCGCGCTCGCCCATGTGGGCGCGGACCGCCGCCACGAGGTCGCGGGCGAGGTCGGGCTCGAGGGCGATGATGGCGCCGCCGTCGCGGGGCACGATCGCGCCGCGCACCGCCTCCTCGATCATCGGGTCGAGCGTCCACGCCGCGAGCTGACCGCGCGGCGCCACCGTGCCGCTGATGATCCGGCCGAGGTGGGCGCGCGCGACCTCGGCCAGGCTGGCGGCGTCGCGCGGCCCGCCCGCCGGTCCCAGCGCCAGGCCCTCGAGCACGGCCGCGAGGTCGCGCACCGAGACCCCCTCGCGCACCAGCCGGCGCAGGACGTCGACCAGCACCGGCAAGGACGCGAGGCGCGGGACCACGTCGCGCACCAGGCCGGCGTGGGCCGGCCCCAGCTCGTCGAGCGCGGCCTGCACCGTGCCCGCGCGCACCAGGTCGGGGGCATGCCGCCGCAGCGCCGGCTCGAGGCGGATCTCGCGCTCGGTCGCCGAGCGCGGCGCCCCCAGCCAGTCGATCGTGATGCCGGACAGGCGCAGCTCCGCCTCTTCGGTGCGGACGTCGGTGTCGATCCGGACCCGGATCAGCGGCGCGCGCACGCCCAGCTCGTCGTACAGGCGCTGGCGGATGCCCGCCAGCACGGCGTCGAGCGCGCTGGCGGGCGCGGCGTTGCGCAGGATCGTCCCGATCCCGGGCGGCACCACCAGCTCGAGCGCCTCGCCGCCGGTGGCGAGCGCGCCGCCGGCCTGGCTCACCAGCCCGCGCGCCCCCGGCTCGGCGGGCGGCCGCGCCCGCAGCCACAGGCCGAGGCCGCCGGCCACCACCGCCAGCACCAGGAACGGGACGTGGGGCAGGCCCGGCACCACGCCGAGCCCGGCCAGGAGCGCGGCGGCGGTGAAGAAAGCGCGGGGCTCGGCGCCGAGCTGGGCGGCGATGTCGTCGCCGATCGCGCGCTCGCCGTCGGCGGCCGCCACCCGGGTCACCACCAGCGCCGCCGCCAGCGCCACCAGCAGCGCCGGGAGCTGCGCGACCAGGCCGTCGCCCACCGCCAGGATGCTGTAGGTCTCGACCGCGGTGCCGGCGTCCATGCCGCGCTCGCCCATGCCGATGACGAGGCCGCCGGCGAGGTTGATGACGACGATGATGATGGTGGCGATGGCGTCGCCCTTGACGAACTTCATCGCGCCGTCGAGGGCGCCGTAGAGCGCCGACTGCCGCTCGAGCGTGCCGCGGCGGCGGCCGGCCTCGCCGGCGTCGATGGCGCCGGCCCGCAGGTCGGCGTCGATCGCGAGCTGCTTGCCGGGCAGGCCGTCGAGGGCGAAGCGGGCGGCGACCTCGGCCACGCGCTCGGCGCCGCGGGCCACCACCACGTACTGGACGACGGTGATGACCGCGAACACCACCAGCCCCACCACCAGGTGACCCTCGGCGACGAAGCGGCCGAAGGCCTCGATGACGTCGCCGCCGTCGGCCTCGGCCAGGATGCGGCGGGCGGTGCTGACGTTGAGGCCGAGCCGGAACAGCGTGGTCACCAGGAGCACGGTGGGCAGGGTCGACAGCCGCGACGGCGATGGGGCGTAGACCGCGGCCAGGAGCACCAGCACCGACGCGGTGAGGCTCAGGCTGAGGAGGAGGTCGAGGGCGAGCCGCGGCAGCGGCACCACCATCATCGCCACCACCGCGATCACGACGACCGCCAGGGCGAGGTCGCCCCAGCCGCGTCGCATCGGTGAACCGCTCATGCCGTCTTATCCCTCATCCGCCTGACAGCGGCCGCGACTCGTCGACCTTCGACACGCCCTCGCTGGCGCTCGGGCGGCTCCTGACGAACGGCGTCGGCAAGCGCCCGACATCATTCGCGCGACGACCGCGGCTTGTCGGCCTTCGACACGCCCTCGCTGGCGCTCGGGCGGCTCAGGCCGACCGGAGCGATGGGCTCGCCGTTCGTTTCCCGCAATCTCCGACCGCGGTCGGTGAAGGGCTCCTGACGAACGGCGCCAGCAAGCCCCCCGGACAGCCCTCACGCGACGACCGCGGCTTGTCGGCCTTCGACACGCCCTCGCTGGCGCTCGGGCGGCTCAGGCCGACCGGAGCGATGGGCTCGCCGTTCGTTTCCCGCAATCTCCGACCGCGGTC
>CAADGB010000542.1 GCA_900696455.1 uncultured delta proteobacterium
CGGCCCGCGCCGCCTCGCGCCGCCCCGCCACCAGCCGCCGCGCGGCCTCCACCGCCGCCCACCGCGGCGCCCCGCCGTCGACGACGGCGGCCAGCTCGTGCACGGCGGGCAGGGCACGCAGGCGCGCGGCGAGCTCGAGATCGTCCACGTCGTCATCGTAGCACCCGCGCTCGTGGCCGCGGCCCCACGCGTGTACGCTCGGCGGAGATGTCCGGGTGCAGTGCTGGGGACCTGTGGATCCTGCCGATGCTGGCGCCGATCGTCGGCGCGACGCTGTGGGCGCTGGTCACCGCGATCCGCTTCCGGCACTGGGTGTGGGCGGCGCTGATCGTGGCGCTGCCGGTGCTCGGCGGCTTCGCCTACTTCTTCTTCCACCTCCACGCCCACGCCGAGACCGGGTTCGAGCTGCCCGGCGCCCGCGACCGGCAGCGCATCAAGCGCCTCGAGGAGGAGCTGGCCCGCCTCGACAAGCCCCACCTCCACGCCGAGCTCGGCGACCTCTACTTCCAGCAGAACCAGCTCGAGCGCGCGCTCCGCCACTACCGGACCGCGCACGACGGCGCGCCCCGCGACCTCGACACCCGCGCCCACCTCGGCGGCTGCCTGGTCCGCCTCGGCCGCGCCGCCGAGGCCCTGCCGCTGCTCGAGGGCGTGGTCGCCGAGAAGCCGCGCCACGACCACGGCTTCACGCTCATGGCCCTGGCCGAGGCCCAGGCCACGCTCGACCAGCCCGACGACGCCATCGCCACCTGGCGCCGCGTCCTCGCCGGCAACTCGTACGGTCGGGCGCGGGTCCAGCTCGCCGAGCTGCTCGCCGCGCGCGGCGAGGTGGCGGAGGCCCGGGCGCTCCTCGACCAGGTCATGGCCGACCACGCCGAGGCGCCCGACTTCCACCGGCGGCGCGAGGCGGTGTGGGCGCAGCGGGCCCGCCGCGCCCGCGCCCGCCTGCGGGCGGCCTGACCCGCGGCAGGCACGCCAGCGCCGCCGGGCCCCGCCCCGCGCCCGCCCCCCACGCGCACGCCGCGCCGACGATCCGACCCCGGCGATCGGTCCCGCGCTATCCTCGGCCCGTGGACGTCCAGGCGCTGTCGTCGCTCCTGGCCGCGCTGGTCATCCTGGCCATCGGGGCGTCGGTGATCCTGCGCAACCGCACCGATCGCACCTACGTCTCGTTCTCGACCTTCACCTTCGTCGTCTCGGCCTGGCAGCTCTGCAACTTCATCGCCGGCGCCACCGGCTCGACGCTGTGGCGGTGGCTGGCGCTGTGGCCGGCGGCCACGATCCCGCCGACGGCGATCGCCTTCTTCCGCCAGTTCCTGTCCCAGCCGTCGATCGGCGGCCCCCACCGGCCGCCGCGCGTGACGCTGGCGTGGACGCTGCTCGCCTACATGGGCCTCATCTACGTCGCGGTCATCGCCCCCATCCACGAGACCCTGTGGTTCCTGGTCCCGTTCGGCGCCTACGTCTTCGGCGGCCTCTACCGCTGCGTCTACGACATGTTCGTGCAGTACCGCGCCACCACCAAGCGGGTCGAGCGCACGCGCATCCGCTACCTGATGCTGGGCGGGCTGTTCGCGACCACGCTGGCGCTCACCGACGTCCTGCCCCGCTTCGTCGCCGCCTGGCCGGCGGTCGGCAACGTGCTGTCGATCCTCTACCTCTACTTCATCAGCCAGACCCTGTTCCGCTACCGCCTCATCGACGTCAACGAGCTGGTGGGCAAGATGGCGGTGCTGGGCTCGCTGGTCGTGCTGCTGTGGGCCGTCTACGGCTTCCTCCTGTCGTGGGTCGGCGGCGGCCAGGACGGGTTGTTCCTCCTCAACGCGCTGGTGGCGTCGTTCGTCATCCTCATCTTGTTCGAGCCGGTGCGCAGCCTGCTCGAGAACACCGTCAACCGCTGGCTCCTGCGCCAGCGCACCGCCCTGCGCGGCCGTCTCGAGACCCTGCGTCGCGACCTGCAACACGTCGTCGACGTCCCGGATCTGGTGCAGCGCGTGATCACCGCCCTCGAGGAATCGCGCCGGGTCACCGACGGCTCGGTCTACCTCCTCGACGCCGACGGCGCCGGCTTCGACCGCGCCGGCTGGTTCGGCGCCGCCCCCGCCGCTCGCGTCGACGCCGGCGCCGCCCGCGCCCTCCTCGATCGCGCCCGCGCCGGCCTGGTCGACGTCGACGCCGTGCGCCGCGAGCTGGCCGCCCTGCCCCCCGACACCCCGGCCGAGAAGCGCGAGCCGCTGGCGGCGATCGTCGCCACCGCCGAGCTGCTCAACGCGGCGCTGGTCTTCCCGTTCCTCGGCTCGGCCGAGACCGAGCAGGGGCCGTGGCTCCTCGGCCTGCTCGCCCTGCGCGACGATCGCGCCGAGGGCGCGTTCGATCTCGACGACGTCGACATGTTCCGCCAGCTCGCCAGCCAGGCCGCGCGCGTGATCGAGTCGAGCCAGGCCTACGAGCGGGTCAAGGGGCGCGACCGCCTGGCCGCGCTCGGCGAGATGTCGGCCGGCCTCGCCCACGAGATCCGCAACCCGCTGGGCGCGATCAAGGGCGCCGCCCAGCTCCTGCTCGGCCCCGACGGCAAGCCGCTGCCCCCCGGGCCGGAGTCGGCCGAGTTCATCGACATCATCCTCGAGGAGGTCAACCGCCTCAACAACGTGGTCACCCGCTTCCTCGACTACGCCCGGGCCGAGCGCTCCGACGCCGCCAAGCCCGGCCAGATCGACCTCAACGCCGTCGTGCGCAAGACCGTCCAGCTCCTGGCGTCGTCGCGCGAGGCCAAGAACATCGAGATCAAGGTCCGCTACGACGAGATGCTGCCGCCGGTCCTGGCCGACCCCGACGCCCTGGTCCAGGTCCTCCTCAACCTCGGCCTCAACGGCCTGCAGGCGATGAACGAGGGCGGCACCCTCGAGATCCTCACCACCCGCCGCCGCCGCTCGCGGCTGGGCTACGGCCAGTTCGCCGAGGTCCGCATGCGCGACTCCGGCGTCGGCATCCCCGGCGATCGCTTGAAGAAGCTGTTCATCCCCTTCTACACCACCAAGAGCCGGGGCACCGGCCTCGGCCTGGCCATCGCCCAGCGCATCGTCAGCCAGCACGGCGGCACGATCGAGGTCCGCTCGACGCCGGGCGAGGGCTCGACGTTCTCGGTGTTCCTGCCGGCCGCGCCCGGGGTGCCGGTCGCCGCCACCACCACCGGGCCCATGACCAGCCCGTTCGCCACCCCGCGCGCCGCCACCGCCCCGGCGACGCCGCCGGCCGGCCCCGCCCCCGAGGCCGGCGACGCCCCGCCCGCCGCCGACGGCGACGACCGCCCGCGGCCCGATCCCGGGCCGTCGCCCGTGCTAACTACCTGACCAGCCACCATGTCCGAACGAGCCCGTATCCTGGTCGCCGACGACGAGCCCAACCTGCGGCGCGTCCTGCACGCGATCCTGCGCCGCGAGGGCCACGAGGTGGTACAGGCCACCGACGGCGCCGAGGCGGTGGCGATGCTCGACGGCGTCGACGTCGTCGTCACCGACCTGCGCATGCCGCGGGTCGACGGCATGGAGGTCCTGCGCACCGCCGCCCGCACCCAGCCCCACGTGCCGGTGATCATGGTGACCGCCTACGGCTCGGTCGGCCAGGCGGGCGAGGCGATCAAGGCCGGCGCCTTCGACTACATCGAGAAGCCGTTCGAGCAGGACCAGATCCGGCTGGTCATCGACAAGGCGGTCAAGCAGGCGGCGATGAACCGCGCCGCCCCCCGCTCCACGCTGTACGCGCCCGACGGGACCGACGGCAGGGACGACGGCAAGGAGCGGGTCCGCGGCCGCTACGGCCTGGTCGGCGACAGCCCGGAGATGCACGCGATCTTCGCCATCATCGAGAAGGTCGCCGACTCGCCGTCGACGGTCCTCATCACCGGCGAGAGCGGCACCGGCAAGGAGCTGGTGGCGCGCGCGCTCCACGAGAACTCGGGCCGCAAGGACGGGCCCTTCATCAAGATCAACTGCGCCGCCATCCCCAAGACCCTGATGGAGTCGGAGCTGTTCGGCTACGAGAAGGGCGCCTTCACCGGCGCCACCTCCTCCAAGCCCGGCCGCTTCGAGCCGGCCGACGGCGGCACCCTCTTCCTCGACGAGATCGGCGAGATCCCGGTCGAGATGCAGGTCAAGCTCCTGCGCGCGATCCAGGAGAGCGAGTTCGAGCGGGTGGGCGGCATCAAGACCATCAAGGTCGACGTCCGCCTGGTCACCGCCACCAACCGCGACCTCGAGCAGGAGATCGCCCGCGGCAACTTTCGCGACGACCTCTACTACCGGCTCAACGTCGTGCCGCTGCACGTGCCGCCCCTGCGCAAGCGGCGCGGCGACATCCCGCTCCTGGTCCGCCACATCATCCGCCGCTTCAACGAGCGCCTGAAGAAGAACGTCACCGGCATCGCCGACGACGCGGTGGCGGCGCTCGCCGCCCACGCCTGGCCCGGCAACATCCGCGAGCTGGAGAACGTGCTCGAGCGGACGATCCTGTTCAGCAAGGGCGAGCTCCTCACCCGGGCCGACTTCCCCGACGAGCTGGGCGCGTCGGCCCCGACCGCCAGCCCCGCGGCCCCGGCCGGCGCCGCGCCGGCCGGCCCGGCGACCGCCGCCGCGTCGGGCCCCG
>CAADGB010000543.1 GCA_900696455.1 uncultured delta proteobacterium
CGGCCCCCGCACGCCGGAGGCGTCGACGACGGCGCCGGGCCCATGGGCGTGGGCGCGCCGCTCGCGCCGCCCGCCCCGCCGGCGCCCCGGGTCTGGCTGACGCCGGCGGCGGTGAGCTGGCCGACCGACCGCCGGCCCGCGCAGTTCCACGCCCTCGGCGGCGGCGCCGCGCACAGCGCCGCCGTGGCGGTGTCGGCCGACGGCTCGACCCCGGTGGGCGTCGCGCGGCCGGCGGGCGGGCACGACGAGGCCGTGCGCTGGCGTGACGGCCGCCTCGAGCCGCTGGGCACCCTCGACCTGCCCGGCCTCGATCGCTCGGTCCCGCGCGCGGTGTCGCGCGACGGCCGGATCGTGGTCGGCGAGTCGACCGCGACCGAGGCCACCGCGGTGGCCGTGGTGTGGCGCGACGGCGGCGCACCCGAGCGCCTGCCCCTGCCGCCCGGGGTCGACGCCGCGGTCGCCGTCGCGGTCTCGCGCGACGGCTCGATCATCGCCGGCTGCGTCACCGGCGACTGCGACCAGGTCCTGCGCTGGCAGCGCGGCGCGGTGGCCGCCGTCGCCACGCCGCGGCCGTTCCACCTCGCCGCCCACGCCATGTCCGACGACGGCAAGGTCCTCGCCGGCAACGGCGGCGAGCCCCTCACCGCCGCCCGCGTCACCGCCCGCGGCGTCGCGCCCCTGGGCGCGGACGGCCGCGTCGAGGGCCTGTCCGACGACGGCACGATCGCGGTCGGCCACGTCGGCGACCGCGCCGCCCTGTGGCGCCGCGGCAGGCTCACCGACCTCGGCGTCGTGCCCGGCTACGACCTGTGCGTCGCCCGCGCGGTCTCGGCCGACGGCGGCCGCGTCGTCGGCACCTGCGTGCGGCGCTCGACCTGGGTGCCGGTGGCGGACGAGCCGCGGCCGCCGCCCGACGAGCCGCGGGCCTCGGTGGCGTTCGTGTGGGATCGCCGCCACGGCATGCGCCCGGTCGCCGACGCCCTGGCCGCCGCTGGCGTGACGCTCCCCGCCGGCTGGTGGCTCGACGAGGCCTTCGACATCTGCGCCTACGGCCTCACGATCGTCGGCGACGGCCGCAGCCCGACCGCCGCCAGCGAGGCCTGGCTGGCGATCGTCCCGCGCTGAGCACGCGCGCCCGCCCGCGGGGCGGGCTCAGTTGGTGCGGGCGTCGACCCGGGCCTGGGCCCAGGCGACCTTGTCGAGCAGGCTCTTCCAGTCGCCGTCGGTGGGGCGGTCGCCCCACGCGGCGAGCTCGGCCTCGGCGGCCTTGAGGTCGACCCGCGCCTTCTCGACGTCGATGTCGCCGGCGAGGACGGCCTGCTCGACCAGGATCTCGACGGCGCCGGCGGGGCCGATGCGGAGATAGCCCGAGGACACGGCGTAGCGACCGCGGAACTTGCCGCTGCCGATCGTGAGCACGCCCGGCTTGAGCGCGGTCAGCATGGGGATGTGCCCGGGGAGCAGCTCGAACATGCCGAGCTCGCCCGGCGCCGAGATGACGTCGGTGGCCTGATGCGCCACCACCCCGCGCGGGGTGACCAGGTTGGCGTCGAGGGTCCCGCCGGTCCCGGCGAGCTGCTTGGGCTCGGCCACGATCAGCCCGCCTTCTTGGCCAGGTCGGCGGCCTTGGCCCGCGCGTCGTCGATCGTGCCGGTCATCGCGAACGCCTGCTCGGGCAGGTCGTCGCACTTGCCGGCCAGGATCTCCTCGAACGAGCGCACGGTGTCGTCCTTGGACACGAAGATGCCCTTCATGCCGGTGAAGGTCTCGGCGACGTGGAAGGGCTGGCCCATGAAGCGCTCGATCTTGCGGGCGCGCGACACCGTCAGCTTGTCGTCCTCCGACAGCTCGTCCATGCCGAGGATGGCGATGATGTCCTGCAGGTCCTTGTAGCGCTGGAGGATGCGCTGGACCTCGCGGGCGACCTTGTAGTGGCGCTCGCCGACCACCGCCGGGGTGAGGATCGACGACGTCGAGTCGAGGGGGTCGACCGCCGGGTAGATGCCCTTCTCGGTGATCGCGCGGTTGAGCACCGTCGTCGCGTCGAGGTGGGCGAACGCGGTCGCCGGCGCCGGGTCGGTGAGGTCGTCGGCGGGCACGTAGATGGCCTGCACCGAGGTGATCGAGCCGTCCTTGGTCGAGGTGATGCGCTCCTGCAGGCCGCCCATCTCGGTCGACAGCGTGGGCTGGTAGCCGACGGCCGACGGGATGCGGCCCAGGAGCGCCGAGACCTCGGAGCCGGCCTGGGTGAAACGGAAGATGTTGTCGACGAACAGGAGCAGGTCCTGCTTCTCGACGTCGCGGAAGTACTCGGCGATCGTCAGCGCCGACAGCGCGACCCGCTGGCGGGCGCCCGGCGGCTCGTTCATCTGGCCGAAGACCATCGCGGTCTTCGACAGCACCGAGCTGCCGTCGAACAGCGTGGCCTCCTTGAGCTCGTGGAAGAGGTCGTTGCCCTCGCGCGAGCGCTCGCCGACGCCGGCGAACACCGAGTAGCTGCCCGACTTCTTGGCGACGTTGTTGATGAGCTCCGGGATGAGCACGGTCTTGCCGACGCCGGCGCCGCCGAACAGGCCGATCTTGCCGCCGCGGCGGTAGGGGGCGAGCAGGTCGATGACCTTGATCCCGGTCTCGAACATCTCGACGTTCACCGACTGGTCGGTGAACTTGGGCGCCGGGCGGTGGATGGGCCGGGTCTCCTTGGCGGTGACCGGGCCGGCCTCGTCGATCGGGTTGCCGACGACGTTGAGGATGCGGCCGAGGACGCCAGCGCCGACCGGCACCGAGATCGCGTGGCCGGTGTTCTTCACCGCCTGGCCGCGGACCAGGCCGTCGGTGGTGTCCATCGCCACGCAGCGGACCATCTTCTCGCCCAGGTGCTGGGCGACCTCGATGGTCAGGTTGTCCGCGCGCTGGTCGATAGCCGGGTTGGTCAGGAGCAGCGCGGTGTTGATCTCGGGCAGCTCGGCCGTGTCGAAGGCGACGTCGACGACCGGGCCGATGACCTGGACGATGCGGCCGAGCGAGGCGGGGGAGTAGTCGGTGGTGGCCATGGTGCTTCTTCCTCGATGCGGGTCGTGCGCGAAAAGGTCGGGTCGGAGGGCCGGGCGGCGGCTAGCCCTTGAGGGCCTCGGCGCCGCCGATGATCTCGAGCAGCTCCTTGGTGATCGAGGCCTGGCGGGCGCGGTTGTACTGGAGCGTGAGCTTGGCGATCATCTCGCCGGCGTTCTTGGTGGCGTTCTCCATCGCGCTCATGCGGGCGCCGAACTCGCCGGCGATGTTCTCGAGCGCCGCCCGGTACAGGCCGATCTGGACGTAGAGCGGGACCATCCGGGCCAGGAGCTCTTCCTTGCCCGGCTCGTAGGCGTAGTCGACGCCGCCGGCGCTCCCCGCCGCGCCGGCACCGGCGCCGCCCCCCTCCGGCACCACCGGCAGGACCTGCTTGATCATGACGGTCTGCGAGATCGCGCTCTTGAACTCGTTGAAGACCACGAGCACGCGGTCGACCTTCTTGTTCAGGAAGTCATCGACGATGCGGTTGGCGGTCTCGCGCGCGACGTCGAGCGCGGTGGCGCCGGTGGGCGCCGGGTCGAAGCTGGTGATGCGGGCGTTGCGGCGCGAGAAGTACTGGTTGGCCTTGCGGCCGATGAGCCGCAGGCTGACCTCGGCGTCGGCCGGCAGCTCGGTGGCGACGAAGGCCTCGACCTTCTTGATCACGTTGGCGTTGAAGGCGCCGGCCAGGCCGCGATCGCTGGTGAAGACCACGATCGCGGTCCGGTTGCCCTCGCGCGCCTCGAACAGCGGGTGGGCGTCGGTGCCCGCGACCTCGGCCAGCTCCGACACCACGTTGCTCAGGGCCAGGGCGTAGGGGCGCGCGGCGATGATCGCGTCCTGGGCGCGGCGCAGCTTGGCCGCCGCCACCAGCTTCATGGCGCGCGTGATCTTGCGGGTGTTCTTGACCGACCCGATGCGCTTGCGGATGGCCTTGAGCGACGGCATGGCCCTAGGCCTTCTTCTCGTCCACCGAGAACTGCTTGGCGAACTCGGTCAGCGCGTCGCGGAGCTGCTTCTCGACGTCGCCGTCGAGCTTGCCGGTGGTGCGGACGGCGTCGAGGATCTCCTTCTTGCGCGACTTGATGAAGGACATCATCTCGGCCTCGTAGCGGCCGAGCACGCTCACCGGGTAGTCGTCGACGAAGCCGTTGGTGCCGGCGAAGATGACGAGGACCTGCTCCTCCATCGACATCGGCGAGTACTGGGCCTGCTTGAGCAGCTCGGTCATGCGCTCGCCGCGCTGGAGCTGCATCAACGTCGCCTTGTCGAGGTCGGAGCCGAACTGGGCGAACGCCGCCTTCTCGCGGTAGGCCGCCAGCTCGAGGCGGAGGCGGCCGCCGACCGACTTCATGGCCTTGGTCTGGGCGGCGCCGCCGACCCGCGACACCGAGATGCCGACGTTCACCGCCGGCCGGATGCCGGAGTAGAACAGGTCGGCCTCGAGGAAGATCTGGCCGTCGGTGATCGAGATGACGTTGGTGGGGATGTAGGCCGAGACGTCGCCGGCCTGGGTCTCGATGATGGGCAGCGCGGTCAGCGAGCCGGCGCCCTCCTTGTCGGACAGCTTGGCGGCGCGCTCGAGCAGGCGGCTGTGGAGGTAGAAGACGTCGCCCGGGTAGGCCTCGCGACCCGGCGGGCGGCGCAGCAGCAGCGAGAGCTGGCGGTAGGCCACCGCCTGCTTGCTGAGATCGTCGTAGACGATGAGGGCGTGGCGGCCGGAGTCGCGGAAGTACGCGGCCATCGTGACGCCGGTGTAGGGCGCGATGAACTGCAGCGGCGCCGGCTCCGAGGCGCCGGCGACCACGACCGTCGTGAACTCCATCGCCCCCGCCTTCTGCAGGCGATCGACGACCGCGGCCACCGTCGACTGCTTCTGGCCGACGGCGACGTAGAAGCAGTAGACGTTCTGGCCCTTCTGGTTGATGATCGTGTCGATCGCGATCGCGGTCTTGCCGACGCCGCGGTCGCCGATGATCAGCTCGCGCTGGCCGCGGCCGATGGGGATCATCGAGTCGATGGCCTTGATGCCGGTCTGCAGCGGCTCGTGCACCGACTTGCGGGCGATGATGCCGGGGGCCTTGATCTCGACCTGGCGGCGCTTCTCGCCGACGATCGGCGTGCCGCCGTCGATGGCCTCGCCGACGGCGTTGACCACGCGGCCGACCAGCTCCTCGCCGACCGGGACCTCGACGATGCGCTTGGTGCGGCGGACGACGTCGCCCTCGCGCACCGCCTCGTACTTGCCGAGGAGCGCGACGCCGACGTTGTCCTCCTCAAGGTTGAGGACCATGCCCTGGACCTTCTCGCCGCCGGCGCCCTCGAACTCGAGCAGCTCGCCGGCCATGGCGCCGGCCAGGCCGTAGACGCGGGCGATGCCGTCGCCCGCGGTCAGCACCGAGCCGGTCTCGGTGACCTCGACCTTCTTGTCGTAGTTCTCGATCTGCTTGCGGATGATGTCGCTGATCTCTGCGGCGCGGATGTCCATGGCGATTCCTTACTTGGAGAGCTGGTCGCGCAGGGCGCGGAGCTGGGTGCGGAGGCTGCCGTCGTAGACGACGTCGCCGACCCGGGCGACGACGCCGCCGAGCAGCGCCGGATCGTGCTTCTTCTCGACCACGACCTGCTTGCCCGAGAGCTGCTCGAGCGTGCGGGTGATCTGCTGGAGCTGGGCCGGGGTCAGCGGCACCGCCGACACGACCTCGGCCTGGACCCTGCCGGCGCGGGCCTCGATCATCTGGTCGATCTCGCGCGAGATGTCGGGCAGCGCCACCAGCCGCTCCTTGTCGAGCAGGAGGTAGCAGAAGGTCTTGACCAGCTCGTGGGCGGCGAGCCGCGCGCACAGCGCGTCGACCACCTTGCGGCGGGCGGCGCGGGGGTGGCTGGTCGAGCCCAGGACCTGGCCGAGCTCGGGGGAGACCTTGAAGGCGGCGGCGAGGGCGCGCAGATCGGCGCCGACCTTGTCGACGGCCTTCTTGTCGGTGGCCAGCCCCATCAGGGCCTTGGCGTAGCGGCGGGCGAGGCTACCGGCCTGCATCAGGCGACTCCTTGCCGGTTGACGTCGGCGACGAAGCTGTCGACGAGGCGGGTGTGGTCGGCCGGGGTGGCCTTGGCGCGGATGAGCTGCTCGGCGGCGGCCGCGGCGGCGGCCGCGACCTCGCGGGTGAGGGTGGCGCGGGCCAGCGCGATCTCGGCGGCGATGCGCTGCTCGGCGTCGCGCTGCATGGCCTGGGCCTGGGCCTCGGCGGCGGCCAGGATGCGCGCCTTCTCGGCGGCGGCGTCGGCCCGCATGTTGTCGAGCATCGCCTGCATCTCGGCCTCGGCGGCCGACAGCTTGCTCGAGTACTCGTCGAGCTTCTCGGCGGCGGCCTGGCGCAGGCGGCCGGCCTCGTCGAGCGCGCGCTTGATCTGGTCGGAGCGGGTCTCGGCCATCCGCCGCACCGCCGGCCCGCCCAGCTTGGCGAGGAGGATGAGCAGGAGGCCGAAGTTGACGAGCATGAGCACGAACGGCGCGCTCATCTTCTCCTCGGGCTCGTCGTGAGGCCCCTGGACGCCGTCGCCGTACTTGCCGCCGTAGAGGTCCTTCTTGTTGTAGCCGATGTCGAAGTAGTTGAAGGTCTTCGATGGATCCTTGTGGCCGCCACCGTGGGCGCCCTCGCCCGCCTCGGCGGGGCCGCCGCCGGCGACGGCGGCCGCGGGAGCCAGCACCAGGGCGAGGCCGAGGGCCAGGCCGACGATCGACGCGCGGAGCGACATCACGCGACCTCCCGGCCGAGCAGGCGCGCCGCCATCTCGCGGGCGATCGTCTCGGCGCGCTGCGCCAGGTCGGCGCGCGCGGTCTCGGTCTCGGTCTTCACCCGGGTCGCCGCCGCGTCCATCGCCGCCTGCGCCTGCTTGCGGCTGGCCTCGGTGACCTCCTGCTCGTGGCGGGCGGCCTCGGCGCGCACCTGGCGCTGCTCCTCGGCGGCCTTGCCGCGGGCGGCGGCCAGCTTCTGCTCGTAATCGGCGAGCTTGGCGTCGGCCTGCGCGCTCATGCGCTCGGCCTCGGCCCGGGCGCCGTCGATGCCGGCGATGCGCTTCTCGCGCAGCGCCACGTAGGGCTGGAACAGGAGCTTGTTCGCGAGGACGTACATCGCGACGAACAGGCCGAACTGGAGGAGGATGGTCCAGTCGATGTCGATGAGGGGGTGTCCCTTCGCGGCCACCGCGACCAGCACCGGCTCGGCTTCGCTCGCTGGATTCATTGCAACCTCTCGATAATCCTTGCGTCTTGGCAGGGAGCCGCGGCGCGGGGCGCTTATACGTGGCGATCCGTGGGGCTGTCAACCCGAGGGATGCCGCGCACCTTGCTCCCGGCTGCGACACGACGCCGCGCCCTGCGGTCCGACGCCACCCACCGGGCAGGCCGGTGCGGGCAGGCCGGTGCCACCCACCGGGCAGGCCGGTGCCACCCACCGGGCAGGCCGGTGCCACCCACCGGGCAGGCCGGTGCCACCCACCGGGCAGGCCGGTGCCACCCACCGGGCAGGCCGGTGCCA
>CAADGB010000544.1 GCA_900696455.1 uncultured delta proteobacterium
GCCCGCGACGAGCGCGACCGCGCCCGCCAGCGCGACCGCCGCGACGCGGCCCGGCGTCCGGCCGGAGGCCCGGCCGCGCGTCCAGCCGCTCGCCCGGCCGCGCGCCCGGCCGCTCATCCGTCGAGGACCTCGTTGGCGACCATCACCGCCACCACGGTCACGTTGTCGTCGCCGCCGCGCTGGTTGGCGAGGTCGACCAGGTGCTGGGGGGCGCGGCGGAACCAGGTGGTGGCGAGGATGCGCTCGAGCTCGCCGTTCTCGACGTAGTTCGACAGCCCGTCCGAGCACAGGAGGAAGCAGTCGCCGGCCTCGACCGCGACCGTGCGGCTGTCGGCCTCGACGTCGCGCTCGAACCCCACCGAGCGGGTGATGACGTGGCGGTAGCGCGACGCCTTGGCCTCGGCCTCGGTCAGGTTGCCCGAGCGCACCTGCTCGGCGATCCAGGAGTGGTCGTCGGTGATCTGGCGGATCGTGTTGTCGCGGAACAGGTAGCAGCGCGAGTCGCCGGCGTGGACCACATGCATGCGGCCGTCGTGGTAGAGCATCGCGGTCAGGGTCGTGCCCATGCCGCGCAGGTGGGGCGCGGTCAAGGCGGCGTCGAAGATCGCGAACGAGGCGTCGCGGGCGGCGGCCCGGATCACCGACACCGCCGGCGGCGGCGGGGCGTCGATGAGCGGGCTGGTCGGCGTGTTGTGGCTCCACCCCGAGTCGGTCCGCTCGACCGGCTCCTCGCCCGACTCCTCGAGCCGGCGCATCAGCTCGTCGCGGCGGGCGTCCTCGATCTCGCGCGCCGCCCGGGCCATGTCGGCGCGCGCGGCCGCCACCCGCTGGTAGACCACCTGCAGCGCCAGGCGGCTGGCGTGCTCGCCGCCCTGGTGCCCGCCCATGCCGTCGGCGACCGCGAACAGCCCCAGCGCCTCGTCGACGAGGTAGCCGTCCTCGTTGTGGTCGCGCTTGCGGCCGGTGTCGGTCTTGGCCCAGGCGATGAGACGCATTGGATCCTTGCCGAGGTCCTTGCCGCGATCCGGCGCGCCGTCCCGCTCAGGCCGGGTACTCGGCCGATTTCTCGGTGATGTTGCCGTCATCGCAGCGGTAGAGCTTGCCCTTGCCCTCGACCCGGGTGAGCAGGCTCACCGGCCGGGTCCAGACCTTGTGGAGCGAGCGCAGGGTGTCCTTGGCCTGGGCCAGATCGAGGTCGGTGCCGTCGTGGGCGTGGCGGAGCAGGAGCTCGGCCCGGTTCTCGAGGTTGCCGTCCTCGACGTAGATGAAGGGCTGGCCGCGGTTGGTCAGCATGCGGAGCATCTGCTCCTTGACCTTCTTGAACTCGCGCGACTGGATCTCCCAGCTCCCGCTGCGCTCGCTGTAGCCGAAGCTGTAGAACCGCTGCTCGACGCAGAACTCGAGGGTGAAGAACTCGTCGAGGAAGGTGATGTCGTTGTGGAGGCGGCGGACCTCGAAGATCTTGCGGCGGCCCAGGCCGAGGCGGCGATCCCAGTCGCGCTTGGCGTCGAGGCTGTCGCACTCCTCCCACTCCTTGCCGAACTGGCCCTTGTTCCAGCGCTGCTCGATGTAGCGGAAGAGCTCGACCCCCAGCTTGTAGGGGTTGAGGCGGCCGGGGGCGGTGGCGAGGACGCCGGCGGTGGCGTCGGCGTAGTCGATGATCTCGGCGGCCGAGGCGGCGCGCTGGGTCATGATCGTCGAGTGCCAGTAGGTGGCCCAGCCCTCGTTCATGATCTTGGTCATGGCCTGGGGCGCGAAGTAGTAGGCCTCGTTGCGCACGATCTCGAGGATGTCGCGCTGCCACGGCTCGACCGGCGCGTGCTGGATGAGGAACTGCAGGACGTCGCGCTGTGGCTCCTCGGGGAAGCGGCGGCGGGCGCGCTTCTTCTCCTCGTCCTTCTTCTTCTTCTGCGCCTCCAGGTACTCCGGCGGGTTGATGAACTTGTCCATGTACTGCTTGGCGCGCAGCCGCGGCACGTCGTCGCCCTCGCCGTCCTCGGCGTCACCGCCGTCGCGGCCGTCGCGGCCGTCGCGGCCCGGCGCCACCCGGCTGATGTACGGCGACATCGGATCGATCAGGTTCTCCAGCGACAGGCAGGTGTCGATGAAGTCCTCGACCACGTCCTGGCCGTGGCGCGCCATGTGGCGGCGCACCAGCGCGGCGTGGTTGGCCATGCCGTCGATCATCTTCCGGTTGGTCTTGGAGAAGTAGTAGTTGTTCTTGAAGAAGTCGACGTGGGCGCAGACGTGGCCCATCACCGTCTTCTGGTCGACCAGCGAGTTGCCCTCGAGCAGGTAGGCGTAGGCCGGGTTGGTGTTGATCACCATCTCGTAGATCTTCTGCAGGCCCCACTCGTAGCCCTTGGCGAGCTGCTCGTAGTCCATGCCGAAGCGCCAGTGCGGGTAGCGGGTGGGGAAGCCGCCGTAGGCCGCCACCTCGTTCATCGTCTTGTAGTCGAGGACCTCGTAGATGATGGGGAAGAAGTCGAGGCCGTAGGCGCGGGCGTGGCCCTCGATCTCCTCCTGCCTGTCGCGCAGGTACGCCGGGAAGCGCCGCAGCCCCGCCACGGCTAGCGCCCCTTCCCCAGGAACTCCTTGATGGAGTCCATGATCGCGTCCTTGCCCTTGATCTCCGAGGTCACCACCCGCTCGTCCTCGTCGAAGTGCTCGGCCAGGTCCTTGATGAACTGCCCCGAGCCGTACGGGCTCTCGACCTGGCCGTAGGCGAACAGGTTGGCCGCCGGCAGGATCTTCTGCTTGAGCAGCTCGACGCAGGCGTGGGTGTCGTCGATCGACCAGTTGTCGCCGTCGGAGAAGTGGAAGGGGTAGATGTTCCACAGCTCGGACGGGTACTCGTCCTCGATCATCTTGGCGCACAGCTTGTACGCGCTCGAGATCATCGTGCCGCCCGACTCCCGGGTGCGGAAGAAGGTGTCGCGATCGACCTCCTTGGCCATCGCGTCGTGGATGATGTAGCGGCTCTCGATGCCGTGGTACTGCGAGCGCAGCCAGGTGTCGATCCAGAAGCTCTCGATGCGCACGATCTCCTTCTGCTCGTCGCCCATCGAGCCCGAGACGTCCATCATGTAGATGATGACGGCGTTGGACTGCGGCAGCGGGTCGCTCCGCCACGACCGGTAGCGCTTGTCGTCGCGGATGGGCACGATGACCGGGTTCTTCGGGTCGTAGGTGCCGAGCGCGACCTGGCGGCGCAGGGCCTGGCGGAAGGTGCGGCGGAAGTGGCGCAGCGACTCGGGGCCGGTGGTGCGGATGCCGGTGAAGCGATCCTTCCAGGCGATGATCTTCTCGGTGCCCTTGGGCTGGATCCGCGGCAGCTCCAGCTCCTCGCCCATGATCTCGGCCAGCTCGGCCAGCGACACCTCGAGCTCGACCATGTGCTCGCCGGGGCGGTCGCCGGCCTCGCCCTGCCCCGGCTTCTCCGGGCCCTGGCCGAGCGCGTCGCCGACCTGACCGTCGCCCTGGCCGACGCCGCCGCCCTGCTTGTCGCCCCACTTGAAGCGCGGCAGGTCGACCTGGGGCAGCGGGATCGAGACCGTGTCCTTGCCCTTGCGCGCGATCATCTCGCCCTGCGAGATGTACTTGCGCAGGTTCTGCTTGATCTTGCCGCGGATGATCTGGCGGAAGCGGCCGTGATCGAGATCGATCCGCTGGCTCATCAGAAGACCACCTCGGCGGCCTCGCCGCGCTCGTTGACGAAGCACAGGCGGCCGCCGGTGCGGCGCGTGCGCTGGGCGAGGTCGAACAGGCCGAGCGCGCGCGACATCACGCCCAGGTGGTCCTCGGTGTCGAGCTCGACGCAGAGCCGGGCCAGGAGCTCGGCCAGGGTGGGGTTGAGCTCGATCGAGACGGGGGCTCGGCCGCGGGGGTCGCTCATGGTCGGTGGCCTCAGCTCTTGACGTCCCCGCGGGCGAAGATCGAGGCCACGTAGTTGAGGACGTCGGTGGCCGAGACCTCGTCGTAGCCGAAGTTCTTGATGAGGCGCTGCTTGACGACGTCGATCTTGGCCTGGGTGTCGCGATCGACCACGCTCGACACCAGCGAGGTCAGCTTGATCGAGTCCTTCTGGTCCTCGAACAGCTTGGCCTCGAGCGCCTTGTGCAGGCGCTCGTTGGTCTTGTAGTCGAAGGTCCGGCCCTCGATGGCCAGGGCGCCGATGTAGTTCATGATCTCGCGCCGGAAGTCGTCCTTGCGGCTCTCGGGGATGTCGATCTTCTCCTCGATCGAGCGCATCAGCCGCTCGTCGGGCTCCTCGTCCTGGCCGGTGTACGGGTTCTTGACCTTCTCCTTCTGGGTGTACGCCTTGACGTTGTCGATGTAGTTGGCGCACAGCTTCTGGATCAGGTCCTCGTCGGCCGAGATCGCGCGCTGGACCTCGTTCTTGACGATGTCCTCGTACTCCTGCTTGACCACCTGCAGGAGCTCGCCGAAGCGCTTGCGGATGTCGTCCGACGAGATCAGCGAGTGGTGGCGCAGCCCGCTCTCGAGCTCGTTCATGACCATGAACGGGTTGACCGCGCCGTCGCCCTTCTCGCTGACCAGGGCGTTGGAGATCTTGTCCTGGATGTAGCGGGGCGAGATGCCCTCCATGCCCTCGCGCGCGGCCTCCTTGCGCAGCTCCTTGATGTTGTCCTGGGTGAAGCCGGGCAGGGTCTTGCCGTCGTAGAGCTTGGCCTTCTGCAGCGGGTTGAGGTTGCCCTTCTTGGGATCCTCGAGCCGGGTCAGCACCGCCCACAGCGCGGCGACGTAGAGGGTGTGGGGCGCGATGTGCTTGCCGACGCGGTCCGAGGTGTAGTCCTTGGCGTAGATCTTCACCTCCTCGGACACCCGGGTGATGTACGGGATGTCGACCTTGACCGTGCGGTCGCGCAGCGCCTCCATGAACTCGTTGGACAGGAGCTTCTTGTACTCGGCCTCGTTGGTGTGGCCGATGATGACCTCGTCGATGTCGGTCTGCGCGAACTTCTTGGGCTTGATCCGCTTCTCCTGGGTCGCGCCCAGCAGGTCGTAGAGGAACGCGACCTCGAGCTTGAGGATCTCGACGAACTCGATGATGCCGCGGTTGGCGATGTTGAACTCGCCGTCGAAGTTGAAGGCGCGCGGATCGCTGTCGGCGCCGAAGACCGCGATCTTGCGGTAGTTGATGTCGCCGGTGAGCTCGGTCGAGTCCTGGTTCTTCTCGTCCTTGGGCTGGAAGGTGCCGATGCCGATGCGGTCCTGCTCGCTGAGCAGCAGGCGGCGGACCTTGACGTGGTCCATGACCTTGCCGAAGTCGCCGCCGTGGTGGCGCATCAGCTCCTTGAAGATCATCCGGCACGCCGGGTTGACCTCGCCGTCGACGCGGAGCTTGAAGTCGTCGTTGCCGAGGCCGAGCCGCTTGATGGCCTCGTCGCGCCACTCGCGGGGGATGAGGCGCAGCGGCTCGTCGTGCATCGGGCACGGGAAGACCTCCTGGCCGCCGGCCAGCTCGGCCAGGGCGCCGGGCAGCTCCCACGAGTAGGTGTAGAGCGCGCCCTCGGGGGTGCGCGAGTACTCCTCGGCGCCGCGCTTGAGCAGGCGGACGATCGTCGACTTGGCCGAGCCCACCGGGCCGTGGAGCAGGATGATGCGGCGCTCGGTGCCGTAGCCCTGGGCCGCGCTCTTGAGCACGTTCATCAGCCGCATCAGCGGCACGTCGAGCCCGAAGACCGCGTCCTTGCCGCCGTGGGCCTCGTCGCGGAAGAACTTGTAGCGGACCAGCTTCTTCTTGTTGTCGATGTACTCCTCGACCCCGTGCGACAGGACCATGTCGTACAGGCGCTGGTAGGCGTTGCGCGTCACCTGCGGCCGCTTGCGCACCAGGTCGAGGTAGTCCTCGAACGTCCCCTCCCACGCCAGCTCCTTGTACGACGCGTAGTTCTGCAGCGACGCGATCTGTCCGACCAGGCTCATGCCGCGAGCGTAGCATGGGGACGGACGGCCAGGTTCGCGGCGACCGACGCCGGCCGCGCGCGGGGCGCCACCTACTTCTGGTACTTGTCGACGGCGCGCGCGTGCTCGGCGTAGGTGCGAGAGAAGACGTGGGTGCGGGCGTCCTTGGCCACGAAGTAGAAGTAGTCGGAGCCGTCGGGCTTCATCGCCGCGGCGATCGACGCCTTGCCCGGGTTGCCGATGGGGCCGGGCGGCAGGCCCTCGTACTGGTAGGTGTTGTAGGGGTTGTCCTTGTCGTCGAGCTGGGCCCGGCGGAGCCGCTCGCAGCCCGGCGGCTTGCCCACGCGGACGCAGGCGTCGATCCACGCCGCGCACGCCGCCGACGGTTGCGCCGGCACCAGACAGCCGTAGCGGATCGTCGGATCGGTCTCGAGCCGCTTGGGCTTGAACGTGGGCGAGGTCATGCGGTTGACGAAGACCTGGGCGATCCGCGGCCGCTCCGCGGGATCGACCGCCTCCTTCTCGACGATCGAGGCCAGCAC
>CAADGB010000545.1 GCA_900696455.1 uncultured delta proteobacterium
CGCCGCCGACGTCGAGGTCAAGGTCGCCTTCGCCCGCGGCGCCCTGCCCTGGAAGTCCGACTTCCCCAACCAGGTCGCCTTCGTCGACGTCCTGCCCGCCATCCCGCCCCTCGACGACGCGCCCGAGGACCGCCGGCCGGTCCGCCCCACCGGCCCCCGGCCACCGACGGGGCCCCGGCCGCCCACGCCGCCGCCGCCGCCCACCGGTGGCGGCGCCGCGGTCATGGCCGAGATCAGCAACGTCGAGCCGGACGCCGGCGGCGGCACGATCGTCACGATCTCGGCCGGAACCGCCGACGGCCTCGAGAACGGCCTGTCCGGCTCGATCCGGGGCGTGCGCAACTCGAGGTTCCGCCTCTCCGGCTGCACCGCCGCCACCTGCCGGGCCAAGGTCCAGGTGCCCATCGACGACGTCCGCGGCGCCGCCGGCGTCACGATCACGCTGAAGTGAGAACATTCCGGCGACGGCTCTTGCACCGTCGGAGCCTTGGCCGCAAGATCCCGTCATGGTTCGGGTTCCGACGCTCCGCCGGGGGAGGTCGGCCGCTTCGGGCGGCGCGTCCACCAGGCTCACCCTCGCTTCCGTCCGGCGCCGCACCCTGAGCGCCCTGGCCCTGGCCATCGCGCTGGCGCTGGCCGCCGCGGCCTGCGCCCGCAACGTCAAGCAGGACGCGGCCACCGGCGAGGACGGCAAGTCCGACGGCGCGGTCGAGCTGACGATGGCCAACAACGAGGTCATCGCCAAGGGCATCGTCACGTATCCCGGCGGCGATCGCGTCGACTGGCGCGTGTTCGAGCTGCCCAAGGATCAGCTCGGGACGATGACCGTGGACGTGGCGTGGACCCCGCCGCGCCCGGGCCTCGACCTGCAGGTCGCGGTCCTCAACCAGTGGAACCACGTCGTCGCCGAGACCAAGGCGCTGCCGAAGCGCTCGAACAAGCGCAAGAAGCAGCTCGTGATCGAGAACGCGAAGGGGAAGTACTTCCTCCAGATCTACGCGCCCAACCGCGGCGACGCCGCCCGCTACACGGTGACCGTCACGTTCGCCGCCGCCACCCTCGACAGCTTCGACTGGCTCAAGGAGTCGATCGCCGATCCGCCCAAGCTGCCGGCGGTGCCGCCGCCGCCCGTCGACTGCACGCCGACCTCGTTCGACAAGAAGAACCCGGCCTGCGCCTCGGTGTGCCCGATGCCGGCCGACCCGGCGTGGCCGGCCTGCGCCGGCGTCTGCCCGACCCCGCCCGATCCGGCCATCCCGTCGTGCCTCGAGGTGATGCCGTGCCCGAACCCGCCGGATCGCAAGTTCAAGAAGTGCACCGCCGCCGACTTCCCGCCGTGCAAGGCGGCGATGCCGCCCGAGGAGAAGAAGAAGAACCCCAACTGCGACCGGTTCTGCCCGCCCGACGTCGTGGCCGAGGTCTCGAACGTCGTCCCCGAGGGCTCGACCACGACGGTCACGGTCAGCGCGGGCAAGACCGACGGCGTCGACAAGGGGTGGACCGGCGAGCTGCTCGACCCCAACGACGTGCCGATCAAGAACAGCAAGTTCACGGTCACCATCGTCACCAACCAGGCGGCGGTGGGCAAGGTGAAGGTCTCCGCGTCGGCGCTGCCGCAGGGGGTGCGCGCACGCCTCCGCGCGCCCTGCCCCAACCGCTAGCCCGCCGACCGCGCGCGACGCTCACGAGAGGACCCCGCCGCCCGTGCAGGACCCCTTCATCGGCAAGGTATTCGACGGCCGCTACGAGATCCTCGCGCGCATCGGCGAGGGCGGGATGGGCGTGGTCTACAAGGCGCGGCAGGTCTCGATCGATCGCGTGATCGCCATCAAGGTGCTCAACCCGCAGATGGCGTCGGACCCGACCTGGGTGCAGCGCTTCAGCAACGAGGCGCGCGCCTGCTCGCGGCTCCAGCACCCGAACACGATCCGCATGTTCGACTTCGGCCAGTCCCAGGACGGCCGCTACTTCCTGACCATGGAGTTCCTCGAGGGTCAGGTGCTGCGGGGCGCGATCGCCCAGGGGCCGATGCCGCCGAGCCGGGTCGCGAAGATCCTCATCCAGTGCTGCGCCTCGCTGGCCGAGGCCCACGCCATCGGCATCATCCATCGCGACATCAAGCCCGACAACGTCTTCCTGCTCAACATGGCGGGCTCGCCCGACTTCGTGAAGCTGCTCGACTTCTCGGTCGCCAAGCTCCTGCAGGAGAACGACCGCATGAAGACCCAGGCCGGCGTGGTGTTCGGGACGCCGCAGTACATGTCGCCGGAGCAGGGCCGCGGCCTGCCGCTCGACGCGCGCAGCGACCTGTACGCGCTCGGCGTGCTCGGCTACGAGATGCTGACCGGGCGGGTGCCGTTCAACGACGACAACCCGATGACGGTCCTGCAGATGCACCTGCGCAGCGAGGCGCCGCCGCTGCCGCAGACGGTGCCGCCCAACCTCGCCGCCGTCGTCCGCAAGGCGCTCGAGAAGGACCCGGCGCGCCGCTACCAGTCGGCGGGCGAGATGATGCAGCACTGCCAGCAGGTGTTCGCCGAGCTCAACCAGGGCGGCGGCAGCATCGGCGGCGGCGGGGTCCCCAAGACGATGATCGCCCAGGGGCCGATGATCCCGCAGGCCGGCCACGGCATGGGCGGACCGCCGCCGCCCGTCGGCATGGGCGGACCGCCGCCACCCGTCGGCATGGGCGGGCCGCCGCCGCCCGTCATGGGCGGGCCGCCCGGGGGCTACCAGCACGCCGGCGCGGCCCAGAAGACGATGATCGCCGGCATGGCGCCGCCTGGCCTGCCCCAGGCCGGCGGGCCCGCGCCCGCCAGCGCGCCCGGCCCGGGCGGCTACGTCGCGGCCGGGGCGCAGCAGAAGACCATGATGGCGATGTCGCCGTTCGCCGGGGGCGCGCCGGGTGGCGGACCGCCGCCGCCTGCCGGCATGGGCGGCATGGGCGGACCGCCGCCGCCTGCCGGCATGAGCGGCATGGGCGGACCGCCGCCGCCTGCCGGCATGGGCGGCATGGGCGGCATGGGCGGACCGCCGCCCCCCGTCGGCATGGGCGGGCCACCGCCCGGGATGCACGGCGGCATGGGTGGGCCGCCGCCCGGGATGCACGGCGGCGGCATGTCGCCGGGGCCGGGGATGCCGCCCGGTGGCCCCGCGCCGCAGAAGACGATGATGCTCCAGGACAGCGAGGGCATCGTCTCGGTGGCGCAGCGCGGCGGCGCCGGCCTCCCGCTCGCCGAGGCCGCGCCGGCCGGGGCCTCGCCCACGTTCTGGGTGGTGAGCATCCTCGTCGGCGTCGCCGTCGGCGCGCTCGCCTACATCATCGTCCTCCAGCTCTGACCGCGAGCTCGACCGTGTCCGGAAGCCCCGACGACCGCGACGAACCGCCCGCCCCCGGCGCGCCGCCTCGCCCCGAGCCGCGGGTGAAGGACCTGCTCACCCGACCGCGCGCCGAGGTCGAGGGCGGCCTCGATCCCGCGACGCTCGCCGAGCTCGAGAGCTGGTTCGCGCGCCCGAGCGTCGAGGCGGTCGAGGCGTCGGCCGCCGCCGAGGCCGACGCCGACGCCGACGCCGAGACCCGGGCCTACGAGGACGCGCTGGCCCGCCGCGATCGCGCCTGCGCCGCCGCCGATCCCGCGTTCGTCGACCACCTCGAGCGCCATCGCCGGGCCCGGCCGCCGGTCCAGCCCGTCTTCGAGCCGCGTCCGGTCATCGACGAGCGCATCGTCCTGCCCGTGGTCCGCGCCGAGCTCGAGCGCCAGGCCGGGGACGAGGCCGGGCTCGAGCTCGAGTACCAGGTCCCCACCGACGTGAGCCAGATCCTCGAGAAGCACAACGCGCCGCAGGCCATCCTCCGCGACCTGTTCCGGCCCGAGGAGGAGTACGAGCGCCGGCTCGAGAGCCCGTTCGGCGAGCTCCCCGAGCTCGATCCGCTGCGCGAGTCGCGCGAGGCCATGCGGACGCGCCAGGTCATCGAGTGGATCGAGCCGGTCCTGCCGTCGGTCCAGGCCGCGCGGGCCGCCGGCCGCGAGATCCTCGACCAGCCGTGGGACAGCTACTGGGAGCTGTTCCAGGAGATCCACGCCGACCGCGAGCGGCGGCGCGAGCGCTGAGCGAAGGCTCCAGGGAAGGTTCCAACCATGCGCTGCGTATCCTGTAGGCACCCCTCGCGCTGCGAAAGGACGACGTGACGCAGCCCTCCGAGCCGCGCGTGATCCCGGTCGACCGCTTCGTGCTGCGAGGCGTGGGTCGCACCGATGTAGGCGTCCAGCGCACCCAGAACGAGGACGCGATGTACTTCGACGACTTCCTCGGGGTCTACATCGTCTGCGACGGCATGGGTGGGCACGCCTCGGGTCAGGTCGCCTCGGATCTCGCGATCCGCACGATCGTCCACGCCCTCAAGACCGGCGACCCGGCGCCGGCGCCGGGTCAGGATCCGCTGGTGGCGGCGATGAAGGCCGCCAACGTCGCCGTCTTCCAGCGCGCGCAGATGGATCCCGGCTGCCACGGCATGGGCACCACCGCCGTCGGCTTCCGGGTCGAGGACACCACCCTCCACATCTGCCACTGCGGCGACTCGCGCGCCTACCTGCTGCGCCACGGTCAGTTCCACCCGCTCACCCGCGATCACTCGCTGCGCAACCTCTACCAGGATCGGCCCGACCTGGTCGGCCAGCTCGGCCCCGCCACCTCCAACGTCATCATCCGCGCGGTCGGGCTCGACGCCGCCGTCGAGATCGAGCACAACACGATGCAGATGGAGCACGGCGACATCTACCTGCTGTGCTGCGACGGCCTGTCGGATCTGGTCGACGACTGGATGATCCGCGAGATCATGACCGCGGGCGATCCGCTCGAGGTCACCGCCGAGAACCTGGTCCGCGCCGCCAACAACAACGGCGGCTCCGACAACATCACCGTCGTCCTCGCCCAGGCCTTCCTCGACACGCTGTGGGCCGCGCCGGTGCCCCAGCACGGCTACCAGCAGGCGTACTGACCCGCGTCCGCCCGTCGGGCCGGGCCCGCTCAGGCCCGCGCCAGCGACGCCGCCCGCCGCAGCGACGCCACCGCGTCGGCGTGCCGGCCGAGCCGGGCGTAGACCCGGGCCAGGCCGCTGGCGGCCCGGGCCTCGAACCCCGGCTGCGCGCCGGCCTGGCGGAACGCCTCCTCGGCCCCGAAGAAGTCGCCGCCGAGGGTGAGCACGTCGCCCAGGGTGGCCTGCATCGCCGCCGCCGACACCGGCGAGGAGGCCCGGCCGAGACCGGCGCGCAGGACGCTGGCGGCCCGCGGGCAGTCGCCGAAGCGCGCCAAGGCCACCGCGAACGCCACCCGCGCGTTGCCGAAGGCCGGCGCCAGATCGACGGCGGCCTGGAGCTGCTCGACCGCGACCTGGACGTCGCCGCTCGTCAGGGCGGTCAGCCCCCGGTCGTAGTAGCGCCGGGCGACCTGGCTCATCAGTCGAGCTCCAGCAGGCTGAAGCGCGCCGAGGCGTCATCGCCACTGCCCTCGGGCTTGTCGGCGGGCGCGGCCGCCGGGGCGCCGGGGCCGACGCCCGGGGATCCGGACGCGGACGCGGGCGCGGCCGGCGCCGCCGAGGAGGCGGCCGGCGCCGCCGCCGGCGCACCGCCG
>CAADGB010000546.1 GCA_900696455.1 uncultured delta proteobacterium
GCCGCGATGCAGCAGGCGCAGGACGCGTTCGCTGCGCAGGCCGAGACCGAGGCCATGTTCGCGCAGCCCAAGCCCGGACCGGGCGGCGGCAAGGACGAGTAACCGATGGGCGTCGGGCTCGCCGACGTCCGCGACATCATCGCGGGCACGCTGCGCGACGTCGAGACGATCGGCACGTCGCCGTTGCTCATGCGGGGGCTGCTCGACGACCTCCGCACGGCCGAGCGCATCCTCGGCAAGAAGCTGCGCGACCACGCCATCAAGCACGGCTCGCTCGACGCGCGCTTCACCGGCGCGCAGGCGCTCGCCATGCAGCAGCAAGTGCTCCAGACCATCGACTACGTGCAGGACCGGCTGCGCGGTCGCACGAAGGAGCAGGCGGCCAACGCCATCAACGCGGGCGTGCAGCGCACCATCACGACGCTCGAAGGCCTCGAGCAGCGGTTCACCGGCATCGTCACGCCGCTCCGTCTGCGCCAGGCCGCGCAGCTCGCGCACGTGAAAGGCACTGCGTCGGGCATGTGGGCGCGCCAGTTCCCGACGAGCGTTGACCGCTACGGCGACAAGATGCTCGGCGAGTTCGAGGAGATCATCCGGGCGGGCCTCATCGCCGGCTCGTCGATGGACGAGATGATCGCCGCGATCACCGGGCACGGCGGCCCCACCGGCAAGGTGTCGATGAAGGCGAAGGTCACGCCGGCCGGTGTGCTGCGCGTCGTCGAGAACGACATCCCCGAAGGTCTGTTCGTGCGGCACAAGTATTGGGCCGAGCGCATCGTGCGCACCGAAGTGCTCAAGGCGTACAACGGCGCGCGCCAGGCCGCGCTGGAGCAGTCGCACGACGACCAGTTCCCGGGGATGAAGCGAAAGATCCTCGCCGTGCTCGACAAGCGCACCGCGAAGGACTCGATCGCGGTGCATGGCCAGATCCGCGGCATCAAGGAGCACTTCGTCGACGGCGCCGGCCGCTCGTACCTGTACCCGCCCGCGCGCCCGAACGATCGCGAGACCGTCATCCCGTGGCGCACCGAATGGGAGGACAGCTCGTCGAACCTGTCCGATTGGGAAAAAGTGTGCATCGGCGAAGGCGACGCGGAGACCGAGGCCAAGCTCGAGGCGACGCTGCGCGCCATCGCGGGCGGGCAGACCGGCCCCACGAAGGCGAAGGCGGCGAAGGCAACCACGCCGATGCAGAAGCCGAAGAAGCCGACGTACGGCGAGAAGGTCGAGGCCGACCTCCGCGGGAAGCTCGGCTACAGCAAGTTCGTCGGCGCGACGTTCCAGGGCGAACAGATCGGGTACGTCCACCAGAGCAAGGACATCGACGGCAAGGACCAGTACCGGCCGCGCACCATCATGCGCGGCGTGTCGAAGGACGTGCTCAACTACGGCCCCGGGTTCGCGACCGAGGACGAAGCGCGCGACGCGTTGCTCAAGCACCTCAACGAGCGCCTGTCGGCCGCGTCGAAGACGATCGAGAAGTACGACGAGAAGGGCTACAAGGCCGCGGTCGCCGCGAAGGACACGACGACGATGCGCCGCATGACGCGGGGGCTGCTGTACGACAACGGCGTGCTGCCGCGCGACGCGGTGTTCTCGGACTTCGCCGACAAGATGGAGATCTTGCCCAACAGCCGGATGCCGGACGCGCGCGCGTGGCACGCGTGGGACGGCGCGACGGCGATGCGGCGCGACGTGTTCGAGGAGGCGATGTCCGGCGACCGGACGAAGTACCACAGCCACCTCCGCACGATGATCCACGAGGAGCTCCACGGCTCCACCAATTTCCTGACCTCCAATTTCTACATGGGCTTCGGCGCCACCATCGAGGAGGTCACCGTCGAGATGGCCGCGCGCAAGATCGCGTCGAAGGCGACCGGCGTGCCCGTCGACTGGTATTGGGGGTCCTACCAGCCGCAGATCGAGGCGGTCACGAAGGTCGTGCAGGAGGAAGTCGCGCGGGTGAAGGGCCAGCACCGCGGCACGAAGGACCGCGAAGCGATCGCCGACGCGGGCATCGCGATGCGCGGGCGCAAGGACACCGCCGCTCGCCCGACGGCGTCGACGCATGGTATCCTTGACCAGTTCATCGACAACCTGAAGGTGCCACCCAAGGCCAAGCGCCGCATCCGCGAGCGCATCGAGGCCGAGGTCAAGGCGCCGCGGTGAACGGGAAGGACCGACCATGGCGAAGATCCCCGACGAGCTCGAACGGCGCCTCGACGCGCTCGAACGCAACAACCCCGACGAGGCCGAGGACATCATGCGTGGGTGCGTCTTCGAGATGGGCTACTGCCCGTCGTCGGTGGCGCACTACTGCACGATGCTCCAGGACGACGGTGAGACGTTCCGCGCGCGCATCGTCGGCATCACCATCAAGCCGGCACCGAAGACGCCCGAGGTGCAGTGATGGCGCGCGCGCTCGAGGTGCGCGCCTGGCCCTGCGACCCGTCGTCGGACGACTACAAGCACGGGCCGGTGATCGCCAACAACGGCGTCGCCGGAGGCGGCATGACGCTCTCGCAAGGTGGGAGCCGGGTGAAGGCCGACTCGGTCACGTGGGAGCACCTCGCGTGGCGCGTCGCCGTCGACGGCAACAGCGGGGTCCTGTGGGTCCTGTGCCCCGACCGCAACACCGTCGAATCGTACCGGGCGCAGCTGGAGCGCCTGGCCGTCGTCGTGCAGCAGTACGGCGGGCTCGACAACGTCAAGCAGGAGCTGTCGCGCTCGTCGACGAAGACGCTGGCGCCGCGGATGCCGACGAAGACGAACGCGCCCAAGGCCAGCGACAAACGGCTCGCGCTCAACGGCGTCACGCAGGCGGTGCAGGACGC
>CAADGB010000547.1 GCA_900696455.1 uncultured delta proteobacterium
CGTGGCCGCGGGCGACGGGCTCGCGGCCGCGGACGACGGGCTCGCGGCCGCGGGCGACGGGCTCGCGGCGCCCGGCGGCGGGCTCGCGGCGCCCGGTGGCGGCGTGCTCTCGATGGGCGCGGCCTTGGTCTCGGCGGCCGGCTTCGCCGCCGCGGGCTTGTTCTTGGAGGCCATACCCCACCGTGCCTCCCGGCGCGCGGATGGGCAACGGTTGTTGGGGCCCAAAGCACCTGCGCGCGATCAGCGCGCGCGACGCTCGAGCCGGGAGCGGACGTCGACGCACGCCGCGCGCGCCACCCCGTCGACGTGGTGGGGCTGGTAGCGCCACCTCGAGAGCGCCCGGACGATCCGGCGGTGGAGCCGCTCCGGACCGTCGAGCACCTCGACCGCGACCACGCGCCCGCCGTGGTCGATGCACAGCCGCGCGCGGAAGCGCGCCCCCGAGCTGCGGCTCCGCGGTGGCGCCCCCGACAGCCGCGTGAGGTCGGCGGCGTCCACCCTGGCGGCGTCCGGAGGCACGACGCCGGCGACCCGGTCGGACGCGGCAGCGACCGGCTCGTCCCGGCCAGGGCGCAGGTCGACGGCCGCGCCGGGTGGCGTCGGAGTGGACGCCGCCCGCCGGGCTCCGGTGCTCCCTGCGGGGGCGATCGCGCTCGACGGGCCGGTCGCCGCGCCGGTCGACGGGCCGCTCCCTGGCGTCGGGCCGGTCGACGGGCCGCTCCCTGGCGACGAGGCCGTCGGCGGCAGTGTCCGGTCCTCCGGACGCTCGGTCAGCGGCGGCGACGGGCCGGCGAGGACCGCGATCAGGAGGATCGCCGCCGCGCCCGCGCCGGCCAGGCCGAGCCACCGGCGGCGGCGCGCCTGCGCCGCCCTGCCCCGCCGCGCGGCCGGAGCGCCCGCGGCCGAGGACGTCGACGGTGCCGCCGGCGGCGGCAGCGGCAAGGGCGACGGCGGCGCCACCGCGCGCGGCAGCCGGACCGGGACGGTGGGCAGGGTGTGGCGCGTCGCCAGCTCCGGCGGCGTGCCGCGCGCCATCCGCTCGGGCGTGGTGCCCCGGGCCAGCCGCGGCCGGGCGGCCACGGCGTCGGCCGCGTCGCGCATGCCGACCACGAGCGCGAGCGCCGGATCGCCGAGCGTCAGGCCGAGGCCCGCCGCGGCGTCGGCGAGCGCGTCGGCCATCGCCGCGCACGTCGGCCAGCGGGCGTCGGGATCGGTGGCGAGCGCCCGGCCGACCAGGACGTCGAGCACCGCCGGGCAGCCCGGGCCGTAGCGCGACGGCGGATCGATCGGGCGCGCCCGGATCCGCTCGACGTCGACCGGCGGGTTGGTGACCGGGAACAGCTTGCACAGGGTCAGCAGCTCCCAGGCCACGACGCCGACCGAGAACACGTCGGCCTTGCGATCGAACGCCCCGCCGCTCATCACCTCGGGCGCCATGTAGCCGTACTTGCCCTTGATCGCGCCCGGGCTGGTGGCCGGATCGGTGGTGCGGGCGCGGGCGACGCCCAGATCGATGAGCTTGAGGCGGCCGCCGCGGGTGACGATGAGGTTCGACGGCGACACGTCGCGGTGGACGAAGCCGGTGGGCGCGGCGTGCTCGTCGACCAGCTCGTGGGCGTAGTGCAGCGCCCGGCACAGGCGGTGGAGCAGGGTCAGGATCCCGGCGAGCGGCAGGCGCCGGCCCTCGGCGCTCGCCCGCCGCAGCACGGTGTTGAGCGGCGCGCCGTCGACGTACTCCATGACGAGGAACAGCTCGCCGGGCTCTCGCCACAGCGCGTGGACCCTCCGGATCGCGGGGTGATCGAGGAGGTAGGCGATGCGAGCCTCGCGGCAGAAGGCCTGGATCGCCGCCGGATCGTCGGCGCGGTGGGGATGGAGCCGCTTGAGGGCGATGTCGCGGGCGTCGCGATCGTCGCGGCGGCGCGCCCGGTAGACGCAGGCCTGGCCGCCCGAGCCCAGGCGCTCGTGGAGCACGTACGGCCCGAGCTGCGACGGACGGGCCCGCGCCGACCCGTCCGTCGTCAGGGGGTCCAGGCGCGGCAGCACAGGTCGCCCTGATGCGCGGCGTCGCACTCGCCGCCGGTGCGGAAGAGCGAGACGCACGCCTTCATCAGCCGGTAGTAGTAGTCCCCCATCTCGTTGGCGCCGGGCTCGATGTCGCGGCTGTACTCCACGTCCCACTGGTCGATGAAGCAGCCGTCGGGGTAGGTCGCGCACGGGCACGCCGCGTGCCCGCACGGCTGGCGCTGCGCGATCCACTCGTTCCAGCCGGTGATCGTGATGATCGGCGTCTCCGGCCAGTCGAGGGCCTGCTGGAACTGCTTGCGGAAGGTCAGGCCGCGGTGCTTGGGCGTCGCCGTCGCCACGTTCATGAACGTCGCCTGGTACGCGACCGACACCGGGATCTGCTCGCGGCTGCCGCCGCTCACCGCCGCGCGCTGCGCGCACGGCTCGGCCGAGGTCGGCGACGCCTGGCAGGCCTGGAGGAAGCTCCACGTCGGTCCGGCGTCGCCGAACATCGCCCACATCCGCCGCACCGTGTAGCTCTGGGCCAGCGCCGCCTCGCGGGTGGCGTTCACCGGGTACTGCTCGTTCTCGGTGACGAGCACGAGCTGCTTGCCCTGGTAGACGAACTGCATCCCCGGGTACGCGGCCAGCCGCGCCAGCATCGCGTCGACGGTGTAGGTCGTGGCCGAGGCGGTGGCGCCCATCACCGGCACCCACGGCACCAGGCGCGGCGCCCCCGGCACGGTGCTCCACACCGCCAGCAGGCGATCGAGCGGGGCCAGGATCATCCCCGGGGTGTCGTGGCTGCGCGCGTCGACGTAGGCGTGGTTGGTGGCGTCGAGGAACGCGAAGTCGATGCCGGCGTCGCGCAGGAGCTCGGCGTGCTGGCGCAGCACGCCGTCGTTCGCGCTCGGGCAGTAGTAGCCGGGCGCCGGCCGACCCCAGTAGTGGAAGACCCCGAAGCCGCCCCAGCCCTGCTGGCCCGCGCGCACCAGGGTCAGGTCGCGCACCGGGCTGGCGTTGGCGGCGATGCAGTGCCAGGTGCTGTAGAAGATGCCGAAGCGCGCCCGGCTGGGGTCGAACGGGCGCGGCACGCAGGTGGCGCTGGGGGCGTCGCAGCGGCGGCGCCCGCTCCGGCAGTCGGCGTCGCCGCCGCACTGCACGCACAGGCCGCTGCGACAGATCGAGCCCGACGACGCCGCGCCGCAGTAGAAGCCGAACAGGCACTGATCGCGGCAGGTGCCGGCGAGGCAGCCGCGCCCCGCGCCGCACTGGGCGTCGGTCGTGCACTGGGGCGCCGGGGCGTCGGGCGGCGGCGCGGCGTCGAGCGGCGGCGGCGCGGCGTCGGCGCCGGGTCCGTCGGCGATCGCGCCGTCGGCGATCGCGCCGTCGGCGACCGCGCCGTCGACGCCGCCGGGGCGGGCGTCGATCGCGGCCGGGCCGTCGCCGTCGTCCGCGACCGGCGCGCCCCCGGCGGCGCAGCCGGCCACGAGCGCCAGCCAGGTCACGACGGCCACGGTGACGACGCCACGGGGGAGCGCGCGCATGGTCGGACCGTAGGCGAGGCGCCCGGGGGTGGTTCTTACTTCGTCTTTGGACGGGCCGAGATCGCCACGCAGGCGTCGACGTCGTCGGCCAGGCGCCAGCCGCCGCCGACCCGCTCGATGACGTCGCGGTCGCGCTCGGGCAGGGCCTCGCGGAGGCAGGCGCGCAGCCGGTTGATCGCGACGTAGAGCGCGTTCCGGTGCTGCAGCGGGTGGTACTCGGCCACCCCCCAGACCTGGGTGTAGAGGGCGTCGGGGGTGACGGTCTCGCCGCGAGCCGCGACCAGCGCCGCCAGCAGCGTGCACAGCATCGGCTTGCCGCGCAGCTCGACGGCGCCGGCGCGGGCGACGATCACCTCGTCGTGGGCGTCCACGAACAGCTCGCGCGCGGTGCGCTCGCGCGCGACCTCGCGATCGGTGGCGGCGCGCCGGCCCTGGCGATCGACGAGGTAGTGGTCGACCGCCTCGCTGAAGCCGAGGTGGCCGAGCAGCGCCACCACCCCCGGCACCGCCCGCGCCGCCGCGCCGCCGTCGATCGCCGCCAGCAGCACCCCGGCGTAGAGGCTGCCCCGCTCGGGATCGAGCTCGCGCAGGGCGGCGGCCAGCACCTCGCGCGCCGCGCGATCGCGCTGCTCGCGGCGCGCCAGGGCGGCGGCCAGGATCGCGGCCCCGACCTGGATCGAGCGGAGCTGGGCGCGATCGGCCTCCTCCCGCACCCGCGCCAGCGCGCGCTCGGCGAGCAGCAGGTCGGTGCGGCGGGCACGGGCGAGGTGGGCGGCGGCCAGCACCAGGCGGGCGCGGGTCGCCTCGTAGCGGCGCGAGCGCCCGCGGTAGGCGTCGAGGGCGCGCTCGGCGTGCTCGATCGCGCGATCGAAGTTGCCGGCGACCAGATCGACCGCGGTCTGCTCGACGTCGATGATCGAGCGCAGCACCGCCAGCTCGGGATCGGCGACCGCGGCCCGGGCCAGCGCGAGCTGGTCGAGGGCGAGCGCGGTGTCGCCCTCGACGGTGTGGGCGCGGGCGTGCGCGCAGTGGGCCTTGGCCCGGGTCCGCGGCCCGAGGTGGCCGCTGGCCAGGGCGAGGTCGGCGAGGCGGTGGGCCAGGCCGCCCTGCATCGCCTCGGCGGCGAGGAAGGCCTGGTGGGCGAGCGCGCGCGCCGTCGGGCCGCGCCAGCCCGCGGCCTGGGCCAGGGCGGTGGCCTCGGCGGCCAGGCGCTGGGCCTCGCCCAGCCTGCCGACCTCGGCCAGGGCGGCGCTGCCGTGGAAGGCGGCGAGGAAGGCGTTGACGGTGTCGCCGTGGCCGCGCAGGTCGGCGTGGAGCGCGACCAGCTCGTCGCCGGCGGCGGCGGCCTCGCCGTCGGCGTGACGGACGATGGCGCGGTAGAGCGAGGCCACGCGCTGGCGCAGCCCGCCCTCGTCGATCAGGCGGGCGGCGGCGCGGGCGTGCTCCATGTCCTCGCTCTCGACCGCGGCCAGGGTCTCGAGCATGGCGAGCTGGTTCACCAGGTCGCCGGTGCCGGTGGCGGGCAGGGCCGCGCGCGCCTGCCGCGCCTCGAGGGCGGCGCGCTCGTGGCGCTCGTCGAACATCCAGCTCACGGTGCGCGCCCACGCCGCCCGCGCCTCCTGCCGCGGCGTCGGCGCCGGCAGCTCGGCGAGGGCGGCCGCCACCTCGGCGCGCGCCCGCTCGCCGTCGTCGGCGAAGACCCGGGCGAGCGCGGCGCGCAGCCGGGCCTGGAACCGGGAGTCGGGATCGGGCGCGCGCGCCACCGCCCCGGTGAACAGGGCCTCGGCGCGGGCGTGCTCGCCGGCGCGCTGCGCGATCTCGCCGGCGAGGACCCCGTGGCGCACCGCCAGCGCGTCGCTCGCCACCTCCCCCACCCGCGCCAGCGCCCGCCCCGCCGCCTCGAACGAGGAGGCGCGCAGGAGCAGGCGCACCAGCAGGAGCTCGATCGCGACCGCGTGCGCCGGCAGGAGCTCGCGCAGGCGCTCGAGCGGCGCGACCAGGAGGTGCTCGTGGCCGGCCGCCGCCAGCGCCGGCTGCCAGCGCTCGATCACCGCCCACGCCGCCGCCGGCCGCCCGGCCGCCAGCTCGTGGTGGAGGGCGTCGACCGCGAGCAGGAGCGGCCCGCCGGCCTGCTCGAGCTCGGCCAGGCCGGCGCGCGCGGCGTCGCGGTGCGCCGCCGCCAGCTCGTCGGCGGTGAGCGCCGCCAGGAGCGCCTCGCGGACCAGGTCGTGGGTCACGAGCCGGTCGCCGCTGGCGTCGACGAGGAAGCGGGCGGCGAGCTCGCGCACGTGCCCGTCGAGGTCGGCGGCCCCGGCGGGGTCGGCGGCCGCGGCGGGGTCGGCGGCCGCCCCGGACGCGGCGGCGGCGTCGTCGCCGGGCGCGGTGGCCAGCACCCGGGCCAGGGTCGAGCGCGACGGCCGGTGATCGGCGACCGCCACCACCGCCAGCAGGTGGCGCGCGGCCGGGGCCAGCTCGGCCAGCGACGCCTCCAGCGACCCGGCGTCGGGCGCGTTGCGCGCGAGCAGGCGGTGGATGTGGAACGGGCTGCCGCGGGTCGCGCGCAGGACGCGCTCGGGCTCCGGCGGCGCGACCGCCAGGCGCTCGGCGAGGGCGGCGACCATCTCGGCCGTGGCCGCCGCGTCGAGCGGACCGAGGGTGGTCACCACCGGCGGCGGCGCGTCGGGGGCCAGGACGATCTCGCGGCGCGACGCCACCAGGAGGCGGCTGGCCTGGACGCGCCGCGACAGGTAGCCGAGGGCCTCGGCCACCGCCGCCGGCGGCAGGTGGTGGGCGTCGTCGAGGACGAGGAGGTACGGCCGCGCCTCGAGCGCGCGGGCCAGGAGGTCGAGCTGCTCGCCGAGGTGCGCCTCCTCGGTGGGCTGGCCGCGGCGCGGCGCGGGGACGGCGCCGACCGCGGCCAGGAGCTGGGCCAGGGTGCGCGAGGCGGTCGCGCCGGGGCGCAGCTCGACCAGCACCGGGACCGCCTCGGCCCAGCGCGGGCGCAGCCGCAGCTCGCGCACGATCTGGTAGGCGAGCTCGCTCTTGCCGATGCCGCCGACGCCGAACAGGAAGAACAGGGTGTCGCGGTCGACGTGGGCGAGGACGCGCTCGAGCTCGGCGCGGCGACCGGCGAACGTCGCCACCGGCCGCGGGAAGACCGGGGCCGACCACAGCTCGCTCGGGCTCCGGACCGGGGAGGACCTTGGCATCACTTGCATCGCGGGCATTGCTCCGACCGGTTGACCACGCCGGGCGGCGCCGGCGCCGCGCAGGCTAGCGCGGGCCGGTTTCCGGGATCTTACATCGTCTTTGCGTCGAGCCGCGCCCGCGCCTCGTCGAGGAGCTCGCGCTCGAGCGGGCTCTCGGGCGCGATCGCGTCGAGCCAGGCTCGCCCGGCGCCGGCCAGCGCCGCCACCGCGGCGGCGCGCGGCAGCGGCTCGTCGTCGCCAGGGCGCTGGCGCAGGGTCGACGTGGTGCTCCCGGCCAGGGGCGCGGCCTCGAGGTCGGCGCCGCTGGCGTCGTGGCGGGCGCGCTCGCGCACCGCGGCCAGCGCGCGGGTCGCCGCGACCTCGGCCGGCACCAGGTCGAGCCAGGCCCAGCCCGCGCCCGCCCGCCAGCGCCGGACCTCGCCGGACGGATCGCGGTAGGCGGCGTAGGTCGACAGCGGCGCGCTCGCGGTCAGCGCCACCACCCGCGCCGGCGGCAGGAGCGCGAGCAGCGTGCGCAGGGCCTGGCGGTAGGTCGACGCCGGCGGCAGGTCGAGGGCGGCCAGGCGATCGATCACCGCCGGCGGCTCGACGCCGTCGGCGCGCGCCGCCCGCGCCAGCACCAGCGCGGCGATGAGCGCGGTGTCGGCGCGCCGCGACTCCCGCGCGGCCTCGTCGTCGGCGGCGGAGGTGGCCCACGCCACCGCCGCCGCGTGCTGGCCGAGGAGCTCGGCCGCCAGCTCGATCGCGCGGCTGGTGTGGTCGTTGGCGCGCTCGGGGCCGCCCGGCACGCCGTACTCGGTCGCGCGGCGCGGCGAGGTCACCCGGTGCGGCCCGGTGACGGCGTCGGCGATCAGGGCCACGCGCTCGGCGGGCGCGCGCGCGGCCACCGCCTCGCGCACCGCGGCGCCATCGAGGGTGCCGGCCGCCGCCATCACCAGCGCCTGCCACGCCGGCCCGCGCCAGGGGCCGACGACCAGCTCGCCGTCGGCGGGGCCGCCGGGCTCGCGCCCGAGGTAGCGCAGGATCGTGGTCGCGGCGTAGGGCAGCCCGAGGTCGCACCAGCGATCCCAGCCCGCCACCAGGTCCTGGCCGGCGGCCCGCGCCGCCTCCGCCAGCACCTCGAGGATCCGGCGCTCGTCGGCGGCGAGGGCGTGGGGCGGTCGCAGGCGATCGACGTCGTGGTCGTCCGACGCGAACCGCCGGCTGGCCGCCCGCATCGCCACCGCCGCCGCGCCGGCGTGCTGGCCGGCGGCGGCGAGCGCCTCCATCTCGGCGACCAGCTCCTCGGTGGTGGTACACGCGGTGCGGATGGCCGTGGCGAACGTGCCCAGGTCGCCGCCGGCCCACGGCCAGAAGCCGCTGGTCACCGGCCAGCCGTGGGCGCGCGCCTCGTCGAGCACGCCGCGGATCGCCGGCCCGGCCCCGGGCCCCGCGAGCTGGAAGATGGCGAGGGCCGCCGAGGTCCGCAGGAGCAGCGCCGGGTGCGCGAGCCAGCCGTCGAGCAGCGGCCGGTCGTCCTGGCGCTCGAGGTAGCGCCCGAGGTAGCCGAGCGCGAGGAGGAGGCACGAGCGGGTGCGGCGGTCGGGCTCGCGCGCGAGCGCGGCGCGCACCGCCTCGATCGCGCCGCCGGCCACCGGCTCGACGAAGCACAGCACGTACGCCGCGGCGGCGCGCACCTGGGGCGAGGGATCCGCGAGCAGGGCGACGTAGCGCGGCCCGCCGGCGGCCACCGCGTCGAACGCCGGCGACCGCCAGCGCCGCGCGCCGTTGACCAGGCAGCCCTCGGGCTGGTGCACGGCGATCGCGGCCAGCAGGGTGAGGACGTGCTGGCGCTCCTCGAGCGTCGGCTCGGCGGCGATGCGGACGAGGAACGGCACCGCCGCCACCGACGCCGGGTAGACCGATCCCTGGTGGTGGATGGTCGCGCCCAGGGCCGAGATCGCCCACGCGCGATCGTCCGCCGACGGCGACGACAGCGCCCGCAGCATGCCGGGGACCGCGGTGGCCGGCCCGTAGGCGTCCTCGAGGGTCGCCCACGGGACGTCGTCGAGGCCGGGCAGGTCGACGCGGGGCGGCTGCCGGCGCGGGCGCTGCTGGTGGTAGGGGTTGAGCTCGGGGTCGGACCCGGTTTCGGTCTCGGTCTCGGTCTCGGCCTCGGCCCCGGTCTCGGTCTCGGTCTCGGTCTCGGTCTCGGTCTCGGTCTCGGTCTCGGTCTCGGCCTCGGCCTCGGCCCCGGTCTCGGTCTCGGTCTCGGTCTCGGTCTCGGTCTCGGTCTCGGTCTCGGTCTCGGTCTCGGTCTCGGTCTCGGCCTCCGCCGCCTGCGCCTTGCGGGCGTCGGGCGACAGGTGGACCGACGCGGCCAGCTCGCCGAACAGGCGCGCGACGTCGCCGCCGCCCCACGGCCCGACGACGGTGGCGGGCGGGATCGCGGTGAGCGCGCCGGGGAGGTCGGCGCGGACGAAGCGCGGGAACGACGGCAGGCGGAAGACCTGGGCCGCGGCGAGGGCGGCGCGCACGAGCGGCGGCGCGCCGGCCGCCGCCGGATCGAGCGCGAGCCCCTCGTACGGCGGCGACGCCGGGCCGTGGACGTTCGCCGCCAGCCGCCCGACCGCGAGGATCATCGCGGCATGCTCGACCGGCTCGCCCGCGGCGCGGGCGAGCGCCGCGTCCAGCGCCGGCGTCACCTCGTCGGCGCGGTCGACCAGGGTCGCCAGGAGGCGCGCCGCGGCGATGCGCACGGCGACGTCGGCGTGCTCGAGCAGCGCGGCCACCCGCGGCCAGGCGTCGCGCACCGCCTCGTAGGCGTCGGAGCCGACGGCGTCGCCGCCGCGGTGCTCGACCAGCGCCGGGTACGGCCAGGCCAGGGCGAAGAGCTCGTCGAGCGCCGGCCGCGGCGCCGCCGCCAGCCGGTCGATCACGTCGTTCACGTCGTTCGTCGCAGCGGACATCGCCGGCAGTATCGTCCAGCTCGCGCCGCCCGGCTCCGGTCTCGGCGGACGATCCTCGGGTCTCGGTCGGGATCGGATCGCGCGCGGCGCCGGCGGCGGGTACGGGGAGGCATGTCGCACGTCAACTACCTGGCCGTCCTCGCCGCGGCCCTCACCAGCTTCCTCATCGGCGGGCTCTGGTACAGCCCCATCCTGTTCGCGCGGGCGTGGATGCGCGAGGCCGGGCTCGACGAGGCGCGCCTGGGCCAGGGCGTCGGCCGCGTCTTCGCCGCCGCCTTCGTCGCGTCGCTCGTCGTCGCCTTCAACCTGGCGGCGCTGCTCGGCGCCGACGCGACGCTGGCCTGGGGCGCCGGCGCCGGCGCCCTCGCCGGCCTCGGCTTCGCCGCCGCGTCGCTGGCCACGGTCTTCCTGTTCGAGCGGCGGTCGCTGATGCTGGTGGTGATCGACGGCGGCTACCTGGCGGTGTCGTACACCGCGATGGGCGTGGTCATCGCCGCCCTGCAGTGAGCGGGCGGCGGCGGCGATCCGCTTGACACCCCGGCCACGACGGCGTCCAGATCCCGATCATGGCGCCGACCGCCGCCGCCGACCCTCTCGCCGAGCCCGCCGCCCGCCGACCCGCCGTCGGCGCCGTCGGCGCCGCCGCGCCGCCGGTCGAGCTCGACGACCGGCTGGTCCGCGCCCTCGGCATCCCGCTGTTCGGGCTCGGCATCCCGCGGGTGTCGGGGCTGTTCGACGGCGTCGCCGTGATCTCGGTCGCCCACGCCCTCGGCACGCTGTGGTTCGTGGCCCTGGCCGCCGCGATCTGGCACGGCAACCGCTGGCTCCTGCTCGAGCAGCGGCGGCACTGGGGCTGGTTCGATCACCCCGTGCGCAAGGTCGTGACGCTCCTGGCCGCGATCGTCCTGTTCACGGCGCCGCTCACGATCGCCGCCCTGGCCGGCTGGTACGCCTGGCTCGGGCGCCCGCCGGCGTGGCCCGTCATCCAGACCGTCGTCCTCGTCAACGTCATCTGCGTCGTCTTCGTCACCCACGTCTACGAGACCGTCTTCCTCATCAAGGAGCGCGCCGACGACCGCCTGCGGGTCCTGGCGCTCGACCGCGCCCGGGTCGAGGCCGAGATGGCGGCGGTGCTGGCCCAGCTCGATCCCCACTTCCTGTTCAACTCGCTCAACACGCTCGGCCACCTCATCACGACCGATCCGGCGCGCGCCGCGGTCTTCAACGATCACCTGGCCGAGCTCCCCCGCTACCTGGTCCGCCAGCGCGGCCAGGCCCGGGTGCCGCTGGCCGACGAGCTCGGCTTCCTCGCCGACTACGTCGCGCTCATGCGCGTCCGCTTCGGCGACGCGCTGGCCGTGGAGATCGTCGACGAGGGCGCGGACCGCGCGGCGCGGCTGCCGCCGACCGCGCTCCAGCTCCTGGTCGAGAACGCGATCAAGCACAACGAGGTCGGCGAGGGCCACCCGCTGACCGTGACCGTGCGCCTGGGCCCGGACGCCGTCGTCGTCGAGCACCCGCGGCGGCCCCGCCGCACCGCCCGGCCCTCGGCCGGGGTCGGCCTGCGCAACCTCGACGAGCGCATCCGCCTGACCACCGGCGCGCGCCTCGAGGTCCGCGAGCGCGACGACCGCTTCGTCGTGGTGGTGCCGCTGTGACCCTGCCCGCCCGCGTCGTGATCCTCGAGGACGAGGCCCCGGCCCGGCAGCGGCTCGAGGAGGCGATCCGCCGGCTGGCGCCGGCGACCACCGTCGTCGCCGCCCTGCCCTCGGTGGCGCAGGCCGCGGCCTGGTTCGCCGCCCACCCCGCCCCCGACCTCGTGCTCGCCGACATCCAGCTCGCCGACGGCCTGTCGTTCGAGCTCTTCGAGCGCGGTGCCCTCGACGCGCCGGTCGTGTTCTGCACCGCGTACGACGAGTACGTCCTGTCGGCGATGGCCGCCGGCGGCATCGACTACCTGCTCAAGCCCGTCCGCGACGACGACCTGGCCCGCGCGCTGGATCGCTACCAGCGCCTCGAGGCCCGCTTCGCCGAGCGCGTGCGCGGCGTGGCCCGCGCCCTGGCCCGGCCGCCGCGCCGGCTCCTGGCCCGACGCCGCGACGGCTTCGCCACTGTCGCCCTCGACCAGGTCGCCTACTTCGTCGTCGACGACAAGCTGGTCGACGTGGTCACTCGCGACGGCCGCCGCCTCGGCCTCGACCGCACCCTGGGCGAGCTCGAGGCCGAGCTGGATCCCGTCGAGTTCTTCCGCGTCAACCGCCAGTACCTGGTCGCTGCCGGCGCCATCACCGGCTTCCGGCCGTGGACCAAGGGCAAGCTGGCGGTGGAGCTGGCGCCGCCGGCGACCGGGCCCGTCCTCGTCAGCCAGGACAACGCCGCCCGCTTCCGCGCCTGGCTGCGCGGCTGACCCCGGCGGGCGCCGGCGGCGCGTACACTCGGCGCGAGGAGCCCCCGATGGAATCGCTCGTCGACGACCCGCCCCCGCCCGCCCCCGGCGACCCGTCCGGGGCCTCCGGCCTCGACGTCGTCCTCACCACGCCGCGACTGTGGCTCGCGCGGTTCCGGCCCGAGGATCGCGACGCCCACCGCGCGCTCCTCGATGCGCCCGCCCTGGCCCGCCTGCTGCCGGTCCCGGCGCCGATCTCCGACGAGCTGGCCGCGGCCGTGTTCGCCCAGATCCTGAGCCTGCCGCCCGAGCAGCTCCACCTCGCGATCTGGCGCAAGGCGCCGCGCGCGCTGATCGGCTCGATCGGTGTCCACCAGGACCCGCGCGATCGTCACGGCGCGATGTCGATCGGGCTCGGCGACGCCGCCGACCGCGGCCACGGCCTCGGCACCGAGGCGGCGCGGGCCGTGATCGGCCACGCCTTCACCGCGCTCGGCCTGCGCAAGCTCTGGTTCGACCATCACGGCGACAACGCCGCGGTCCGCGCCGCGGCCGAGCGGCTCGGCTTCCGCGAGGTCGGCCGTCAGCGCGCCCACTGCTTGCTCGACGGGGCCTGGGTGGACTGGGTGACGATGGAGCTGTTCGCCGAGGCCTGGCCCCCGCCGGCCTGATTCCTTCACGCGCCCGCGGCGGGTACGATGGGGCGATGGAACCGGCGCCTCCCGTCCGCATCGGCCTCTACGAGGCGCTCGGCCTGGCGCCGCTGGGCAAGGCGGTGGCCGAGACCCGGCTGGCCCTGGGCGGCGACGTCGGCACGCCGCGCTCGCGGTTCGGCCTGAGCACGCTGCGCCAGCTCCGGCCGCGGTGGGCGGTGCCGCTGTGGCTCGGCCGGCGGCCGGCGGGGCGGCGGGTGCCCATCACCAACCTGTTCAACTACCGCCAGCCGCCGCCCGAGGACGGGTGGTCGGTGCGGGTCACCGACGTCCGCGACTTCCGCGGCGGCGCCACCACCTACGACAGCCACAACGGCACCGACTTCGCGGTGCCGCCGGGCACCGACGTGGTGGCGGCGGCGCCGGGCGTGGTGCTGCGGGTCTCGAGCGAGTACCACCGCGGCGGGCGCAAGATCCTCGTCGACCACGGCCGCGGCCTGGTGACCACGTACAACCACCTCGCCCGCCCCCTGGTCCGCCCCGGCGAGCGGGTCGGCCGCGGCCAGCGCATCGCGCTGTCGGGCTACAGCGGCCTCGACGCCCTGGCCGGCTTCCCGTGGGCGCCGCCCCACGTCCACTTCAACGTGTGGCTCGACGGCGTCCACGTCGATCCGTTCGCGCCGATCGACGGCGACCAGCCGTCGCTGTGGCGCCGCCACAACGATCCGGTCCCGGCCACCGGCGCCGACCTCGACGATCCGGGCGCGCCGCCCACGGTCTGGGACGAGGCTCGCCTGGCCCGCGCCATCGCCGCCTGCACCCACGCCGGCGCTCGCGCCGAGATGGCGGGGGCGGCCACCGTCGGCGAGCGCGCCGGCGCCGTGCTGCTCCAGCGCTGCTACTTCCCGACCCGCTTCGATCGCGCCGCGCTCGGCCCCGACGGCTCGCTCTACCCCACCCGCTCGCCGCGCGCGCCGTGGCTCGATCTGCCGTTCTCGGCCCGCGACTACGACGGCGTGATGTTCGTCGACGGCTGACGGCGCCGGCGCCCGGCGAGGCCGACCGCGCGCGGCGGCGGTCACGGCGCGCCGGCCGCGCAGCTCGCGCGATCGCCGAGGCGGCAGGCGCGCGCCCGCAGGTGACGCGCGGTGGCGCCGCGAGCCGAGCGGGCGCCGGCGACGCAGGCGCCGCGCAGCCCGCCGTCGCAGGCGCGGAGGTAGGCGCCGAGGGCGGCCGGGAGGTCGCGGCGACCGGCCATGCCGTGGGCCAGCAGGTCGCCGAGGACGAGGCAGCTCCGCGGATCTCGCGCCCGGCAGCCGCGCCGGACCAGCGCGAGCGGCGGCCGCGCGTCGTGGCCGGTGCCGCGGGCCTGGCGCACCGCCCCGGCCTTGCCGCACGCCCCGAGGGAGCAGCGGCGCGTCGATTCATGGCGGTGGCTATCGGCGGCGCCGCCGGCCGGTTGCGGAAGAATGCGCGCCCGCCGTCGCCCGGCCCGCGCGCGGTGTCACATCGCTCGCCGGCGCGCCCTGCCAGGCATGAACGGCCTCCGCCGCCGCCAGCCCGGCGCGTCCGCCCCCTCGACCGAGCCCCACGTCGACCGCGCCGGTGCGGGAAACCTGAGGCCACCCGCCGGCGGTCGGCCCGCCGGGACGGCGGCGGCAGCGGTCGGGCCCTCCGGCGGCCCCCCGCTCCTCATGATGAAGGCCGCGCCCCCGGCGGCCGAGGACCCGTTCGCCCTGCACCTGCCGCAGCCGACGCTGCAGGTCGGCGCCGCGGGCCCGGCCGTGACCCGACTCCAACAGGCCCTCGTCGATCACGGCGCCGCCCTGGTCGCCGACGGCAGGTTCGGACCGCAGACCCGGGCAGCGGTGGTCGCGTTCCAGCTCCGCCAGGGCCTGACGCCCGACGGCATCGTCGGACCGATGACGTGGGGCGCGCTCGGCGGGCGCCCGGCCACCGCCGCGCCGCCGACGCCGACCACCGCCGCGCCGCCGGCGCCGGCCACCGCCGCGCCGCCGGCGGCCCGGACCGACACCCCGACGGGCGCGCGCGAGGCGCCCGAGCCCGGCGCGACCACGACGATCGAGCCGCAGCCGCGCCCGGGCGCGTCCACGGTCGGCGCGAACGCGTCGCTCGACGCCCGCGGCCTGGCGGCGCTCGAGAAGGTGAAGGCCTCGGGTCACAAGCGCAGCGGCGGGCTCCTGCGCGGCGAGGGCAAGGGCATCGACGGCTTCCCGCCGTGGTTCGTCGAGCTGCAGGACCTGCTGTCGGTGAGCATCGAGTGGAAGGCGGAGGAGGTCGAGGCCCAGGAGGTGCTGCACGACTACGCGACCTGGTACGCCCAGCAGCGCCACGGCGGCGCGATGCCGGCCAGCCTCGAGGTGTTCTTCCGCTACCTCGGCAGCGGCCAGCGCAACGTGGCGGACGCGACCGCGGGCGGCCACCGGACCGCGGCGGCGATGGGGGGCGTCACCGGCGGCAGCAACTGGTGCCAGTGGGCCACCAGCAAGGCCGCCGAGATCGCCCTCGCCGAGCGCGGCCTGAAGTTCAAGCACGGCGCGCACGCGTGGCTCAACAGCGCCGCCAAGCGCAAGCAGGGCGCCGGCGCCGCCTACGCCGCGACCGCGTACGCCGCCGAGCTCCGCCCCGGCGACTACGTCAGCTACTTCTATCAGGGGTGTCAGGCCGGCGGCCACGCGGTCACCGTGGTCGAGGATCTGGGCGCGTCGTTCCTCCACGTGTCGGGCAACACCGGCGGGGTCGGCGCCGTGCGGCTGCAGGAGTCGCCGCGCATGACGTCGCCGCCGCCCGGCTTCGACCAGAACAAGGCCATGGCCAGCAGCGAGCACTGCCGATCGCTCAGCTTCGGCGACGCGGTCCTGGTCTGGAGCATCACGCGCGCCGGGGACATCTGGAGCGAGCTCGCCCAGCTCGACGCGCAGCACCCGGCGGCCGATCCGGCCGCCTACCAGGCGCTGCTCGACCGCCTCGAGCTGGCGCCGCGAGCGTGAGCCGCGGGGCGCCGGCGCGCACGGCGACGCCGCCGGTCAGGGGTGGGTGAAGTACAGGCTGACCTGGCTGCCGACCACGATCTCGATCGGTCCGGCCGGCGCCGCGACCACGGCGCGGTCGAAGCGCTGGATCCACGACAGGTGCGGCTCGAGGCCAGACGACGCCCGCGGCAGCGCGGTGATCAGGGCGCCGGGGATGACCAGCTCGCCGTCGTCGGCGGTCTCGCACACCAGCAGGGCCTCGGGCGGGGCGCCGTGCCAGCCCACCACCAGCGCCACCTGGATCGAGCGCGCGCCCGCGCCGCCGCCGGGCGCGGCCGTCCAGGTGATCGTCGCGTCGACGCCGTCGCGCAGGGCCAGGTTCTGGAACGGCGCGGCCAGCGGCGGCGGCGCGGTCAGCTCGACCGCGAAGCCGGGGGTCACGTCGCCGGGCGCGCTCACCGCGACGGTGGCGCCGGCGTCGAACAGCTCCTCGCCCGGCGCCGGGGTCGGGACGTAGCCGTAGGTGCCGGGCACGAACGCCAGCGGCGCGCGCAGGCCGGTGACCGTGATGGTGCCGGCGCTGGCGTTGCGCCCCCACGGCGTGCAGGTACCGGGCGCCGTGCACACGCCGTCGGTGCAGGCCGGCTCGCACAGCGCCGGCGCCGGCCGCCGGAAGACCGTGCACTCGTCACCCTGGGCGACGATCACCGGCACCGGCAGCTCGGGCCGGTCCTGGATGAGGGCGTAGGTCGACAGGTAGCCACCGCCCTCGATCAGGCTGACCTGCCCGCCCCGATCGATCTGGAAGTCGCCGGGCCCGGCGTCGAGGAACGGCCCGGCGTCGACGCCGCCGTCACCGCCGCCGCCGCCACACCCGGCGCCGAGGCCGCCGGCGGCGAACATCATCAGCGCGGCCACCTGGGCCCGCAACGTCGCACCCTTCGATCGTGAGCCGGGACGCAGCACGGTCCGGTCCTGGAGCACGCGGCGTGCCGCGCCGCGCCCGCGAGATTGCCGGCACCTGCGCCCGACCACGCTCAGAAATCCGTCGCCGGGGACGCGCCGGACGACAGGAGGTGCGCGAACCTGCGCGGCCGGCGCCACCGCCGCCGCGGGCACGCGCGATGCAACCGGCCGCGGCCATGACGCCGCGCCCGCTCGCCCCGGCCCTCCCCGCCCCTCGCGCCGCCGTCGCGCTCGCCCTCGTCACCGCGCTCGCGGCCACGGCCTGCGGCGGCGGCGGCGGTGACCCTGCCGACGCTGGCGTCGACGGCGAGACCGGGCTGTGCGCCGGCCGCCCGTGCCGCACCGCGATCGAGACCGAGGCCGACTGGGCCGCGGTCAGCGCGGTCCACCGCAGCCGCCGCTGCGAGCTCGTCGAGCACAGCAAGTACCTGGCGCCCGCCACCGCCACCGCCGCCCTCCAGGAGCTGGTGTTCCAGGACGTCGGGGTCCACGCCCTGCACCTCGACTTCATGACCCAGGTGCTGCCGGAGTACTTCGGCGGCCTGCCGCCGGCGACCTACCAGGCGCTGGTGCAGCGCCGCGCCACCCGCGCGTACTGGGCCGGCGCGCTCTACCGCATCGTCGACGTCGACGGGGCGAGCCTCGGGTTCGGCTTCGACGTGATCGTCGATCCGGCCCGCTACGACGAGCTGCTCACGGAGGACGAGGTGCTCGCCGTCAAGGGCCTGCTCGAGGCCCGCTTCCGCCTGCCCCTGGTCTACGCCCCGACCCAGCCCGAGGCGGTCTACCGCGCGTACTCGTTCACCCGCGTCGATCGCCACCTGCCGCGCGCCTGTCAGCACACGGCGTGCCCGGATCCGGCCACCGACTGCGTCCAGGTGCCGGGGCCGGTGCGCCTGTGCGGCCACTTCCTCGAGGGCCGCCGGGTCGAGGTCGAGCACCGGCAGAAGGCGTGGCTGGCCGCCACGCCGGGCACCCACGTCCTGCCGCGCGGGCCCGGCGTCCACACCGTGCCCGCCGTCTTCGGCGCCGGCGTCCACGGACCGGCGCGCACGCCGATCGCGCCGCTCGGCACCACCGCCACCTACGAGGTGATCGATCACGGCTCGTTCGTCACCCGGCGCTACCGCCAGGCCTTCACCGTCGGCGCCCGCACCCTCGACCTCGAGTGGCAGCTCCCGCTCCCCGCCACCGGCGGCGGCTTCCTGCTCGCCGAGCCCCACCTCTCGGATCACGTGTGGGCGATGGCCGTCCTCGACGGCGGCACCGTCCACGACGACGCCATCGGGCTGTCGACGTGCACCGGCGAGACCTACGAGCCGTGGCGGGTCGCCGGCACCCTGCCCGGCGGCGACGGCTTCGCCCTCGACCTCCGCTACAACCCGCCGGCGGCCGGCTCCGGCCCGCTCTTCCCCACCCGCGCCGAGGTCACCCTGGGCGGCCAGACCGTCGTCGTCGACGACTACTTCCGCCTGGTCTACGCCGGCGAGCACCACAACTGGAACAACCAGTTCTGGATCCTGTTCGATCCGCCGCTCACCCACGGCGGCGCGCCGGTGCACGGGCTGTGGCTCGACGAGCACGCCTACCAGTCGCAGCTCGAGGCGGCCTACACCCTCGACGCCCGGCTCGAGCCGCTCGAGCGCCTCGAGGTCAGCGGCTACGCCTGGACGCGGGTCGACTAGCCGAGGCGACGGCGAGGCGAGGCGAGGCGAGGCGAGGCGACGCCGGGGCGAGGATCAGGTGAGCGACAGGGCGCGGCGCACCCAGCCGCTCTCCAGCGACTCGACCACGACGTCCTCCCACAGCTCGCGCGGCCAGCGGAAGGCCGAGGCGAAGGTGAGCCACGGCTCGGGCGACGGCCGGCCGCCGCACACCGCCGAGCCGCCGTCGCCGCCGCGGAAGCCGAGGGGCTCGGCCACGACCTCGACCTGGTACGGATCGGTCAGCAGGCGGACGCCGAACGCCGACGGCACGAGGTGGCCGGTGAAGTGGGTCTCGCGGGCGTAGGGGATGCCGTCGGGCCAGACGTCGCCCCAGCGGAACAGGCTCGTGGTCCCGCCCCGCGCCGCGTGCTCCCGCTCGTCGTCGGTGGGCAGGCGGAAGCCCTCGCCGGCCACTCGCGCCGCGACCGCGGCCAGGAGGTCGGCGTCGTCGTCGCGGTCGCGCTCGAGCTCGTCGAGCCAGCCCGAGACCGCGCGCGGGGCGATCTCGAGGAGGAACGGCGCCAGCGTCACCGCGCGCGTCGGCGTGAGGTGATACGCGAGCAGCTCCGGGAGGTCCGCGGCGTCCGGCGCCGCGGCCAGCGCCGCCGTCTGGGCCGCGGTCAGGCCCAGCGGCCGCGACGGATCCCAGCCCAGGGTGACGGTGCCACCGGGCACCAGCACCATGTGCACCTCGCGGACGTCGATCGCGGCCATGACGTGGCGCTGGCCGCCCTGGGCGTCGACCTCCAGCTCGATCATGCGGCCGCCCACGCGCGCCGCGGCGGCCGCCGCCAGCTCGCGCCGCCTGCCGTCGTCGGCGGCGTCCCAGGCGGCGAGCGACAGCGCGGCGAGCTCGAGCGAGGCGGTCATGGTGCGGGGCAGCGTACACCGGGACGACGGCGCGGACCGAGGCCGAGCCCCGTCGACGCCGCGCCCGTCGGGGTGAGCGGGTCGTTCCGGATCCGAGTCCGGGTCCGAGGTCCGAGGCCGAGTCCGAGGCCGAGTCCGAGGCCGAGTCCGAGTCCGAGGCCGGGTCCGAGGCCGAGCCCGAATCCGAGATCGAGGCCGAGGCCCTTTCGACGCCGCCCCTTGGGGGCTCCGCTCACGGTGAGCGGGGCCAGACCCGAGCCGTCAGGTCATTCCCGCCCCGGCCCCCTCCCCGCGCTCCATCGGCGGCTCCTTGGGGCCGTCCTTGCCGCCGCCCCCGCCCCGGAGCCCCAGCTCCGTGCCCCAGATGGCCCAGATGCCGGCGCAGGTCAGGCAGGCGATGGCGATCACGATCACCACGTCGGGCCAGCGCCGGGTCACCATGAATCTCCACGGTAGCACGCGCGGTCCAACTGCGTGATGATGCCCCCGATGCGGAGCCGCGCCCTGCACCCGACCTCGCCCCCGGCCTCGGTCCCGACCCCGGCCCCGGCCCCACCGGCGCCGCGGCCCCGCGCGCTCGTCCGCGCCACGGCCTTCGCGCTCGCCGCCCTCGCCGCGCTCGCGGTCGTCGCCGCGCCTGCCGCCGCCCGCAAGAAGCCGAAGACGTACTACTTCGAGGTCGCCGACGTGAAGGCCGCCGACGAGGTCGGCAAGGCGGCCGCCGAGGTCGTGCCCATCACCGCCGCCCTGCTCGCGAAGGCCATCACCGCCCACGCCCAGCTCGTCGACAAGCTCGACGGCGCGCCCGACCGCGGCAACGCGCGGGCGTTCAAGGCCTGGCTCAAGAAGAAGAAGCTCGACGGTGCCTACCGGGTCAACGTCGAGCTCATCAGCTTCGAGGAGGAGCTCGAGGACAAGGACGAGTCGCTCAACCAGGAGAAGCGGCTGGTGGTCCGGCTGTCCCTGCGCACGTTCGGCGAGACCATCCCCGACCGGGTGATGGCGTTCTCGGGCGAGGGCTCGGCGACGATCAAGGTCGACGGCGGCAAGCGGCTGCGCCCGCGCGACCGCGAGTACGCGATCTCGGAGGCGGTCCAGATGGCCCTGAACGAGGCCCTGGCGTCGTCGCTCAAGAAGCTGGCCGCGCCCCCGCCGCCGCCAAAAAAATAGGCCCGGGGGCGCGCGCCGGCGAGGGCGCACCCGGACGTCCGGCGTGGGCCGCGGCCTGCGCCGCCCCCGCCGTCACCGCCGCCCCGGCGCCCGCGCCCGGCC
>CAADGB010000548.1 GCA_900696455.1 uncultured delta proteobacterium
GGGCAGCCACAGCGCGTCCTCGCCGTCGCGCCGCGCGTCCCCGGCGTCGTCGCTCGCCGCGTCGCCGCCGCCGCCGCCGTCCTCGGGCGCGCAGAACACGCGCAGCGTCGTGGCCAGGAGCGCCAGCCGCGTCACCACCGCCGCCGGCAGCGGCGGGCCGCCCGCCCACTCGACCTCGCAGTCGAGGTTGCCGACCCAGAGCCGGGCCAGCGCCGGCGCCGCGCCGCTCACGCTCGCTCGCCGCCGCCCGGTCGTCGCGCCACCGCCGCCTCGAGCGCGGCGATGAACGCCTCGTCGAGCCCGGCCCGCCGCCGCGCCCTGCGATCGAACGTGGCGCCGCGGGCGCGGTGCAGCCCGAGCGGCGCGGTGGCGACGCGGGCGTAGACCGCCGCCGCCGGCGCGTCGGGCGCGAGCTTGCCGAGCCAGGTCCAGGCGAAGCGGACGTGATCGATCTCGTCGGCGTGGACCTGCTCGAGCACGGCCGCGGTCGCCTCGTCGCCGGCGGCGCGGGCGGCGGCGGCGTACTCCCGCGTGAAGTCGAGGTTGGCGTTCTCGAAGGTCAGCCCCATCGTGCACACGAAGCCGAGCGGGGTGGCCAGGCGGTCGAGCTTGTTCCAGAAGTGTCCGGTCACCGGATGGTCGCCCAGGGCGCAGCCGAGGGCCGCGGCCCGCTCGGCGTAGGCCCGGCAGTGGCGCTGCTCGTCGGCGCAGATCGCCAGCAGCCCGGCCCGGAACCCGGCGGGGGCGTCGGCGAAGGCCAGGAGCGCCCACGCGAACAGCTCCGCCGCCTGCAGCTCGTGGTTGGCCAGGGCGTGGAGGATGCGGGCGCGCTGGGCCGGGTCGCGCATGCCGGCCAGCGGCGGCACGCTGACCTCGCGCCCCGGCCGGATGACGAGCGCCGGCGACCGGCCGGGTCCGGCCAGGTGCTCCGGCGGTCCGGGCGGGTCGACGGTCAGGCCGGGCGGGGGCGGCGCCAGCTTGTCGGCCAGCTCGGTCGCGGTGACGACGCGGCGGGCGAAGTCGCGGACGGTCACGCCGCGCGGCGACGGCGGCGCACCAGCACCGCGGCCACCAGGAGGCCGGCGCCGATGGGCAGGGTCGGGTCGGGGCTGCCGCCGCCGTCGGTCGAGCAGCCGAGGCAGCCGCCGCCGCCCGGCCAGCACAGGCCGCCGCCGGCGCCGTTGGACAGGCACGAGAAGCCGTCGGGGCAGCCGTCGGCCGCCGGGTCGCAGTCCTCGACGCAGCGGTTCTCGCCGTCCTTGGTCGCGCACACCCCCGACAGGCACTCGTCGGGCGAGTCGCAGCTCGAGCCCAGGCCACCCGGGGTGTTCATCCCGGGCACGCAGCGGCCGTCGACGCAGACCAGGTCGTTGCCGCCGCACTGGCTGCTGGTGGTGCAGGGCTCGCCGACGATGACCGTGACGCTGGCGGTGCCCTCGGAGTTGAGGGTGTCGAGGGCGCGGATCGTCACGGTGTGGGTGCCCTCCGCCAGGTCGGCCGGGGCGTTGAAGGCGAAGGGCGGGGACTGCAGGGTGGCGATGGGCGAGCCGTCGATGATGAGCTGGACGCTCTGCACGCCCTGGTCGTCGGTGACGGTGGCGCGGACCACGAAGCCCGGCGTGACCTGCGAGTTGTTGGTCGGGGTCTCGATGACGATGGTCGGCGGCGTCGGGTTGGACGGGCCGAAGATGCCGAGCAGCTTCTGCACCGAGTTCTGCGTCGTCGGACCGCACTGGCACTCGCCCTGGGGCTGGCAGCAGCCCGAGGTGCCGATACACGCCGACTGGTCCTGGAAGCGCTTCTGCGGCGGGTTGGTGATGTACGTCATCGGGTCGGCGGCCAGCATCTCGTGGGCGAGGCCGAAGGCGTGCGCCGACTCCTGGGCGATGGTCCAGCACGCGTCGTTGACGTCGTTGGGGTTGAGGTTGAGGAAGCTGAAGGTGATGGCGTTGTTGATGACGCCGCACGAGTAGGGCGCGACGCCGGCCACGCCGTTGGGGAAGCCGATCTCGGTGGGGCGGCCGGCGGCCATCGCCTCGAAGTGGGGGACCGCGCCCGGGTTGACGTCGGTGACCGTGATCCCGAACGGCGCGTACGTCTGGCGCACGCAGTTCACGATGCTGTTCCAGGTGGTCGTGCTGCCGCTGTACGCGGTCAGGTTGCCGCTGGCGATCGTCGAGACGTTGTTGATCGAGTTGTTGGTGCCGCCGCGGGTGATGCGGCAGCCGGCGGCGCCGGTGGAGGTCGTCTCGCCCTTGCAGTTGTTGACGAAGAGGATGCGCGAGCCCGGGTTGCCGTGCTCGATCTGCTCGGCCGGCTCGCCGGTGAAGATGAAGCCGCGCAGCTTGCCGTCGTCGGCGACGTGGCCGAGGATGAGCGACGCGTCCATCGCCAGCGGCTCCTCGTCGGGGCCGCGGGCGCCGCCGATCTGGGCGCTGGCGACGCCGGCGCTGACGAGACCCAGTCCCAGGGTGACCGCGACGGCGAGGGTGAGGTGCTGCTTCATGGACGGCTCTCTCATCGTTGGGGGAAGGCTCGGAACGACCACGGTACCACCGGCGGCGCCGGCGCTGGTGGGGCGCGCGAGCGCGACGCCAGGCGCTCCTTGATACCCAGACCGGCCCGACCTCCGGAACCTCGGCGTACTCTCAGGCGATTACCCGGATTGCTCCCCCGGGATATCAGGCGGTGAGAACCAGCAGCCCCACCTCGCCGCGCTGCGATCTCGCCCGGTTACGCCGGTCACAGGAGGCCGGCGGCGACCAGGAACCCGAGGTAGGCGGCGACGAGGATCGCGCCCTCGGCGCGGGTGACCAGGCGGCTGCCGCGCATGAACACCACCGCCAGGACGGTCAGCGCGCCCAGGCCGATGGCGTCGACCGGGTGCATGCGCTCGTTGACCCGGACCGGGTTGAGGTAGGCGACCAGCCCCAGGACCAGGAAGACGTTGAGCAGGTTGGAGCCGATCACGGTGCCGGTGGTCAGCCGCTGCTCGCCCTTGAACGCCGCCAGCACCGAGGTCACGAGCTCGGGGGCCGAGGTGCCGAGCGCGACGATCGTGAGGCCGAGCATGCGCTCGGAGATCCCCCACTCGCCGGCGAGGCGGGTGGCGCCGCCGACGAACTGCTCGCTGCCGGCGACGATGAGGAAGACGCCGATCGCCGACAGCACCAGGGCGAGGATGCGCGAGCCCTCGTTGCGCCGATCGGCGAGCGCGGTCTGGGCGCCGGTGGCGCCGAGGTCGTCGCGGCCGCCGAAGGCGCTCACGGTCAGGGTGACGATCGTGAACGCCACCGCGCAGCCGACCATGATCATGCCCTCGGTGCGGGTGATGACGCCGTCGTAGAGCGTGACCGGGATCGCGACGACCGACAGCAGCAGCGCGGGCGCCTCGCGGCGGATGATGCGGGCCTCGACCACCTGGGGCCGGATGAGGGCGGTGATGCCGAGGACCAGGCTGATGTTGGCGGCGCAGGCGCCGATGACGTTGCCGAGCGCGACCGGGGTGAGGTGGCCGACCGCGGCCTCGGTCGACACCGCCATCTCCGGCGCCGAGGTGCCGTAGGCGAGCACGGTCAGGCCGATGACCAGCGGGCTGATGCCCAGGGTGCGGGCCAGGGTGGTCGAGCCGCGGACCAGGGCCAGGCCGCCCACGAACAGGAGCAACCCGCCGATCACGAGGCGCGCGATCGCGACCGGCGTGTCGAGGCCCATGGCTCGTTGGTATCACGACCCCGGCGGCGGACCGGGCGGTCGGCGCACCAGGAAGCGGGCGTGCTTCATCAGCCGCTCGATCCGTGGCCAGTCGTCGGAGTCGTAGTAGCCGCGGATGTGGGCGCGCTGATCGAGGAGGACGAAGTGGCCGCTGTGGGTGATGTTGGGCGCGCCCGAGGCCGTGGTGCCGCCGAGGTCGTCGAAGCCGATCGCCAGGCCGCGCTCGACCAGGTCGCGGACCGCCGCGATGTCGCCGCGCACGAAGCGCCAGCGCCCCGGATCGGCGCCGAAGCGGGCGGCGTACGCGGCCAGGACCGGCACGGTGTCGTGGGCGGGATCGACCGAGATCGACAGCAGCTTGATCCGCCCCGCCAGATCGGCGGTCTTCTCCTGCACCGTGCGCATCTTCATCGAGGTCACCGGGCAGATCGTGTCGCAGCGGGTGAAGATGAAGTTCACGATCGTCACCTGGCCCTCGAGCGAGGCCCGGGTCAGCTCGGCGCCGGTGTGATCGGTGAGGGCGAACGGCGGCAGTGGCCCGTGATCGTCGAGGCGCGGCTCCGCCGGCGGGAACAGCACGGTGGGGACGAAGACCGTCGGGATGATGATGGCCAGGATCACCGCGACCAGGCCGAGGAAGAGCACCGGCCCGCGCACGCGGCGCGCGCCGGGTGGCCGCGCGGGAGCCGGGGCGCCGGAGGTCGACATGACCCGACGTGTACCACCGTCCGGCGCCGTGGCGAGGGCGGTCGGCTGCGACCGGGTGGCGCGCCGGACGTGAGGCGGTTCACCGCGCTTGCGCCGGCCGTCCACCGGCGCGGCCGGCCGCCGTCGCCGGCGCCCGGTCGCGGTACCCTCGGGCCATGGTGCGCACCCTCTCGCTCCCGATCCTCGCGGCGGTGGTGGTGGTGGTGGGGATCCTGGCCACGGCGCGCCCGGCGCGCGCCGAGGTCGGCGTCGGCGTGTTCGTCGGCCAGCCCACCGGGCTCGGCGTCAAGCTCGACCTGGCGCGGCGCTCGGCGCTCGACCTGGTCGTGGGCTGGGACGACTTCGACGACGGTCGCGACGGCTACGTCCACGTCACCTACCTGGTCAACCTGGGCGTGGCCCGTGGCCGCAGCGTCCTGGTGCCGTTCCGCGTCGGCGTGGGCGGCGTGGTCTACGGCGGCCCCGGCGACTTCGGCGACGAGGTCAACCTCGGCGTGCGCGCGCCCTTCCAGCTCGGCCTGCGCTTCCGCCGCTCGCCGGTGGAGCTCTACGGCGAGCTCGCGCTCAAGCTGACGCTGCTCGACGATGGCCGCAACGACGACGACGTCGACCTCGACGGCGGCGTCGGCCTCCGCATCTACTTCTAGTCGGTTCCAGTCGCGGCCGAGCGCTAGTCGAGGCCGAGCGCGGCGCGGACCGCGCGCGGCGTCTTCGCCCCCAGGTAGCTGGCGCGCAGGTCGGGGTCGCGCAGGCGCGCCGCCTTGCTGTCGATCTCGGCCAGGGCGCGGCGGAGCGCGGCCTGGCCGCGGGCGGTGTGGCCGGCGGCGGCCAGCACGCAGCCGTGCCAGTAGAGGACGTGCTCGGCGCCCTCGGGGCGCGGCTGCTGGTCCTGGAGCTCGATCGCCTCGCTGGTCGCCGCCACCGCCTCGTCGTGGCGGCCGAGCCGCGACAGGGCGCGGCCGGCGATGGCCAGGCCATAGATGATGCCGACCATCATCGGCATCTTGCGGGCGAGCTCGGTGGCCGACCGCGCCAGCTCCAGCGACCACTCGGGGTGGCCGCCCTCGAGGTGGGCGAGCGCGATGTACTCGAGGCCGCGGATCTCCTGGAAGCGCTCGCGGTTCTCGGTGGCGAGCTCGCGGCCGCGCTCGAGCAGCTCGAGGGCGCCGGCCGGGTCGCCCTTGGCGAGCTTGGCCTGGCCCCACGAGATCGCGGCGTCGGCCATGCTCGACGGGTCGCCGGTCTGCTCGCCCAGCTTGAGGGCCTTGGCCAGGTAGCTCTCGGCGCGCTCGACGTCGCCGAGATCGGCGTAGGCCTGGCCGATGTTGCCGAGCTTGAGCGCGATGCCCGAGCGATCGCCGAGCGCCTGGTCGATCTTGAGGCTCGACTTGTAGTGGGCCAGCGCCTCCTCGTACTCGCCCAGCGACGAGAACACGATGCCCATGTTGTTGAGGGCCCGCGCCTCCTGGCGCGGGAGCTGGAGGGCGCGGTAGATGACCAGGGCCTCGGCGTAGGCCTCGATCGACGCCTCGAGCCGGCCCATGTTCCACAGCGTCGTGCCCTGGTTGTTGAGGATCGTGGCCCGGGTGAGCAGGCTGGCCGAGCCGTCGCCGCCGACGCCGGACGCGCACAGGGCCAGCGCCTGCTCGCACAGGGCCAGCGACTCCTCGTTGTTGCCGACCAGGCGGGCGATCGCCGAGCGCAGGCGCAGGCCGTCGGCCTCGGCCAGCTTGTCGCCGGCGGCGCGCGCGTACTCGAGCGCCGGCGCCACCGCCCGCGCCGCCGCCGGCGCCTTGCCGACGTCGATGTAGAACTGCGCGGTGAGGGCGTGGGCCAGGGCCAGCTTCTGGGGATCGCCCAGGGCCTCGGCCTCGCGCCGGAGCGCGGCCAGCTCGCGGAGCTGCTGGGGGCGGCGGGCCAGCCGGCGCAGGATCTCCTCGCGCTGGCGCCGGGCCTGGAAGCGGCGCAGGTGATCGCCGGGCGGCAGCAGCTTGAGGGCGCGGGTGAGCTGGCGGAAGGCGTCGGCGTTGCCGCCGACGTCGATGGCGTGGGTGGCGGCGCGCAGGTAGCGCTCGGCCGACGGCACGGCGTCGCCGGCGAGCTCGAGGTGGCGGGCGACGTGGGCGTCGTCCTGGCCCGGCCGGTACGACGGCGAGGTGGCGATGCGCTCGGCGGCCATGCGGTGGAGCCGGGTCCGCTCCTCGGGCGGCACCATGCTGTAGGCCACGGTCATGATCATGTCGTTGCGGAAGCGGTACTCGCCCTCGTGGGGGGCGAGCAGGCCGCGCCGGGTCAGCTCGTCGAGCTCGGCCTTGACCGCGCCGCCCAGCATCGCGGCCAGGGCCGGCGGCGCCACCAGGCGGCCGAGGACGCTGGCCGCCAGCACCACCCGCTTCTCGGCGTCGGGCAGGCGGTCGATGCGGGTGATGAGCAGATCCTCGATGGAGGTCGGCACCTGCAGCGGCGCGTCGACGTCGGTCCAGGCGTAGAGCCCGGGGTGGTCGGGCGCCTCGGTGAGGACGCCGCGCTCGGCCAGGGTGTCGAGCAGCTCGAGGATGAAGTACGGGTTGCCGCCGGCGCGCGCCACCACCTGCTCGACCAGGCCGTCGATGGCGGCGCCCGGCGCGAAGCGGGAGGCGATCAGGCGGCGGCGGGCCTCGGGGGCGAGCTCGTCGAGGGTGATCAGCTCGGCGCCGATGGCCCGGCCGACGTCGAGGATCCGCTTGTCGGGCCGGGTCGTGACGATGCCGAGGATGGGGCGGCTCGACGGCACGCGCAGGAGCGCGCTGAACAGCTCGAAGCTCTCCTGATCGCTCCAGTGCACGTCCTCGCCGACGATCACCAGCGGCCGGTCGGGCTCGAGGCGCTGCTCGACCCGCATCATGAGCTGGAGCAGGCGCTGCTTGCGCTCGTCGGGATCGATCGAGGACGGGACCGCGCCGTCGAGGCGGCCGGCGGCGCCCGGCCCGGCGCCGGCCCCGCCGCGGCCTTCCTCGATCAGGTGGAGCGGGACCCCGAGCAGCATCGCGACCACCTGGACCGCGCCCCGGGCCTCGCGCATGGCGCCGGCGTCGCCGCCGGGGCCGAAGACCAGGGGCACCGCGCGCTCGACCCGGCGCAGGATCTCGTGGGGCTCGGCGCCGTCGGCCAGGCCCAGGATCTCGCGGGCGAGGTCGGCGATCACGCCGTACGGCGTCATCGCGGTGGCGACCCGGGTGGTGGTGCGCAGCACGTAGGCCTCGCCGGCGGGGATGCCGGCCAGGAACGCCGACACCAGCGAGCGCTTGCCGACGCCGTGATCGCCGACCACGCCCAGCATCCGCTTCCGCCGCGCCACCAGCACGTCGCGGTAGGCGTCGCGCAGCGCCTTGAGCTCGAGGTCGCGGCCGACCAGGACGCCGAGCTTGCGATCGCGCAGGCGCTGGGCGCGCTCCTTGGGCCCGCGCAGGCGGTAGACCCGGGCCCGCTTGACGCCGGGCTCGGTGTCCTCGTCGACCCGCGGCACCGACACCCCGTGATCGGTGTCGAGCGGCAGGTCGATCGCGGGCAGGGCCTCGAAGCTCCACTCGGCGCGGGCGCTGCGGAAGACCCGGCCGCCGACCAGGATCTCGGCGGGCTGGGCGGCGCGGGCCAGGTGCGAGGCGAAGCCGGCGGTCATGGCCTCGAGCTCGAAGGTCTGGGCGCCGCCCTTGCGGATGACGGTGGCGGCGCCGCGCTGGATGCCGATCGCCAGGCGCAGCTCGGGCTCGACGTCGGAGCCGATGCCGTCGAGGGCGTCGACCAGGGCCAGGGCCAGGCGGATCGTGCGCCCGGCGTCGTCCTCGCTGGCCAGGGGCAGGCCGACCCCCAGCCGGATGGCGTCGAGGTCGCGAGCGCTGCGGTCCTCGAGCGCCTCGTGCTTGAACGCGATGTCGCGGGCGACCCGCCGGAACTCCTCGACCACGCGGGTGGCGCCGGCGGCGCCCAGCTTGCGCTCGAGCGCGGCCACGCCGCGGATCACGCCCTCGACGACGTAGACGAACTTGCGCTCGCGGTGCTCGCGGGGGCGGGTCCCGGCGCCGTGCTCGGGCTCGCCGGCGAGCGGCCCCAGCGCCCGCAGCGAGCCGGTGGTGGGGGCGGCCGGCGTGCCGCTGGCGCCGCGGCGATCCTCGGTGCCGAGCGGCATCACCGGCGGGCGCGCGCGGGTGGTGCGGCGCTCGGCGGGCACCACGCCGGCGAGGAACTGGGCGAGCAGGCTGGAGTCGATGAGGTCGCCGGCCTGGTGGCCCCACTCGAGCTGGAAGCGGCCGAGGTCGGTCTGCAGATCGCGCGCGGTCTGGTAGCGATCGTCGCGGTGGAAGGCGAGGGCGCGGAGGATGACGCGCTCGAGCGACTCGGGCAGCTCGGGGGCGTGCTCGCGCGGCGGCGGGATGGCGCCGGCCTTGACCTGCTCGAGCGCCTCCTTGCCGCGGCCGGGGAACAGCGGGCGGCCGCAGGCCAGCTCGTAGAGCACGATGCCGGCGCTGAAGACGTCGGAGCGACAGTCGACGGGCTCGCCGCGCGCCTGCTCGGGCGACATGTACGCGAACTTGCCCTTGATCACGCCCTCCTCCTCGTGGACGTGGCGGGCGCGGGCGATGCCGAAGTCGACGATCTTGACCGCGCCGTCCCACGACACCAGCACGTTCTGCGGGGAGATGTCGCGGTGGACGATGCCGAGCGGCTCGCCGAACTCGTCGCTCTTGCGGTGGGCGTAGTCGAGGCCCTTGGCCACCTGCTGGACGACGTAGGCCGACAGGCCGTAGGGGATGCGGCGGCGATCGCGGGCACAGTCCTGGAGCAGGCGCAGGAGGTCGAGGCCCTCGACGTTCTCCATGGCCAGGAAGTAGGTGTCGCCGACCGAGCCGAAGTCGAAGACCTGGACGATGTTGGGGTGGTTGAGGCCGAGCGCGATCTTGGCCTCGTCGACGAACATGCTGACGAACTGCCGCGAGCGGGCGTAGGCCGGGTGGATCTTCTTGATGACCAGGGTCTTGGCCAGGCCCTGGGCGACGGTGGTCCGGGCCAGGAAGACCTCCGCCATCCCCCCGGTGCCGATCTTCCGGACGAGCGAGTATTTGCCGAACTGTTCCATCTGCGCGCGGCACGCCGCGAACGCCGACCATTGTAGCGGAAGTGGCTCGCGCCGCCCGCGCGGCGCCCGCCGATCACGGCGGGGATGGGCGGACGGTCACAGGCGCTTGATGACCAGGTTGTCGAACCAGGTGTCGGCCTCCCAGTTGTTGAACCCGAAGTACTCGTGGCCCCGGCCGGTCAGCGGCTGCGGATCCTCGAAGCGCAGGAAGGGCGTGGTCATGTCGTCGATGAACCACTCGATCGTGTTGCCGCGGCGGACGATGCGCCAGCGGTAGCGCTGGTTGGGCACGACCCGGGGCTGGGTCCGCGTCGCCATCTCGTCGCCATGCTCGTCCATGCGGGCGATGATCGACTTGGAGTTCTTCCAGCCGCCGAAGACCAGCACGTAGCCGGTGGCCTTGTAGCGGTTGCCGTCGGGGTCGAACGAGCGGCCGTCGCCGTAGACCTCGACCTTGATGTCGCCGTCGGGCGACGTCGACCAGGCGTCGAGCTCGATCTGGAGATCGCCGGGCGGCAGCTTGCGGGCCAGCCACAGCGGGTGGTTGCGCGCGCCGCGGGCGTTGAGCGCGCCGTCGGCGATGCGGTAGCCGCTGCCGGTGCGGTTGTAGTCGGGGCCGAGGCCGCCGCGCTCGAAGTCGTCGACGTAGCTCCGCTCGATGGGGGGCGGCTCGCGGACCTTGCAGCCGGCGGCCAGGACGGCGAGGGCGGCGAGCAGACCGGCGGTGACGACGACCCGGGGCCGGGGCCAGGACCGGGTCCGGGACCGGGACCGGGACCGGGAGTGGACCGGGGCAGGTGGGGTGGCGGAGGCGGCGCGCCGCATGGGGCGCACTATCGCGCGCAACCTCGCGTGGATCCACCTGATCGGAACCATTGGGGTTTGCCGGGAGAGATCGCGCGGATGGGCCTCCCGTGTCAGAGCCGGGGCCTAGGCTAGCCCTCGCGTTGCGCAGCGATCCGGCCACCCTCCAGTTCGATTTCGGGCCCGCGTTCCTGGCGCCGTCGGCGCCGCCGGCGCCGCGCCCGCGGTCCGCGCCGGCCGACCCGGGGCAGGCCGCGGCGGGCGGCCCGGCGACCGCCGCGACGGTGAC
>CAADGB010000549.1 GCA_900696455.1 uncultured delta proteobacterium
CGGTGCCCGCCCCCGCGCCGCCCGGCGCCGGCGTCCGCCCGCCTGGCCCGCCTGGCCCGCAGGCCAGCGTGGCCCCGGCGAGGGCGGCGACGAGGACACCCGCGACGGCGGCGCCCGCAGCGGCGGCGAGGGCGGGGACGGCGACCCGGACGGCGCGGCACATGCCGCGGAGCCTATCGCCATCGGGCCCGAGCTGCGCGCCCGCGGCACGCCGAGTGGTCGGTGATCAGACGCCGAATGGACGGGGGTCAGACGCAGCCGCGGACCGTGCCGGTGATCACCTGGCAGGTGTACCCGGCGCGGCAGGTGCCTTGCCCGGTGCCGGTGCACCGATCGACGCAGTAGGGCAGGTCGGGGCCCGCGGGATCGTGGCACACGCTCGAGCCAACGGTGCAGCCGGCGGCGCTGCCGTTGGTAGGGCACGCCTGAAGGATCGTGCAGTAGCCACCTGGGAAATCCGCGCCGGTCCGGCATGTCCACAATGACGCGATCCCACAATCGTCAACGGTCGAACACGGATCGCCGACGGCAGGATGTCGGCAGTACTTCCCTGCCGGACCACCGGAGTCGAAGCACCGGTACCCGTCGACCATCCGGCAATCGGCGTCGGTGGAGCAGGCGTCGAGGCAGCCGGTTCCGCCGCCGAGCAGGTCTGGCGTTGCGCAGTGACCGTCGCCGCCTGCGGTGCATGTCGTGTCGTCGCCGATGGTGCATCCGAGTTGCATGCATTGTCCGCCTGGGTGCTCGAAGCCATCGTCGAGACAAATGGAGCGCTGGTCGCAGTCGCCGAAGGTAACGCATCGGGAACCATCGACGGCGCCCAGGTTGCCGGGAACACAGACCATGCGCTGCACCGGCGTGTTGAGGTATCCGTCGGAGCAGATCATCCCGTCCGGGCACTCACATGGGCCGGTCCCGTCACAACCCAACATGCAGGCGCGCGCCCCCCCCCCAAGATCGATGCAGACATTGCCTGCTCCGCAGTCCGTATCCTCGGTGCACCCACCCACACGGGTGAGGCAGTAGCCTTGCGCCGGCCAAGGCGCGGGATCCAGCGTGTTGTCGAAGCAGATTCCATCGCCCGCGCCTGCGGAACTATCGCACTCCGCACTGCTCACGCAGGTTCCCCCTGGCGCGCCCTGTGGTGGCGACGGGCAGACCCTGGCGTCGATCGGAGTCGCGTCGATCAGAGACTGCGCGTCGACGGTGGCGGCGTCGACGTCGTCACCGACCTTCAGGTTGTCACCACACGCGACGGCGACCATGGCCAGCCCCGCGAACACGAGCGCGTTCCTCATGGGGCGCATCCTACGCGGATCTCCTGGATCCGGGGAACGGCGCGGGTCACAACTCGCCAGAGGCGGCGCGATCGGACAACGATCACGGAGGCTTGCAGGAGGCTTCCGCAAACCCTTGACGGCGGGGCGCGCCTGAGTAAAGTCCGCGATTCCAAACGCGCGATCGCGGAGAGAAGCCATGTACGCGGTGATCCAGACAGGCGGCAAGCAATACCGGGCCGAGCCCGGCCAGACCCTGTGGGTCGAGAAGCTCGAGGGCGAGGCCGGCACCAAGGTGACGTTCGAGCAGGTCCTGCTCGTCGCCCCGGGCGACGGCAAGGACGTCTCGATCGGGACGCCCACCGTCGCCGGCGCCAAGGTCACCGCCGAGATCGTCGAGCAGGGGCTCGGCGACAAGCTGGTGGTCTTCAAGTTCCGCCGCCGCAAGAACTACGTCCGTCGTACCGGTCACCGCCAGGAGCTCACGGCGGTCAAGATCGAGTCGATCGACGCCTGAGCCCTGCGCTCATCAGCTCCCACGAGGACCGGAAGGACCCACCGCCATGGCGCACAAAAAAGGACAGGGCTCGACCCGCAACGGACGCGACTCGCTCCCCAAGATGCGGGGCGTCAAGCGCTTCGCCGGCCAGGACGTGAAGGCCGGCAGCATCCTCGTCCGTCAGGTCGGCACGAAGTACCACGCCGGCGAGAACGTCGGCATCGGCCGCGACTGGACCCTGTTCGCGCTGGTCGATGGCATCGTCAAGTTCGAGCGCAAGGGCAAGAGCAAGATGCGGGTGGCCGTCTACCCGGTCGCTGCTGCTGCGACTGCTGCTGCCTGACTCGTTGATCTTGCAGGGGATCTCATCCCCTACCGATACTGGTTGACTGGTCGGACCTCTAAGGAGTAGAAGGTGTACCCATGTGGGTACGCCTCCTCCTTCTCCCTGCAGTCGCCCTCGCCGCTGCCTGCGTCGAGCCCTCTTGGGGCCCCGCCGGCGTGACCGGTCCCTGCTCCACCCAGGCGCTGCGGGTCACCGCGGTCTCCCTCCCCGGCTCGGGCAGCGAGGCTGTCGCGCTCGGCTTCGATCTCGACGGCGACGGGGTCGTCGACAACCAGCTCGGCGCGCTCAGCGCGGCGCTCGGCGCCGTGTACGCCGGCTGGGAGCCGGAGCGCTGGCTCGGCGAGCGCCTGGCCGAGCGTGAGGTGCAGTGGCTCGCCCTCGTCGATCGGTGTGAGGGCGAGCGGGCGTGGCAGGTGCGGCTGGCGCGGGGCGCTGACGAGGACCGCGATGGACGGCCCGAGCTGGTCGACGACGGCGCGGCCGCGGTCGGCCAGGGGCCCGTGGCGGGGGACGGGGTGGGGCTCCTGCCGGTGGGGTACTTCGCCGACGGCGGCGGCCTCGCCGCCGAGCCGGCGTGGGAGGACGGCGTGGCGCTGACCGCCAGCGCCCGCCCGGCGGCGGATGGCCAGCTCGCGCTCACCATCGGGGTCGCGGTCGCGCTCGGTGACGCGGCGCTCGCGCCGGCGGCCGCCTTCCTGACCGCCGAGCTGGTGGCGGGCTCGCGCTTCGCGCGCGGCATCGATCTCGACGGTGACCAGGTCGTCTCGGTCGCCGAGCTGCGCGCGTCGCCGGCGGTGGCGTCGCTGCTCGGGTTCGACGTCGACACCGACGGCGACGGCGTCCCCGACCGGCTGTCCCTGGGCTTCGCGGCCCGGGCCAGCGCGGTGGAGCTGGAATGACGCGGCGCCCCCGGCGACGAGGCACGCAGGGCCGGAGGGGCTGGTGTGAGCCTCCGACGCGGCACCCGAGGCGGAGGCGGACGCAGTGCCCAGCGTCCGCGCCGGCGCCGTCGATCACGTCGCGCTGACCGTGAGCCTCCCGGCAGTGAGCGTCAGGACGCGCGCGCCGAGGCGGGTCCGCACCTCCGGATCGTGGGTGGCCACCAGCATCGCGGCTCCGGCCGCGGCGGCGCCGGTGACGAGCTCGACCAGGGCGTCGAGCCCGGCCCCGTCGAGCCCGTTGTCCGGCTCGTCGAGGACCAGGGCCGGCGGCGCGCCGACCAGCGCGGCGCCCAGGCACGCGCGGCGCCGCTGCCCGAGCGACATCCGCTCGAGACGCTGGCCGGCGAGCTCGTCGAGACCGAGCCGGACCCGGACCCTCGCGTCCAGCGGCGGCGCCCCGCGCAGGCCGGCGGCCAGGGCCAGGAGCTCGCCGCCGGTCAGGTGGCCCGGCGGATCGGCGCCCTCGGGCACGTAGCCGAGCTGCCGCCGCCGCCCCGAGGTCGCGCCGGCGATCGCGACCCAGCCGCGGTCGGGAGCGAGCGCGCCGGCGACCATGGCGAGGATCGTGCTCTTGCCGGCGCCGTTGGCGCCGACCAGCGCCACCACCTCGCCCGCCGCGACGGTGAACGACACGTCGTCGACGACCCAGCGCCCGCCGCGCCGCTTGCCGAGGCCGCGCGCCTCGATCACCGGCGGCCCGGCCGGCGCCGGCCCCGGCGCGCCGGCGCTCACGCGCGCCTCCTGGCGACCGCGCCCACGCGCGCCTCCCGCCGCCGCGCGCGCCTCCCGCCGCCGGCGCTCACGCGCGCCTCCCGCCGCCGGCCACGAGGCCGACGCCGACGAGCGCGAACACCGCCACCCCCGGCGCGCGGAACAGCCCCACCAGCACCAGCCCGACGACGCCGACCAGCACCAGCCCGACGACGACGCGACCTCCGTCGACCCGGGCCGCGGCCTCGGCGCCGCCCGCGGCACGCGCGCCGACCTCGACCGCCGCCAGACCCGTCCCCAGCCCGACCAGGGCGTGGGTCGCGGCGACCGCCGCTACCGTCGCGCCGGCCAGGGGCGCGACCGCCACCGCCGCCAGGGTCGCCACCCCGGCCGCGGCGAGGCCGAGGCCACCGAGCACCACCGCCTGGGCGAGCCGCGGCGGGGCCCCGGGCAGCGCCGCGGCGGCGGTGAGCCAGCGCAGGCGCTGCGCGCTGTCGGCGACGGCGACCGTGGCCGCGGCGAGGGCGACCGCCAGGCCGAGCGGCGCCACCGCCCCGGCGAGGATCACCGCGTCGCGCGCGTCGCGCGCCTCGTGCCCGATCATCAGGCCGGCGAACGCGCCGGCGAGCGCGGCCACGCCGGCCCCCGCCACCAGCGCCGAGCTCCGCCGCCGCACGACGTCGCGCGCGTGGACACCGGCGAGGGCGCGCACCGGCC
>CAADGB010000550.1 GCA_900696455.1 uncultured delta proteobacterium
GGCGGACGGAGCGGCGACCACCGGCGGCGCGACCACGGGCGGCGCGACCACCGGCACCACCGGCGCGACGGGCGCGATCGGCGCCGGCGCGGGCACCGGCTCGGTCGCGACGAACGCGGCCGACGCCGCGTGCGCGGCGATCGCCTGGCTCACCGTCTCCGCCGGCGGGGCCACCGACCCCATGCGGGCGGTGGTGGCCGGCGCGCCCCCCGGCGCGGCCTGGCCGCTGACGGCGGCGTCGAGCGCCGCCGCCTCGCGCAGGGCCTCGGGCGGGATCTCGATGTCCATCTGGCGGGTGCGCGCCTCGTTGAGCGCGCCGACGCCGAGCATGGTCGCCGCCGGCTCGCGTCGCTTGCCGGCGCCGCTCGAGCCGCCGAGGCCCGCGCGCCCGAAGGGCGCCGTCGAGCTGGTCCCGCCCTCGGGCCCCCGCCGCACGCGCTCGATGTCGTCGAGGAACTGCTTGAGGGTGAGGTAGCGCTTGGCCGGGTTGCGGTCCATCGCCCGCCCCACCAGCGAGTCGACGTCGGCGGCGACCGCCGCCCGCTGCGACGGCGGCAGCGCCGAGCCGCTCAGATGAGCGGCGTGCACGGTGTGCGGCTCCCCGGAGAACGGCGGCTGGCCGGTGAGGAGGAAGTAGTAGAGCGCGCCCAGCGAGTACGTGCTCGAGCGCTGATCGACCGGCTTGCCCTCGATGACCTCGGGCGACACGAACGCCGGCGCGCCGGCGACGCGCTCGCCGGGCAGCGGCAGCGCGAAGTTGATGAGCTTGATGCCGCCGGCCGTCACCAGGACGTTGTCGGGCGACAGGTCGCGGTGCACGACCCCGACCCGCGCCGCCTCGACCAGCGCCGCGCCGATCGCGAGCGTCAGCTCGCTGGCGCGCTCGGGCTCGACGCCCCCGGCGGCCACCTGGCGGGCGAGCGGCGCGCCGTCGACCCACTCCATCGCCACCCACACCTGGTCGCCCTGGCGGCCGGACCCCAGGACCCGCGCCACCGCGGCGTGCTGGACCTTCTCCAGCAGCTTCAGCTCACGCTCGACCCGCTGCGCCTGCTGGGCCACCACCGCGGGCGCGACCAGCTTGACCGCGACCTGGGCACCGGTCTGGGTGTCGGTGGCGCGGTGGACCGCCCCGGTCGCCCCGCTCCCGACCTGCTCGCGCAGCTCGAACCGTCCACCCAGGAGCGTGGGGCCGGCGGCCGCGGCGGCCGCGGGGACCGACGCCGACATCGCCACCAGCCGGCCGGCGTCGTTGGTGCAGAAGTTGGCGTCGTCGGCGTACTGCTTTCCACACTTGGGGCAAACTTTCATTTCGCGGCCCTATCTTGCAATCTCGCGGATCGTAAGGACATCCTGCGGGGAAAGCAACCGGAGCAGCCCGATGCGCCTCGTCACGCTCGCCTTCGCCACCCCCCAGGAGTTCCTCGACGCCTACCACCCGGCCGACGGAGGTTCGCTGTCGACCCGCACCCGCACCGACGCCACGATCGGCGAGGACATCCTCCTCGAGATCAGCGTCCCCGGCCTGCCCAACCGCGCGCTGGTGCGCGCCCAGGTCATGGGCATCGCCTTCGAGCACGGCCTGCGCTTCGCGTTCGCGCCCGAGGACGCGACCACCCGCGACTTCCTGCTCCAGGTCGCCCGCGGCGACATCGCGATCCAGGTCACCCACCGCGGCCACGCCCGCTTCCCGGCCACGCTCCACGGGAGCTGGGCGGCGCGCGGCGGCGACCCCACGACGGCGGTGTTCGAGGACCTGTCGGCGGGCGGTGCCTTCGTCCGCGCCGCCGCGCCACCGGCGGTGGCGACCGAGGTCGATCTGACCATCACCGCCCCCTCGGGCGAGGCCCTGGTCGCGACCGGCACCGTGGCCTGGCTGCGCCAGGGCAAGGATCCCGGGTTCGGGGTCGAGTTCCACGACCTGCCCGGCGAGAACGGCCGCAAGCTGCGGGCGATGCTCCGCCACGCCTCGGAGTCGGCCAACGTGGTCCTGGAGAGCTGACCGACCGCCCACCGGTGGTCCAGGGGCCCGGAATCCCTCACGGCTCCGGGCGGGTTGACATCGGCGCCAGGGGCGGATAGATACAGCGGCTCACCTCGAACCCGGACGCTCGACCATGGCCTCCAACACCGCCGCCTCCGAGAACAAGCGCAAGCGCTCGCACAAGAACATGGGGCGCAAGCGGAAGAACCGCCTGGGCCGCCGCTCGACCGCCTCGGCCGCCGACCTGTTCGGCGCCTGCGGCGAGCCCGGTCAGCCGGCCCCCGGCCTCACCAAGTAGGCCGCGCGCGGGGCGCGTGGCGTCTCACGACGCGGCCTCGGCGCTCACCCGGTCGACCGAGTACACGCCCTTGATCCGCGACAGCGCGCGGATCACGCCCTTGAGCTGATCGAGGTCCTTCACGCTGGCGTGGAAGGTGTTGACCGCCCGCCCGTTGTCGGTGGCGCGGCAGTGGGCCTGGCTGATGTTCACGCCCTGGTCGCTGAACGACTGCGAGATCGTGGCCAGGAGGCCCGGCTTGTCGGCGCACAGGACCTGGATCGCCACCTCGTGGCGGCCCTTGGCGTGGCCGTCCCACGACACGTCGATGCGGCGCTCGGGATCGAGGTCGAGCCCCTTGTCGCAGTCGCGGCGGTGCACGGTGACGCCCTTGCCGCGGCTGATGTAGCCGACGATGGGATCGCCCGGCAGCGGGCTGCAGCAGCGCGCGAAGCGGACCAGGATGTCGGCGTCGCCCTGGACCAGGATGCCGCTGGCGCTCTGCCGCCGCGTCACCTTGCGGATGAACTGGGCGAGCATGCCCTCGGTCTTCTTCTCGCGCCGCTCCGGCTCCTCGACCTTCTTGGCGTCGGCCGGCACCAGCTTCTCGATCACCTGCTGCACGGTGATCTTGCCGTAGCCGACCTGGATGATGAGCTCGTCGGAGTCGCCGAGGCGGAGCTCGCGGGCCGCCAGATCGAGATCCTTCTCGGCGCGGGACAGGGTCAGGCCGCGCTTGCGCAGGCCCTTGTCGAGGATGTCCTTGCCCAGCGCGATCGCGCGATCGCGCTGCTCCTTGCGCAGCCGGTAGCGGATCTTGGTGCGGGCCCGCGCGGTCTTGACCAGGTTGAGCCAGTCCTTGTTGGGCCGCTGGTTGGGGTTGGTGATGATCTCGACGGTGTCGCCGTTGCGGAGCTGGTAGCGCAGCGGGACGATCATGCCGTTGACCCGCGCGCCCGAGCAGTGATCGCCGACGGTCGAGTGCACGGCGTAGGCGAGATCGATCGGCGTCGAGCCCTGGGGCAGCGCCTTGACGTCGCCGCGGGGCGTGAAGACGTAGACCTCGTCGCCGAAGAGGTCGAGCTTGACCGCCTCCAGGAACTCGGTGGGGTCGCGCAGCTCCTTCTGGTGCTCCATGAGCTGGCGCAGCCAGGCGAACTTCTGGTCGCTGTCGACCGGGCGGCCCTCCTTGTACTTCCAGTGGGCGGCGATGCCGTGCTCGGCGACCGCGTGCATCTCGCGGGTGCGGATCTGGACCTCGATGCGCTCGCCGCGCGGCCCGATCACCGCGGTGTGCAGCGACTGGTAGAGGTTGGGCTTGGGCAGCGCGATGTAGTCCTTGAAGCGGCCGGGGATCGGGGTCCAGGTCTGGTGGGCGACGCCCAGCGCCTGGTAGCAGTTCATCTGGTTGTCGGTGACGACGCGGAAGCCGATCGCGTCGTGGATCTCCTCGAAGGCGCGGCCGGTCTTCTTCATCTTCTGGTAGATGGACCAGAAGTGCTTGGCGCGGCCGACCACCTGGCACGGCACGCCGTGGTCCTGCATCTCCTTGGCGATGAGCTGCTCGACGGTGGTGATGTACTCCTCGCGCTCGGCCCGGGTCTTCTGCACCTCCTGGGCGAGCTGCTCGTACTCGCCGGGCTGGAGGTACTTGAAGGCCAGGTCCTCGAGCTCGACCTTGATCCACGCGATGCCGAGCCGGTTGGCCAGCGGGGCGTAGATCTGCATGGTCTCGGCGGCGATGCGCTCCTGCTTCTCCGGCGGCAGGTGGTGGAGCGAGCGCATGTTGTCGAGGCGGTCGCAGAGCTTGACCAGGATGACGCGGATGTCGCGCGCCATCGCCAGCAGCATCTTGCGGAAGTTCTCCGCCTGCTGCTCCTCCTTGGTCGACCACGGCAGCTTGCCGAGCTTGGTCACGCCGTCGACCAGGAACGCGATCTCCTTGCCGAACTGGGTCGTGAGCTGGTCGACGGTGGCGGTGGTGTCCTCGACGCAGTCGTGGAGCAGGCCGGCGCACACCGAGGCCACGTCGAGGCGGAGCTCGGCGATGATCTCCGCCACCGACAGCGGGTGGGTGACGTAGGGGTCGCCGGAGCGGCGGGTCTGGCCCTCGTGGGCGCGCGCCGCGAAGTCGTAGGCACGCCGGACCAGGTCGAGATCGGCGTTGGGATCGTACCCGGAGATGCCGGTCAGGATCTGCTGGAGCGTCATACGGCGGGGAACACCTCGGAAGCGAAAGCCTACCATGCCCGACAAGCCGGCCAGGCTGGCGGGGCCGCCGCGCCGTCGCCGCGGGCGCGTGCGGAGGCCGCAGGTGCCGGATCCGCACCCGCCTGCAGAGGTCGCAGGTGACGACGGGGAGGGCGGCGCGATCGCGCCGCCGGGTCGAGCACTTGCGCGCGCGCCCGGGCTGGCCCGCCGGCTGCACAAGGGGAGGTCAACGCCAAAGGAGGCGCCCCCATGAAGAAGCTGCTCTCGACCCTCGCCCTCGCCACCACCCTCACCGTCACCGCCACCGCCGCCCTCGCCGACAGCGGCCGCATCGCCGACCGCCGCACCCAGCCCGCGCCGCGCCCCGACCTGCGCCCGGTGCCGCCGCCGCCGGTGGTCGCGCCGCGCCCGGGCCCGATCGTCGCGCCCAAGCCGGTGCCGGCGCTGCGCCCCGTGCTCCTCGCCAGCAAGCAGGCGACCGCGCGCCGCGGTCAGGTCACGATGACGGTCCGCCCCGGCGGCGCCTACGCCGGCCAGCGCGACCTCTACCTGGCGACGTCCGACCAGCGTCTCGACATCCGCATGGTCCGCATCACCTACGCCAGCGGTCGCACCGCGATCGTGCGCGGCTCGCAGGCCAGCACGCTCGACCTGCCCGACCACGGCCGGATCGCGCGCCTCGACATCACCTACGTCAACCGCGGCGCCCGCGCCGCCGAGGTGATGCTCCTGGCCAAGGCCGGCGGGCGCCCGGGCCGCCCGGGGTGGATCGGCTGATCGGCTGATCGACCCGCGCGTGCGATGCCTTCACACGCGCTGCGGATCGCGTCGGCTGTGGCTCAGTCCTGCGCCGCCACCTGCCGGTCGTCGAAGTTCCAGCGGAACTCGAAGGCCTGGCCGGGGCGGCGCACGACCAGGGTCAGCCGCCGCATGTCGGGGGTGAACAGGTCGCGCCGGTAGAAGACGAAGTCGGCCGTGCCCCGGAACACCGACAGCGACCCCAGGGTCTGGCGCGACTTGTAGCCGTCCTCGTTGATGCGGACGATGTCGCCGTACATGTTGCGCTGGACGCTGCGCTGCTCGCGATCCCACATGCTCACCAGGTGCTTGGTGCGCGCGTGCTCGATCGCCTCGGGCAGGTAGCGGCGGCCCTCGTCGTCGACCATGTAGACCTCCCAGGTGTTGAGGTCGGCCCACTCCTGCCACTTGTGCTCGAGCTGGACGTGGAAGCGCAGACGATCGCGCGACACCAGGGTGAAGCTGGCGACGTTGTTGAGCGGGTAGCGGTTGTGGCGCAGGACCGCCACCCGCTGCGACTTCTCGGGCGGGCGCGGGACGTTGAGCTCCATGTCGCCGGTGACGATCTTGACCTCCTCGGAGTCGCGCAGGGTCTCGGTCGGCTGGGTCAGCGGGTTGGGCTGCACGACCTCGCCCTTGAAGGTGCGGGTGCAGGCGCCGGCGCCGAGGAGCGCCAGCGCCGCGACCAGCGCGGCGAGCCGCGCCGCCGGCAGCCCGGCAGCCCAAACGGCGGCGCTGATCCCACCGGACGACGACGACGCGCGCGGACGGCGACGGCCCATGGTCCCAGCGTGGCGCCGTCGACCGAGGACGTCAACAAGAACGTGGCGGGCGGCGGCGGCGCGCGCTGACCGACCGCGGCGGCGTCACCGCGATGGGACGTCGCGCTGTCGCAGGGCGAGGGCCAAGGCCGCGTCAGGACACGAGCGCGCGGGCGTGGGCCGCCGGATCGCTGGCCCGGTTGGCCGCGACGCGGGCCGCCAGCTCGGCCAGGGGCAGCGGCACGTCGGGCCGGTCGACCTCGCCGTAGCGGCGGGTCAGGTAGATCGCGCGCAGCACCTGGTACGCCGGCTCGAGCTCGCGGTTGACGATGAGGTGGTCGTAGGCCTCGAACTGGCGCAGCTCCTCGATGGCCTTGGCCAGGCGGCGCGCGATCACCTCGGCGGTGTCGGTGGCGCGCTGGCGCAGCCGGGCCTCGAGGGTGACGAGGGCGGGCGGCAGGATGAAGATGCGCACCGAGTCCGCCGGCCACTGCCGGGCGAGCGAGTTGGCGCCCTGGTAGTCGACGTCGAAGATCATGTCGCGGCCGCGCGCGATCGCGGCGTCGATGGGCGCGCGCGCCGTGCCGTAGCGGTTGCCGTGGACCTCGAACGACTCGGCGAGCTCGTCGCCGGCGACCATGCGCTCGAAGTGGGCGGCGTCGACGAAGTGGTAGTCCACGCCGTCGCGCTCGCCGGCCCGGCGCGGCCGGGTGGTGTACGACACCGAGAAGTCGATGGTGGGGAGCTCCGCGAGCAGGCGGCGGGTGAGCGTGGTCTTGCCCGCACCCGACGGCGACGACACGATGATCAGGCTGCCGCGGCCGCGCAGCGGCGGCGCGTCGAGGTGGAGCGAGGACGGTGGCGTGGTCACGGCGGCGTCGGGGGTGGCGGACATCATACACAAGCCGGCGTCTACTCCAGGTTCTGCACCTGCTCGCGGATCTTCTCGAGCTCGGTCTTGGCCTGGACCACGAGCTGGGCGATGGGCGCCGCGGTCGACTTCGAGCCGATGGTGTTGATCTCGCGCCCCAGCTCCTGGACCAGGAAGTCGAGGCGGCGGCCGACCGCGCCGGCCTGGGCCATGGTGGCGGCGAGCTGGGCCAGGTGGCTCCGGGCGCGGACCAGCTCCTCGGTGACGTCGGCCCGATCGGCGAGCACCGCGACCTCCTGGGCCAGGCGCGCCGGATCGATCGCGGTGCCGCCGAGGAGCCGGCTCAGCCGCTCGTGGAGGCGATCGCGCGCGGCCACCGCCGCGTCGGCGCCGGCGGCGGCCAGGGCGTCGAAGGTCGCGGCCATGGCGTCGAGCCGGGCCCCGAGGTCGGCGGCGAGGTGCGCGCCCTCGGCGTCGCGCATGGCGACCAGCGCGTCGAGCGCGGCGCTGGCGGCCGCGCTGGCGGCGGCGGCGGCGTCGGCGTCGGCGTCGGCCGCGTCGGCGATCGCGAGCACGCCGGGCTGGGCGACGACGTCGCGCAGGGTCGGCGGGGCCAGGCCGAGCTCGGCGGCGAGCCCGGCGAGCTGGGCGTGGAGCTCGCGGGCGAGGGCGCGGTCGAGCGTGACCGCCGCGCCGGCGCCGACCCGCTCGAGGCGGATGGTGCCGGCGACGGCGCCGCGCTCCAGCCGCTCGCGGATCCGCTGCTGGACCGCGTCCTCGACGGCGACGCCGACCGCGCCCCGCAGCTTGAGGTCGAGGAAGCGGTGGTTGACCGCGCGCAGCTCGACGGTGACGCGGGCGCCGCCGCGCTCGCTCGCCCCGCGACCGTAGCCGGTCATGCTGCGCATGGCCGTTCTTACCACGCGACGCCGACCGGCCGCCGCCGGGCATCCGATCCCGCCGCGTCGCGCGCGCCGCGCCCGCCGCCGCCACTCCGGCGCCCGCCGCCGCCGCACC
>CAADGB010000551.1 GCA_900696455.1 uncultured delta proteobacterium
ATTCAGAGAGTGGCACGGGACGCGCACTGGCCGGGAGCTCCACCAAGGGGGTCTCATGCGCGTCAGTCTCATCGTCGCGATCGTCGCCATCGTCGGGGGAACGGCCGGCGCGGCGTTCGCCCAGTCGGCCGGTGACGACGGTCTGCCGGTCTACTCGGCGAACGGCTCGTGGCAGTGCAACAAGATCCGGTTCCCGAAGGGGGCCGGCAGCGCCAAGGCCCTCATCACCGGGACCGCGACGGTGTGCTCCGGCGGGACGTGCTCCAACGCCGGCGGCGACGCCGACCTCTACCTGTACGCGACCACCGCGTCGTCCACGACCAAGCCGTCGAGCCGGGCCAGCGGCTACACCTGCCGGCCCTACCTCGCCGGCAACAACGAGAGCTGCAACGTCACGGTCAGCACCAGCGCCGACAGCTACTTCTGGGGGTGCGTCTACAACGCCTCCACCTACAACACGGTCCAGCTTCGCGCCGAGTACACGATGAGCAACGGCACCAGCGCCGCGGCCCTCGGCGGCACGTACTACATCGACTACTGGAAGAACAACCTCTTCCTCGGCATCGCGTACCACCGCTTCGGGTGCATGACCAACGACGTCAAGATCGTGAACGACCGCGACTACGACGGGTTCAGCGATCACGACTACTGCCGCTACAACTACGGCCTGACCGATCCGGCGACCCGCGGCGGCGAGAGCTCGTACATGTCCTCGGTCCAGTTCACCAACTGGACCTTCACCCAGGTCAAGAGCCGCCTCGACACCTGCGGCAGCAACACCAACTCGACCTACAACACGCCCAACTACGCGCGGCGGTCGGGGAGCTGCAGCTACAACATCATCACCAACTGCAACAGCGACTGCTGGATCAAGAACTTCTCCACCTGCGTCCACCAGGCCATCCCGATCGCGAGCCCGTGCTGGTGAGCGACCGCCGGCTCGTCCTCGGCGGGGGGCTGCTGCTGGCCGCGGCGCTGGCGGCGTGGGGCGTCGCCGCGTCCCGCCGCAGCGAGGCCTCGGCGCCGGCGCCGCGCGTCGAGGCCGGCCTCGACCTCGCGCCGGTCCCGGCCGTGGGCGCCAAGCTGGGCGCGGCGCTCGCGCCGCGCCCGCCCTACCCGCGGGCCCAGGCCGACGAGCGGCCCGGCGAGGCCGCGTTCCGCGAGCTCACCGACGAGCACCTGGCCCAGAACGAGGCCGAGCTCGCCGCCCACCAGGCGCGCGAGCAGCTCACCCGCGACGAGGTCCGCGAGCTGACCTACACCGGCCTCCTGGCCACGCGCACGATGGACTGGGACGCGGTCGAGCAGCTCACGGGACACGCGATCCACCCCAACGCCCGCAAGTACGCCTCCGACGCGATGTTCGAGGCCAGCGACACCATGCGGCGCGAGCTGCGCGACCAGGTGGCGCAGGGCGACGCGCCCGAGGAGCGGTGGGAGACCATCCGCCGCAACCAGGAGGCGTTCCTCGCCCGCTACTACGAGCTGACCGGCATGACGCCGGAGCTGCTCGACTGGCTGCTGTGGGAGTCGGTCCACGACCAGCGGGCGTCGGCGACCGCCGACGCGCCGCCCGCGCCGCCCGCCGGCGGGGGGGGCGGCAACCCGGTGGATCGCCGGCTCGATCGCCTGCCGCCGCCGCCGCCCGAGCCCGACGAGCCGCCGCCGCCTCAGCCCGAGCAGCCCCCGCCTCCGCCCGGCGAGACCCCGAAGGGCTGACGCCGGCGCGGAGGCATCGCTCGCCGTTCCTCACGCGCGGGTCGTTGCCGCCCGCGGGCGGGATCCAAGATCGCTGTGGGCGCGACGGCCGAGCACGGCGAACGGTTCGGTCAGCACGACTCCGTGAACCCGACCTCGCACGCGATCTGTCGCGCGGCCGCGGCCTCCTCGGGGTCGGGCGGATAGCACGGCTGGTCGGGATCGGGGCGACAACCCGGGTCCAGGCGGTGACCGAGCTCGCTGCAGGCCATGGGGTTCCCGAGCTGACACGACGCCTGCAGGTAGGTGCGCTCGAGCTCCGGATCGTCACCATGGAGCTCGACCAGCGTCGCGCACGCGTCGGCGACGTCGAGGGCGCAGGCCTCGTCGAGCAGGCGCTCGTCACGCTCGATCAGGCCGCGCCAGCCGCAGGCCAGCGCGTCCTCCTCGCACGTCGGCCGTCGACCGGCCTTGTCGTGGATGCGGTCGAGGTGCGCGCAGCCTTCGGGCTCGCCGGCCCGGCAGGCCCCGAGGTAGAACGTGACCACGACCAGCGGCCGGGGCGGGGTCTCCTCGAGGAACTCGCCGATCGCCAGGCAGGCCCGGCCATCGCCAGCGTCGCAGTCTCCCACGAGGTCGAGGATCGAGAGGCACAGCTCGGCCGGACCGAGGATGCACCGGGGCTCCACCATGACCAGGGTGGGGGTCGACAGCGGCTGGCGCGGCGCCGCCTGGGCCGGCCGGCGCGCCATCAGCTCGAGCGCGCGCCGGATCCGCGCTCGCTCGCGCGCCTGGAACGCCTCGACATCGAGCGGCGCGCGAGGCGTCCGCAACGCGTCCGCGCGTCGGGCCGCCGTCGGCGTCGGCCGGCCGGGCGTGGGCTCGTCGCGGCAGGCGCGCGCGCCGACGAGGGCGAGGGCGGCCGCGACCAGCCCGGCCGCACCGAGCGCGAGGCCGACCAGTCGTCGGTTCATGCCGCGACGCTAGCGCACGGCGACGTCCTCGGCCCGCCGAAGCAGCGTAGACGCGGACCCCTGGGCGGGCGCCGCGCGGCCGCTCACAGCTCGATCTGCGCCCCCAGCTCGACGACCCGGTTGGGCGGCAGGTTGAAGAACGCGGTCGGCGGGCGGGCGTTGCGCGACAGGAACGCGAACAGCGCCTTGCGCCAGCGGCCGAAGCGCGCCTTGCCGGTGGTGAGCAGGGTCTCGCGGCCGAGGTAGTAGGTCGTCGTCATCGGCTCGGCCACGATGCCGTGCGCGGCGCAGCGCGCGAGCAGGCGCGGCACGTCCGGGGTCTCCATGAACCCGACGCGGGCGATCACGCGGGCGAAGCCGTGGCCGAGGTCGCGGACCTCGAGCCGGCGATCGTCGTGCACGAACGGCGTCGGCAACGTGATCACCGAGAACAGGACGGCGCGCCGGTGGAGCACGCGGTTGTGCTTGAGGTGGTGGAGCACGAGCGTGGGGATGCCGTCGGTGCCGGAGGTCATGAAGACCGCGGTGCCGTCGACGCGGTCGGGCGGGTTGGCGCCGAGGTCGGCGAGGAACACGGGCTCCGGCAGGGTCCCGCCGGCCATGATCGCCGCCAGCTCGCGCCGCCCTCGCCACCAGGTGGTCATGATGACGAACACCACCCCGGCCACGGCGAACGGGAACCAGCCACCGGACAGGAACTTGGTCGAGTTCGACGCGAAGAAGGCCAGGTCGATGGCGAGGAACGGGATCAGGAAGACGAGCGCGCGCCGCACCGTCCACCCCCAGCGGCGGATGGCGACCAGGAAGAAGAGCGTCGAGGTGATCGCCATCGTGGCGGTGACCGCGATGCCGTAGGCGGCCGCGATGTTGCTGGTCGTGCGGAACTGCAGCACCACCGCGACCGTGCCGAGCATCATGAGCCAGTTCATCTCGGGGATGTAGATCTGGCCCTCGGCCTGGGCCGAGGTGTGGACGACGGTGAGCCGCGGCCAGAAGCCGAGCTGCATGGCCTGCCGGGTCAGCGAGAACACGCCCGAGATGAGGGCCTGGGAGGCGATCGTGGCGGCCATGGTGGCGAGCACCAGCATCGGCAGGAGCGCCCACGCCGGGGCCGCGGCGTAGAACGGGTTCTTGATCGTGCCGGGCTCGGCGGTGAGGAGCATCGCGCCCTGGCCGAAGTAGTTGAGCAGGAGGCCGGGCAGGGCGACCGTGAACCAGGCCAGGCGGATCGGCCCCTTGCCGAAGTGCCCGAGGTCGGCGTAGAGCGCCTCGCCGCCGGTGACGACCAGGAACACCAGGCCGATGATGAGGAACGCGGGGTAGCCGCCGGTGGCGACGAAGCGCGCGGCGTGGCGGGGGTCGACGGCGCCCAGCACCGCCGGCTCGGTGATGATCCATCCCAGCCCGATGGCGCCCAGCGCGACGAACCACACCAGGATGACCGGGCCGAACGCCACCCCGATCCGCCCGGTGCCGTGCCGCTGCACCAGGAACAGGCCGACCAGGATGGCGATCGTGATCGGCACGATCCAGTCGGTCAGCGCGGCGTTCTGCTCGGACAGGCCCTCCATCGCGCCCAGCACCGAGATCGCGGGTGTCAAGAGGCCGTCGCCGAAGAGGAGGCCCGCGCCGAACAGCCCGAGCAGGGTCGCGATCGCGAGCCGGCGGCCGCGCGCGTCGCGCTCGCCGGTGACCAGCGCCGCCAGCGCGAGGATGCCACCCTCGCCGTGGTTGTCGGCGCGCAGCACGAACACCAGGTACTTGAGGCAGATGATGAGGACGAGCGCCCAGAAGATGAGCGAGAGCACCCCCAGGACGTTGTCGGGCGTCGCGGGCACCGCGTGCGGCGAGTGGGGATACGCCAGGCACTCCTTGATGGCGTACAGCGGCGACGTGCCGATGTCGCCGTAGACCACGCCGAGGGCGCCGAGGGCGGCGACGCCCAGGCCGGAGCGCGAACCGTGGGTGGCGGTGGCGGGCGCGGGTTCGGGTGCGGACATCGACGCGGTCATCGGAGCCTCGACGACCGGCGTAGCACCCGGGAGATCAAGATCTCATCAAGTCGGCGATGTGGGGGGGCCTGGCGGGCCGCCGAGCGGCTCGGCGCGGCCGGCCCGGCGCGGTACGCTCCCGCCCGTGAGCGACCTCCGCGCAGCCCGGCGCCTCGCGACCGCGGTCGTCGCGGTCGGGCTGGCCACCGCCGTGGGGCTGGCCGCCCACGGCCACGTCGACCTCGCCGACCTCGCGATGCTCTACCTGGTCGCGATCGCGGCGGCGGCGGTGGCCGGCCGCGGGTCGGCGCTGGTCGCGGCGGCGCTGGCGGTGGCGGCCTTCAACTACTGCTTCATCCCGCCCCGGTTCACGCTGCAGGTCGCCGACGCGCGGCACCTGATCACGTTCGTCGTGATGTTCGGCGCCGGCCTCACCATCAGCACGCTGATGACCCGGTTGCGCCGGCGCGAGGCCGAGGCGCGCGAGGCCAACCTGCGGGCGCGCGGCGAGGAGCTGCGCAGCGCGCTCCTGTCGGCGGTCTCCCACGACCTGCGGACGCCGCTGGCCGTGATCACCGGCGCCGCGACCACGCTGCGCGACAGCCGCGGCGAGCTGTCGCCGTCGGTGCGGCGCGAGCTCGAGGACACCCTGGTCGACGAGGCCAGCCGGCTCGAGCGGGTGCTGGGCAACCTGCTCGAGATGTCGCGGGTCGAGACCGGGCTGGTGCCGGCGCGCGAGGAGGTGCCGGTCGAGGAGCTGGTCGGGGTCGCGCTGGAGCGCGCCGCGGCGACGCTCGGCAGCCGGCCGGTGACCATCGCCGTGCCGCCCGACCTGACGGTGAGCGTCGATCCGCTCCTGTTCGCCCAGGTGCTCGGCAACCTGCTCGACAACGCGGTTCGCCACGGGGCGCCGCCCATCGAGATCGTGGCGCGCCGTCGCGGCGACCAGATCGAGCTCGACGTCGCCGACCACGGGCCGGGGGTGCCGGCGGCGGCGCGGCCCCACGTCTTCGACCGCTTCTTCCGGGCGTCGGCGGCGCCCGGCGTCGGCCTGGGGCTCGCCGTGGTGCGCGGCATCGTCACCGCCCACGGCGGCGCCGTCGAGCTGGTGCCCGGGGCCGGCGGGACCTGCGTCCGGATCACGCTGCCGGCCCCGCCGGTGTCGGCGCCCGTCGCGCTCGGCCCCGCGGCGCCCGCCGGCCACGCCCAGCCGGCGGCGGCGCTCCCGGGGCGCGCGACATGACCGCGGCCGCACCGGTGCTGGTGGTCGAGGACGACGCCCAGATGCGGCGCTTCCTGCGCAGCAGCCTGGGCGCGCATGGCTTCGAGGTGCGCGAGGCCGCGACCCTGGGCGAGGCCAGCGCCGCGGTCCGCGCGCACCCGCCCGAGCTCGTGCTGCTCGACCTGGGGTTGCCCGACGGCGACGGCCTGGACCTCCTGCGCGACCTGCGCATGACGTCGCGGATCCCGGTCATCATCCTGTCGGCGCGCGGCCGCGAGGCCGAGAAGGTGACCGCGCTCGACGCCGGCGCCGACGACTACCTGACCAAGCCGTTCGGCATCGGCGAGCTGCTGGCGCGGATCCGGGTGGCGCGTCGGCACGTCAGCGGCGCCGGCGGGCCGGCGGCCCCCGAGGTCATGGGCGCCGGCCCGTTCCGCGTCGATCGCGGCCGCCACGAGGTCACGGTCGATGGCGGGCCGGTGCACCTCACGCCGATCGAGTTCGAGCTGCTGGCGGTCCTCGTCCAGCACGCCGGCCGCGTGCTGACCCACCGTCAGCTCCTGCGCCACGTCTGGGGCCCCGAGGCGGTCGGCGAGACCCACTACCTGCGTGTGCACATGGCGACCCTGCGCCGCAAGCTCGAGCGCGATCCGGCGCGGCCGCAGTGGCTGGTCACCGAGCCCGGCGTCGGCTACCGCCTGCGCGACGCATCGCCCGCGACCGACTGAGGGTGGCGCGGCCACCCGCGGGTCAGCGCGGCCAGGGCGGCGGCTCGTCGGGGTCGGCGCACTGGCCGCCGTAGCGCTGCTCGCAGTCGTGGACCATCGAGAACAGGACCAGCATGCCGACGACCGCGGCGGTGCCGACCGCGCCGGCCGCGACCTGGCGGTTGGTGAGCTGGCGACCGCCGCAGGCGCCGGCGCCGAGCGCGAGCACGAGGCTGACGGCGGCCAGGCGGCACATGGGACCAGGATAGCAGCGCCCGCGCGGCGGCGCCCGAGCGTTCTGCGGCGGCGGTCGGCGCGACCGCCTACGCGGCGACCTGGGCCAGGTACTCGCGGGCGCGGCTGGCCCACTCGCTCGACGCGTCGAGCTCGAGGTAGCGGTGGAGGTGGCGGCGGGCCCGCGCCTTGCTGCCCAGGCGGACCAGGGCCAGGCCCAGGTTGTAGTGGGCGTCGGCGAAGTCGGGCGCCTGCTGCGTCACCCGGCACAGCTCGGCGATCGCGAGGTCGGTCTCGCCCAGATCCTCGAGCAGGTTGCCGAGGTTGTAGCGGGCCTCGGCCAGGCTCGGGTCGTGCTCGAGGGCGCGCTCGTAGAGGCGGCGGGCCTCGTCGACCGCGCCGGCGCGGTGGCGGAGGTTGCCGAGGTTGGTCATGGCCGCGGCCAGGTGCGGATCGAGGTCGAGGGCGCGGGCGTAGAGGGCCTCGGCCTCGCCGAGGTCGCCGCGAGCCTCGGCGGCGCAGGCCTCGATGAAGCAGGTGTAGGCCGACGGTCCGAGGGTGGCCTCGGTGGCGTCGTCGACGATCGCCTGCGGCGCGCCGTCGGCGGCGTCCTCCTCGGCCGCGCGCTCGCGCTGGCGCTGCCGCAGCGACGCGACCTGGCCGCCCAGCGCCGGCAGGTTGAACGCCATCACCACCTGGCCGGTGGCGGGCACGAACGCCACGTCGTCGGCCAGGGCCACGACGTTCTCGCCGTCGGAGCACACCCGCAGCTTGAGCGCGGGGTGGGCGTCGCCGGGCAGGCTGCGGCGCAGGGCCTCGAGGTTCTTCCGCACCTTCTGCGCCGACAGCCCGGCGGCCAGCAGGTCCTTGGCGGCCTTGACCGCGCACAGGTCGCGGAACGTGTAGTAGAAGCGGTTCTGCTTGCGCACCGTCGGGCCGACGAAGCCGGTCTGCATCCAGTAGCGCAGGCGGGACTCCTGCAGCGCGAACAGCTTGGCGACGTCGGGGATGCTGTAGAGCTCGGTCACGGACTACCTCCGGAGGGTGGCCTCGACATTCAGGGCGAAGAGCACGGCCGGTCCGCGGGCGCGGACCTCCAGATCGATCTCGGGCTGGACGAGCGTGCCGCCGGCCAGGCGGCGGGCCTCGGCGAAGGCGACGGCGCGGGCGCGGGCGCGCACCCGCGGATCGTCGGGCGCCAGCTCGGCCATGCGGCGGGCGGTGGCGGCGTCGGCCAGATCCGAGAGCCGGGGCGCCAGCGCCGCCAGGTCGATCGTGATCATCGTCGAGCCGGCGTAGAGGTCGCCGTCGAGGCCGCCCTCGCTCACGACCTGCATGTGCTCGAACACCAGCTCGAGCGTGGTGGGCGACAGCCCGGTCTCGACCCGGCGCTGGAACACCGACAGCCGCCGGGCGCCGGCCATCCCCTTGCGCGGCGGCGGCGCGGGGCGGGGCGGGGGGCGGCGCGACAGGCGCGCGCGAGCGGCGGGGACGGCCATGTGGTCACGGTACCGGGACGCTCGGGGCGTGGCCACTTTTCTCTACATGTAGGATACGAGGCCCAATCTCCCGCAATCCGTCCCCGACGGGCCCGGTCCGACCGTGGTACCCACGCAGGCGGTGGCGCGATGAACCTCGACCCTCGCCAGTACCCGATCCTCGTCGTCGACGACGAGCAGGACAACCTCGACGCCTTCCGCTTCAACTTCCGCAAGGTGTTCGACATCGTCAGCGCCTCCAGCGGCCCCGAGGCCCTCGAGCTGCTCCGGGACAAGGAAGTCGCGGTCATCATCACCGACCAGCGCATGCCCCGGATGACCGGCCTCGAGCTGCTCAAGGAGGCCAAGGAGCTGCGCCCCGACGCGGTGCCGATCATCCTGACCGCGTTCACCGACGTCGACGTCCTCATCGAGGCCATCAACCTCGGGCAGGTCTACCGCTACATCACCAAGCCGTGGGACGCCAAGGAGGTCCGCGGCCTCCTGCAGTACGCCCTCGAGCGCTTCCACCTCCAGCGCGAGAACCGGCGCATGGCCGCCCAGCTCGCCGAGTACACCGGCTACCTCAACCAGCAGCTCCACGGCCAGTTCGACTTCGGCAACATCATCGGCGACTCGCCCGCGCTGCGCGAGGTCCTGAGCAAGGTCGAGCAGGTGGCGCCGACCGCCTCGACCGTGCTCCTGCGCGGCGAGACCGGCACCGGCAAGGAGATGGTCGCCCACGCCATCCACATCAACTCGCCGCGCGAGCACAAGCCGTTCGTGCGGGTCAACTGCGCCGCCCTCGCCCCCGGCATCCTGGAGAGCGAGCTGTTCGGCCACGAGAAGGGCAGCTTCACCGGCGCCATGCAGCGGCGGCCGGGGCGCTTCGAGCTGGCCGACGGCGGCACCCTGTTCCTCGACGAGGTCGGCGACCTGCCGATGGAGGTCCAGATCAAGCTCCTGCGCACGCTGCAGGAGCGCGAGTTCGAGCGGGTCGGCGGCCACGAGACGATCAAGGTCGACGTCCGCCTGGTGTCGGCCACCAACCGCAACCTCGAGCAGATGATCGAGGACGGCGAGTTCCGCGAGGACCTGTACTACCGCCTCAACGTCTTCCCCATCACGCTGCCGCCCCTGCGCGAGCGGCTCGACGACATCGCGGTGCTGGCCCAGCACTTCGTCAGCAAGTTCGCGCGCGCCCTGGGCACCCGGCCGGCCGGCATCGCCGCCGACGCCGTCGCCCGCCTGCGCGAGTACGGCTGGCCCGGCAACGTGCGCGAGCTCGAGAACATCATCGAGCGCGCGATGATCCTGGCCCGCGGCGGCGAGCTGCAGGCCAGCCACCTCGACTTCGGTCGCCGCGCCCAGCAGGCGTCGGGCAACTTCCCGGTCGTCGCCCACGATCCGCCCACCGGCCCGGCGCCGGCGCCGGCCGCCGCCGTCGACGACGGCCGCTCGCTGGCCGAGCGCCTGCTCGAGAGCGAGCGCAAGGAGATCATGGCCGCGGTCGAGAAGAGCAAGGGCAACATCGCCTCGGCCTCGCGCATCCTCGGCATCAACCGCTCGACCCTCTACTACCGCCTGCGCAAGCACGGCCTCGAGCACCTCCTGCCCACCAAGGTCGCGGTCGGCGGCGACGAGCCGGCGGCGCCGGCCGCGGCCGCGCCCGCCGCCGAGGGCAACGGCGCCTGAGCGCCGCGCCCCGCGAGCTCGCCATGCGCATGCTCTTCATCGTCGACCCGCTCGAGCGCCTGGGGCTCGCCGGCGACACCTCGTACGCGCTGATGCTCGAGGCCCAGCGCCGCGAGCACGAGGTCTGGACCTGCCAGCTCGAGCACCTCGGCCTCGAGCACGACGACCCCATCGCCGAGGCCCAGCTCACGCTGGTCCGCCCCGGCGCCACCCCGGCCGAGGCGTTCTCGGTCGAGCCCCACGTCTCGATCCCGCTCGAGGCCTTCGACGTGGTGATGATGCGCAAGGATCCGCCGGTCGACACCGCGTACCTGCACGCGACCTGGATCCTCGAGCAGGCCCGCGGCAAGACGCTCCTGGTCAACGACCCGCGCGGGCTGCGCGAGCTCAACGAGCACCTCGCCGTCCTCCGCTTCCCCGAGCTGACCCCGCCCACGGTCGTCACCCGCAGCGCCCGCCGCCTGGCCGCGTTCCAGCGCGAGCAGGGCGGGGCCATCGTCGTCAAGCCGGTCGACGGCTACGGCGGCCTCGGCGTGTTCGTCGTCCGCGACGGCGATCCCAACACCTCGTCGCTCATCGAGAACGCCACCGGCGCCGGCACCCGCTGGACCGTGGCCCAGCGCTACCTGCCCGAGGCCACCGCCGGCGACAAGCGCATCGTGCTGTTCGACGGCGAGCCGGTGGGGGCGGTGCTGCGGGTGCCGGCGCGCAACGAGGCCCGCGGCAACCTGCACGTCGGCGGCAAGCCGGTGCGGACCGAGCTCGACGTCGACGACCTGGCGATCATCCGGGCGGTGGCGCCGGTCCTGCGCGAGCACGGCCAGCTCCTGGTCGGCCTCGACGTCATCGGCGGCAAGCTGACCGAGCTCAACATCACCTCGCCCACCGGCATCCGCCACATCGAGGCCCTCGAGGGTCGCAACGTCTCCGGCCTCGTGCTCGAGGGCCTCGAGCGCAAGGCCCGGGCCCGCGCCGGCCAGCCGTCCTGAGGCCGACGGCCGGACGCACCGCGTCAGCGCCGGCGCGCCGGCGGCGACGGCGGGGACGGCGACGTCGTCGGGTTGCGCGGGGCGGTCGGGGGTGGGAAGGTGGCCCATGACTCCCGAGCTGTCCCTCGAGTTCATCGAGACGCTGCCCAAGACCGATCTCCACTGCCACCTCGACGGCTCGCTGCGCCTCGACACCGTCCTCGACCTCGCGCGCAAGCAGCACGTCACGCTGCCGACCTTCGATCGCGGCGAGCTGTACAACCTGCTCTACGCCGGCGAGCGCTGCAGCTCCCTCGAGGAGTACCTCAAGGCCTTCGACATCACGCTGTCGGTGATGCAGACCGAGGAGGCGCTCGAGCGCACCGCGTTCGAGCTGGCCGAGGACGCGTGGAAGGAGAACGTCCGCTACCTCGAGGTCCGCTACTCGCCGCTGCTCCACACCCGGCTCGGGCTGCGCCCGGCGGTGGTGGTCGAGGCGGTCATGCGCGGGCTGCGCGCCGCCAAGCGCCAGTACGGCATCCGCTACGGCGTGATCCTGTGCGCGATCCGCTCGCTGTCGAGCGAGTCGAGCCTCCGCATCGCCGAGCTGTGCGTGGCCTTCAAGAACCGGGGCGTGGTCGGCTTCGACGTCGCCGGCGCCGAGGTCGGCAACCCGGCCAAGGTCCACCGCCAGGCCTTCCAGCTCGTCATCGACAACAACATCTCGTGCACCGCCCACGCCGGCGAGTCGTTCGGCCCCGACTCGATCCACCAGGCGCTGCACAAGTGCGGCGCCCACCGCATCGGCCACGGCACCCGGCTGGTCGAGAACGGCGACCTGCTCAACTACGTCAACGACCACCGCATCCCGCTCGAGGTCTGCCCGTCGTCGAACCTGCAGACCAAGGCCGCGACCTCGTGGGAGGGCCACCCGGTCGATTTCTACGTCGACTACGGCCTGCGGGTGACGATCAACACCGACAACCGGCTCATCACCGACACCACGGTCAGCAAGGAGCTGTGGCTGTGTCACAAGGCCTACGGCTGGCCGCTGTCGACGATCAAGGAGATCATCATCTCCGGCTTCAAGAGCGGGTTCATGCCCTACCGCGAGAAGGCCGACCTCCTGGCCGAGATCAGCGCCGAGCTGGCGGCGGTCGAGGCGCCCACCAACGGCAAGTCCGCGGCGCGCCAGGCCGACAAGCCTGCGACCGGTGCGGCCGCGGCCGGGCCACCGCCTGCGGCCCGCGCTCCCCAGTGAGCGCCGCTCGCGGCGAGCGCCGGTCAGCGAGCGCCGCTTGCGACGGGCGGACGATCCTGGCCAGGATGGGGGGATGCGTCCGCGTCTGCTCGCCATCGGCCTCGTGCTCGCGACCGCCTGCGCCCAGGGCCAGGGCGGCGACGCGGTCGACGCCGTCGCCCCCGACGGCAAGGAGGACGTGGTCGACGGTCCGCCGGCGGTCGACGGCCCCCAGGCCGACGCCGGCCCCGACGCCGGGCCCGCGACCGACGCCAGCGTCGACGCGCCGGCTGGCACCGGCCCCGACACCTGCGCCCAGGCCCAGGACCTCACCGCCGCCGCGATGAACGCGGGCGGGGTCACGGTCACCGGCGACACCACCGGGTACGCCGACGACATCCGCCCGCCGTCGAGCTGCACCGGCTACCTCCCCGACGGCCCCGACGCCATCTACGCGGTCACCGTCGCCGCCGGGGTGACGATCACCGCCACCGCCACCCCCACCCCGACGACCTGGGACATCTCGCTCGAGCTGGTGCAGCCGTGCACCCTGACCCCGACCTGCCTGGCGGGCGCCGACGCCAGCATCAGCGGGCCGGAGACCCTCACGTACACGACCACCGCCGCCGGCACCTACTACGTCGTCGTCGACGGCTACAACCCCGGGGTGCAGGGGCCGTACGCGCTGAACGTGCGGCTGCAGTAGGCCGGTCGCGGTCAGCGCGTGTGAAGGAATCACACGCGCTGGTCGATCGGTCGGTCCCGGCGAAGACGGTGCCGACCTGAGTCGGAGCAGATCGCCTCGGCTGCGCCTCGGCTCAGAGCCTGTCATCGAATCGATGCCAGGCTCTCCTTCGATCGATCGACCTCGCCCGCAGACGGGCTCGTCCGATCTCATCCGGACCAGTGCCGCCTCGCTGCGCTCGGCTCAGCGCACCGTGAGCTGCATGCGGGCGACGGTCGTGGCCGACAGCCCGTCGGCGTCGGTGACGGTGAGGACGATCGTGGCCGGGCGATCGCCGCGCATGCGGACCACCGGCGCCGGTGAGGTCGGCCGGCTGCCCTCGAAGCGGTGCTCGTCGTCGAGGATCTGCCAGGCGAAGGTCAGGGGCCGGGCGCCGTCGGGGTCGTCGAGCGGATCGGCCGACGCCGTGCCGTCGAGGGTGACCGCGGTCTGGTAGCCGTCGTTCTCCAGGATCGCGGGGGGCGACAGGTCGATCCGGGCCAGCGGCGGCCGGCCGTCGTCGGGGGTACACCCCGCCAGCAGGAGCGTGAGGATCGCGAGGCGGCCCACGGCTCCGTGATACCATGCCGCCGTGCTGTCCAAGGGGCGCCGCGACCGCTTCAAGCCCGTGATCGGGCAGCACCTGCGTCGGGTCTACAACTTCTGCTTCCGCATGACGCTGGACCACGGTCGCGCCGCGCGCGTGGTCGAGGAGGTCTTCCACCGCGCCTACCTGGGCGGCGACGACCTGCCGGAGGAGGCCCCCCGCGCCGAGCTGTGGCTCCTGCACATCGCCAACCACGTGCTCGAGAAGCGGCTGCCGCGCACCCCCGAGGTCAGCTTCGACGTCCTCGACGAGACCCTGCGCAGCGAGGCCACCCGCACCGACGTCGTCCGCTCGCTCACCGACCCCCAGCGCGACTTCCTGCTGTGGGAGCTCAAGCAGGGCTGCATGACCAGCGTCATCAACTGCCTGTCGCCGGGCGAGCGCGCCGCGTTCGTGGCGGCCCAGGTCATGCGGCTGCCCGACGACGACGCGGCCAAGGCCCTGGGCGTCACCGTCAGCGCCTACAAGGTCCGGCTGTCGCGCGCCCGCCAGAAGGTCGGCGACTACCTGGCGCCGCGCTGCGAGCACGTCGACCCCATGAACCCCTGCCGCTGCCCGGCCCGCGTCGGCACCGCGCTCAAGAAGGGCTTCATCTCGCCCGCCTCCACCGGCAACATGGTCCAGCTCCGCAAGCCGGCCCAGCCCTACGGCCGCTACGGCGCCTCGCCCGACGGCGACGACGCCCCCCAGCGCGACGTCGCCGCCATCTACGGCAACCTGCCCGAGCCCGAGCCCCCGGCCGACCTGCTCGACAAGATCGTCGGCAACCTCGAGTCGGGCGCCTGGGACAAGAAGTAGCCGGCCAGGCGATCGGCCAGGGCCGACGAGCTCAGGCGGCGGCGGCGGCGGCGAAGGCGCGCTCGAGATCGCCGCGCAGGTCGGCGAGGTCCTCGATGCCGACCGAGAGGCGGATGAAGCCGTCGACGATGCCGAGGGCGGCGCGGCGGTCGGCCGGCACGCTGGCGTGGGTCATGATCGCCGGGTGCTCGATGAGCGACTCGACGCCGCCCAGCGACTCGGCGAGGGTGAAGATCTGGCAGGCCGACAGGAAGCGCCGCGACGCCTCGAGCCCGCCGCGGAGGACGAACGAGATCATCCCGCCGAAGCCGCGCTGCTGGCGGCGCGCCAGGGCGTGCTGGGGGTGGCGCTCGAGGCCGGGGTAGATGATGTGCTCGACCTGGGCGTGGCCGGCCAGCCACTCGGCCAGCGCCCGCGCGTTCTCCTCGTGGCGCTGCATGCGGACGTGCAGGGTCTTGGTGCCGCGCATGACCAGGAACGAGTCCATCGGCGACGGCACCGCGCCCACCGCGTTCTGCAGGAACGCCAGCCGCGCCCGCAGGTCGTCGTCGCGCACCACCAGGCAGCCGCCGACCACGTCGGAGTGGCCGTTCAGGTACTTGGTCATCGAGTGGCAGACGAGGTCGGCGCCCAGCTCGAGCGGCCGCTGCAGGAACGGGGTCATGAACGTGTTGTCGACGGCGAGCAGGAGCCCGCGCCGCTTGCAGACCTCGGCCACCGCCGCGATGTCGGTGAGCTTGAGCATCGGGTTGGTCGGGGTCTCGATCCACACCAGGCGGGTGGTGGGCCGGATCGCGGCCTCGACCGCGGCCGCCCCCGCCACCGGGTCGACGTAGCTGAACTCGAAGCCGTGGCGGCGGTAGACCTTGTCGAACAGCCGGAAGGTGCCGCCGTAGAGGTCGTCGCAGGCGATGACGTGGCTGCCGGCGTCGAAGAGCTGCAGCACCGTCGAGGTCGCGGCCAGCCCCGAGGCGAAGCACAGGCCGTGGGTCCCGCCCTCGAGCGAGGCCAGGTTGGCCTCGAGCGCGAACCGGGTGAGGTTGTGCGTCCGCGAGTACTCGAACCCCTTGTGCTCGCCGGGCGCGGTCTGGGCGTAGGTCGAGGTGTAGTACACCGGCGTCATCACCGCGCCGGTGGTGGGATCGGGCGACTGCCCGGCGTGGATCGCGCGGGTGCCGAAGCCGAGCGACGGATCGTCGTGGGCGGCCACGGTCAGTGCCCCAGGTCGAAGTCGCGCGGGTGCTTCTCCATCAGCCGCTCCAGCGCCGCCTCCTCGAGCAGGTCGAGCATGCGCTGGCCGCCGTACTTGTCGACCAGCTTGTCGTCGTACTCGTCGGCGATGAGCGCCACGTCGCGCAAGGTCGCGGTCAGCTCGTCCGGATCGAGCGTGGTGCCGCCCAGGATCGAGTGCACGAACAGCACGGTCTCCTGCTGCGGATCCCAGGCGAAGGCGCCGAAGCGGAGGAAGCTGTTGAGCTCGAGGAGCTGGGCCGCCAGCTTGTGATCGAGCTTGATGCCCTTGACGAGCTGGGCGGTGCAGCGGACGCAGGCCTTGTCCTTGCCCCACGGCACGATCGCCACCATGACGTAGGCCGAGCCCTGCTTGATCACGTAGAGCGAGTCGTCGACCTTGCGGTAGGCCGGACTCGACGACAGCGTGCGTTCGATCACGAGTGACGTGGCGACTTCGGCGGGGTTCATGAGGCGCGTCATATCACGGTATACTGGCGCGGTGAGGCGCGTCGCCCCGCTCGTCGTGGTCCTGACGGGCCTGTGGGCCGGCCACGCCGCGGCCGAGCGCATCGTCGAGATCCGGGTCGACGGCAACACCAAGACCACCGACGCCACGGTCAAGCCCATCGCCGGGGTCGCGACCGGCGACGAGCTGCGCCCCGACGTCGCCGAGCGCGTGCGCCAGGACCTGGTCACCAGCGGGCTGTTCCAGGAGGTCCAGGTCTACTGGGAGCCGGCGCCGGGCGGGACCCGGCTGGTGATCGTCGCCCGCGACAAGCACTCGTGGGTGATCGCGCCCGCCGCCTACAACCAGCCCACCAACAAGGGCGTGGGCGCCGGCTTCGGCGAGAACAACCTGTTCGGCGAGAACAAGAAGCTGCTGGTCTACGGCCAGGTCGCCACCGGCGACACGTTCTTCATCGGCGCCTACGTCGATCCGTCGATCGGCGGCACCCGGTTGCGGGGCCAGGTCGACCTGTTCCTCAAGTACGGGCGCATCATCGAGTACGCGTCGCCGACCCGCTGGCGCGACGACCCGCGGCCGCTGCGCATCTCCCGCCTGACCTACCTCAACGGCGGCGGCCGGCTCGGCACGACGCTGTGGAAGGGCGTCACCGTCGACGCCCGGCTGCGCGGCGCCCGCGTCGGCTACTCCAGGCTCGAGCTGGCCGAGGGCGCGGCCCTGGCCGACGTCGATCCCGACGCCACCACCCTGGCCGCGCCCGGCGTCGGCGGCTGGGACGTCTCGGGCGAGCTGTCGCTGGGCGTCGACACCCGCGCCAACTGGTACGGCATCTCGTCGGGCTACCGCTTCACCGCCAGCTTCGAGCACGCGCTGCCCGGCCTCGGCTCGGACTTCCAGTACTGGTACGGCGGCGTGCAGCTCGCCCGCGCGATGCGCTTCCTCGCCCGCCACAACCTGGTGGTGCGGGGCAGCGTCGGCGTCGGCCACGACCTGCCCTTCCAGCAGGAGTTCACCGCCGGCGGCACGTCGCAGCGGGGGTGGAAGAACAACCAGTTCCGCGGCGACCTCCGGGTCACCGCCAACGCCGAGTACTCGGTGCCGATGTTCACGGTCCGCGGCCTCGCCGTGCGCGGCCTGACCTTCTGGGACGCGTCGTACGTGACGTTCCGCGACCCCGACGACGGGCCCGGGGTCCGCGACTACCTGCCGGGCGCCGGCGCTCGCGGCCTCGCCCCGCTCCGCAACTCGGTCGGGGTCGGCACCCGGTTCTACCTTCGGCAGATCGTGCTGCCCCTGCTGGGCCTCGATTTCGGGTACGGTGTCGAGCGGGGTGACTACGAGATCTACCTGGCCATCGGTCTCACCGACTGACGTCGTCCGCGGCGCGGGGTTGCTGGCGGCGCTGGCGCTGGCCCTGCCGGCCTGCGGTGGGGCGCCGGCGACCCGTCCGCCCGAGCGCGCGACCCTGGTGCTGGTCGGCGGCGAGATCGTCACCAACGACCCGGCGCGGCCGCGGGTCCGCGGCCTGGCGGTGCGCGGCAACCGGGTGATGGCGGTGGGCGACGAGGCGGCGGTGCGGGCCCTGGTCGGCCCCGAGACCCGCGTCGTCGAGCTCGGCGGCGCCACCGTCGTGCCCGGCCTCGTCGACGGCCACTGCCACCTCTACGGCCTCGGCGCCTCGCTCGAGAACGTCTCGCTGCGCGGGCTCGAGTCGGAGCAGGCGGCGGCGGCGCTGGCGGCGCGGGCCGCGCTCGAGCGCGCGCCCGGCGAGTGGCTGCTGGGCCGCGGCTGGGATCAGAACCGCTGGGGCGGCTCGTTCCCGACCCGGGCCAGCCTCGACGCCGCGCTCGGCGAGCGGCCGGCGGCGCTGCGCCGCGTCGACGGCCACGCCCTGTGGGCCAACAGCGCCGCGCTCCGGCGCGCCGGGGTCACCCGCGACACGCCGGATCCGCCGGGCGGCAAGATCGTGCGCGACGCCGCCGGCGAGCCGACCGGCGTGCTGATCGACACCGCCATGGACCTGGTCGAGCGCCACGTCCCGGCGCCGGGGCCGGAGGTGCGCGAGCGCCGGATCCGCCGCGCCGCCCAGGTCGCGATCGAGGTCGGCCTCACCGGCGTGCACGAGATGGGCGTCGACGACGAGACGGTGGCGGTCTACCGGCGCCTGGCCGCCAGCGGCGAGCTGCCGCTGCGGGTCAACGCCTACCTGGCCGGCTCGCCGGAGCTGGCGGCGCGCCTGGGCGAGCGCGAGCTCGAGCCCGACGACGGCGACGCCTACTTCGCGGTGGTCGGCATGAAGCTGTTCGCCGACGGCGCCCTCGGCTCGCGGGGGGCGAAGCTGGCCGCCGACTACAGCGACGACCCCGGCAACCGCGGGCTGTGGGTGATCGAGCCCGCCGCCCTGCGCGAGGCGGTGATCGCCGCCACCGGCGCCGGCTGGCAGATCGCGACCCACGCCATCGGCGACGCCGCGGTGGCCGCCACCCTCGACGCCTACGAGGCGGCGGCGGCGCGGCAGCCCGGCGTCGACCTGCGGCTGCGCGTCGAGCACGCCCAGGTCATGACCGCGGCCGACGTCGAGCGCCTGGCCCGGCTCGGCGTGCTGGCCTCGATGCAGCCGACCCACGCCACCAGCGACATGCCGTGGGCCGAGGCCCGGCTGGGGCCGGAGCGGGTGCGGGGCGCGTACGCCTGGCGCAGCGTGCTCGACGCCGGCGGCCTCATCGTCGCCGGCAGCGACTTCCCGGTCGAGGAGACCTCGCCCCAGCTCGGCCTCTACGCCGCGGTCACCCGCCGCGATCCGGCGGGGAGCCCGGCCGAGGGCTGGTATCCTGCGCAGCGGATGACCCTCGACGAGGCGATCTACGCGTTCACGGCAGCGCCGGCGGAGGCGGGCTTCGTCGAGGATCACCGCGGCCGCCTGGTGGCCGGCTTCGTCGCCGACGTCACCGTCTACGACCGCGCGCTGACCCCGGACCGCGGCCTCCTCGACGCCCGGGTGGCGATGACCGTCGTCGGCGGCGAGGTGGTGTACGAGCGCGCCGGTCGCGCCGCCGGCAGGGACTAGGGCGGTGCGCTTCTGTCCGTTCTGCGTGGCCGAGAACGTCGTCGAGGCGGCGACCTGCGTGCAGTGCGGCCGCCGGCTGCCGCCGCCGCCCACGCGCAAGCGGGCGCCCGGGGCGGCGGGGGCGGCGCCGAGCTCGGCCCCGCCCGCGCCGGCGTCGGGGGCGGTCACCGTGCCGACGCGGGACGACGAGCGACGGGCGATGCGCACCGGCCTCCTGCCGCCGCCCACCGCGGCGCGGCGCAAGAGCGCCACCGCCGAGGTCCGCCCCGCCGGCAGCGACGCGCGCCGCCGCGGCGACGTGATCGGGGAGGCCACGCGCACCACGGTCGCGGCCACGCCCGCGCCGCCGCCGCCGGCTGGGCCCGAGCCGCCGCCGCCGGTGGAGGCCACGCGACCCATCGACGCCTCGTGGCTGATCGAGGCCACCGGCGTCGGCGATGAGCTGGGTGAGCTGGCGCCGCCGCCGTCGCCGTCGCCGCCGCCGTCCGCCAGGCCCGCGGGCGCGGAGGTGGGCGACGACACCCACACCCGGACGCTGGTCGCCGGCGATCCGGCCGCTCCCGCCGATCCGGCCGGCGACGCCACGCGGACCGCGGTCGCGACCGGGGCGGCGCCGGCCGACGTCACGCGCACCACGGTCTCGGCCGCACCGCCGGCGCCGCCGGCACCGCCGCTGGACCCGGCGCGCCGCCGATCGACCACGCTGCCGCCGCTCGACGCCGCGCCGCCGCGGCCCAAGGCCTCCACGTTGCCGCCGCCGCTCCCCGCCGCCTCCTCGTCCGGCGCCGCCGCGTCCACCGCCGCCGCCGCGCCCGCCGCCGCGCATGCCGCCGCGGTGCCCCTGCCGCCCAAGCTGCCGCCGGCGCCGGCGACTCCGTCGGCGACGAAGCTCCCGGGCCGCGACGCCACCTCGCTCGATCCGCCCCCCACGCGCATCGTGCGCGAGGAGGCGCTGGTCGACCGGCCGTTCACGCCGCCGCAGGTCCTGCCCATCCCGCCGGTCCCCGATCCGGGCCCCGTCAACCTCGCCCGCTACGCCATCACGTTCGGGCGCGCGCGCTGGCAGCGTCGGCGCGCGGTCAAGGTGCTGCAGGCCGAGATCAACGGCGACACCGAGGCGCTCGACGGCGTCCTGCTGCAGCTCGGCCGCGCCGCGCGTGGCCTCGGCGTCGACAACCGCGTGCTCGCCGCCGAGAACCAGGCCATCGACGACGCCGAGGCCCGCCGCGATCAGATGGTCCAGCAGGGCCAGGAGATCGGCGGCCGCAAGCTCGAGGAGACCGCCCGCTACGAGGAGCTCGAGCGCGAGCGCACGATCAAGGTCACCGAGGCCGAGAAGGTGCTCGAGGAAGCGCAGCGCGAGCTCTCCAACCTCGAGGCCCAGCGCCGCGGCATCCGCGACAAGCGCAAGGAGCTGGAGCGGCGGCAGAACGCCTACCTCAAGACCGCCGAGCAGCGCGACGCCGAGGCCGGCAACGCGCCGCTGGGCGAGACCCGCAGCGAGCTGCGTCGCATGGCCGACGGCCACCGGCGCGAGGCCGCCTCCCTCGATCCCGAGCGGCAGGAGCAGGAGCGGCGGCTGGCCGCCCTCGACCGGCCGATCAGCGCGGCCCAGACCCGGGTCGAGGAGGCGCGCGTCGAGGTCGACCAGCAGCGCCGGTCGCTGGCCGACGCCCGCGAGGGCCACCGCCACCGCCTCGCCGAGCTCGACGCCGAGGCCGCCCGCAAGGCGCGCGAGAAGGAGCTGATCGAGGGCGAGATCAACCGCCGCCTGGTCAACCTCGGCACGCTCATCAACCTCCACCGCGTCGAGCGGCCCGAGTTCGGCGACCTGTACGGCCGCATCGATCGGCTGCGCCACGCCATCAACGCCCGCACGACCGAGATCGATCGCCTGACCGCCGAGCGCGACGCCTACGATCGCGGCTCGCTCCTGCGCGGCTGCGCGGTGCTGGCCGGGATCGGCGTCCTCCTGATCACGTTCCTGGTGATCATCCTGGCGCTCGTGTAGGCGCGTCCGACCAGCCGTTCACGGCCGGTGCCGGCGAGGCCGGGCGCGGTGTAGGCGGAAAACGCATGAGATCGCGAGGCGTTCCGGGACGGGTGGCGGCGGAACCCCCAGGTAGCTGTGATACGGTAGAGGACGTGCCACTGGTCCTGGTCTCGAACAACAGCGAGCTCCTGAGGCACCTGGCCGCTCCCTCGTTCCGTCGCCTGGAGCTGGAGCAACGCGTGGCATCGAGCGGCGAGGAGGCGTGGCGCGAGTTCGAGGCCCACCGCCCCACGCTGGCGCTCCTCGACGCCGAGATGCCCGGCGTCACCGGCTACGAGCTGGCCGAGAAGATCAAGGCGGCGGCGCCCGCGACCCGGGTGGTCCTGGTCATCGGCAAGCGCCTGAGCGGCGAGCAGATGCGTCGGGTCGGCGCCTGCGGCTGCGACGAGGTCCTGGTGGCGCCGATGAGCGCCGACGAGCTCTACGACGTCGTCGCGATCCAGCTCGGCCAGCCGCGCCGCGGCGCCGAGCGCTACGGCCTCGCGGTCACCGCCGACGGCAAGGAGCTCGACGCCAGCATCACCAACCTCTCGGTCGACGGCGTGCGCCTGGTCAGCCGGACGCCGGTGGCCGAGGGCGCGGCGCTCACCGTGCGCATCACCCCCGAGGACGGCTCGGGCGCGGTCGAGATCCCGGCCCAGGTGGTGTGGGCGCAGCCGGCGACGTCGTCGAGCGGCGCCCCCAAGACCGTGGTCGGCGCCGAGTACCCCAACCTCGACGAGCGCGGCCGCGCGATGCTGGCCCGGCTCACGCAGTGGGAGATCGTCCACGAGACCCAGCGCATCCGGGTCGTGCTCAAGGGCGACTTCACCGAGGCCACGCGCTTCGACGAGCTGGCCGACTCGATGGTCGGCCGCGTCGACTTCGACATGGCCCAGGTCCGCTACATGAACTCGCTGGGCGTGCGGGCCTGGTGCGAGTTCCTGCGCGCCGCCCCCATCCAGGGCTACGAGTTCCACGCCTGCTCGGTGCCGTTCGTGCTCCAGGCGTCGATGGTCGAGGACGTGGTCGGCCGCGGCACGGTGACCTCGTTCTTCGCGCCCTACCACTGCGCCGCCTGCGATCACCAGGAGGAGCGGCTCCTGCAGTCGGCGGCGATCCTGGCCTCGGGGATGGAGCCGCCCACGTTCCAGTGCCCGAAGTGCGACGGGCAGCTCGTGTTCGACGACCTGCCCGAGCGCTACTTCGCCTTCCTGTCGCGCGACGGCTGAGCCGGCGCGGACGCGCGCCGCGCACGCCGCTGGCCGCGACGCGCGCGCAGCCGCCGGCCTGGCGACCCAGCGCCGCAGCGACCCAGCGACCCGCGACCGACCCAGCGACCCAGCGACCGAGGAGCCCGCCATGACCATGCCCGCGCTGCCCGCCGAGATCGAGCTGTTCTTCGACGTCGGCTCCTCCTACAGCTACCTGGCCGCCACCCAGGCCGAGGGGCTGGCGGCGCGCACCGGGCTGCCGGTGCGCTTCCGGCCGTTCCTCCTCGGCGGCGTCTTCAAGGCCACCGGCAACGACATGCCGGCGCGCATCCCGGCCAAGGCGCGCTGGATGATGGGCGACATGGCGCTGTGGTCGCAGCACTACGGCGTCCCGTTCCGGGTGCCGAGCCGCTTCCCCATGAACACGCTGCGCGCCCAGCGAGCGCTGGCCGGGGTCGAGCGGGCGCACGGTCCGGCGGCGGTGCCGGCCTTCGCGCTGGCGCTCTTCCGCGCCTACTGGGCCGAGGATCAGGACATCAGCGCGGATCCGGTGATCGCCGCGGTCGCCGCCGCCGCCGGGCTCGACGGCGCCGCGGTGGTGGCCGCCATCGACCAGCCGGAGACCAAGGACCAGCTCCGCGCCACCACCGACGAGGCCGTCCGCCGCGGCGCCTTCGGCGCGCCCGCCCTGTTCGTCGGCGACACCCTGTTCTGGGGCAACGATCGCCTCCCGCTGCTGGAGGCGTACGTCGCGCGCCTGCGCGGTAGCTGACGCACCGAGCGCGAGCCCGTCGCGAGTCGCGAGTCCCGAGTCCCTTCGACTCCGCCCCTCCGGGGCTCCGCTCAGGGCGAACGGGGAGGGCGTCCGAGTCCGAGTCCGAGTCCCCTCGACTCCGCCCCTCCGGGGCTCCGCTCAGGGCGAACGGGGAGGGCGTCCGAGTCCGAGTCCCGAGTCCCTTCGACTCCGCCCCTCCGGGGCTCCGCTCCTAACGAACGGCGCCGGGCAAGCGCCCGACATCACTCGCGCGGCCCCACCTTTCCGGTCGGCCTGAGCCGCCCGAGCGCAAGCGAGGGCGTGTCGAAGGCCGACAAGCCGCGGCTTCTTCCCGTTCGTTTCCCGCGATCTCCG
>CAADGB010000552.1 GCA_900696455.1 uncultured delta proteobacterium
CGGCACGCAGCCGCGGCTTGTCGGCCTTCGACACGCCCTCGCTGTCGCTCGGGCGGCTCAGGCCGACCGGAAAGATGGGCCCCGCGCGAGCGATGTCGGGCGCTTGCCGGCGCCGTTCGTCAGGAGCGAAGCCCCGACGGGGCGGAGTCGAAGGGGCTCGGGTTCGGATCCGGGTTCGGATCAGAACGCGGCGCCGAGCTGGACCGTGGCGCGCAGCTCGTCGTCGACGTCGCGCTGGGCGCCGCGCAGCCCGGCCGGGCGCAGGCCGCGGGCGGCGACCACCGAGAGCTGGGCCTGGGCCCGCCACCGCTTCCAGCGGCCGGCGGCGACCCCGACGATGACCTCGCTCACGTCGTCGCGCTTGCGGGCCAGGCTCGGGTTGACCAGGCCGCCCAGGGCGTAGGGCTCGACGTAGGGCTTGCCCTTCTTGCGCCCGCCGGCCCGCCAGCCGGCGGCGGCGTGGGCGGCGACGAAGCTGGTGCGCTCGCGGCCGGCGGTGACCGCCCCGAGGTGGCTCTGGCCGACCACGACGTCGGCCCACAGCCGGAGGCCGCGGGCGGGGCCGCGCACCTTGGCGTCGTCGAGGTCGAGCTCGAGATCGAGCGCGGCCGCCGGGTAGCGGCGCGCGGTCGCGCCGTCGATGACCTCGCGGGTCGACGCTACCGCGCCGACGCGCACGCCGGCGACCACGTCGAGCTCGCCGCGCACCGTCGCGGCCAGCCCGGCGCCGTCGGCGAGCGGCCGCGACGGGTCGGCGCCGGCCGTCGACACCGACTGCGAGACCGCGACCGTGACCCGGGCGCGCGCGACCGGCTCCCAGCGGACCTGGATCGCGTCGCGGCGGCCGGTCAGCGTGATGCCGTCCTCGAGCACCTCGGCGACCTGACCGCGGTCGATGGTGGGGAGCTGCCAGGCCGAGGCCAGCTCCACCGCCGACACCGGCAGCTTGAAGCGCCCGGCCCGCACCCGGACGCAGCGGCTGGCGGCGACCTCGACGAAGGCGTCGCGGACCTCGACCTCGCCGCCGGCGGCCTCGAACGAGACCTTGGTCCGCACCCGGTCCTTCCAGCGGTAGTTGACGCCGAGGCGCGCGCTGTCGAGCTGGACCTCGCCGCGCCACGGCTCGCTCTCGACCGACGACGCGACGGCGCGGGCGAAGACGCGGCCGGCGATCGACAGCGGCTCCGACCCCGACGGGCCCTCCTCCTCGCCGTCGCCCCAGCCCGCGAACCCCGCCGGCTCGTCCGTCGGCGCCTCGGGCGCCCGCTCGTCCTGCGCCGGCTTGCCCTTCGTCGCCTTGCGTGCCCCGGCGTCGGCCGACGCCGGCGACGCGGCGGCCGCCAGCGCCAGCGCGATCACGGTGACGCCCCCCCCCCGCGACGCGCGCCTCACGAGCCGGCCTGCCCGTGCGGCCGCGCCTGCTTGACGTAGAGCCGGGGCGTCTCGCCGGGCAGGCCCTCGAACTTGAACTCGACGTCCATCGCGTACCAGGCGCCGGCGGTGGCGCCGTACGCGGCGCGGAAGTGCGTGTGGATGCGATCGAGCGCGTCGGCGAGCTCGAAGAGCTGGGTCGTGGTCAGGACCGTCATGCCGGGCGCGGTCAGGTTCGAGCGCTTGAGGTAGACCACGGGCTGGCCCTGCTGCGACCAGAACACCAGGAGCTGATCGGTCGTCACCCCCGCCGGCGGCAGCACGACCGACTCGCCGCCGAGCTGGACGTTGATGTAGAGCGCCGGGTTGAGGCCGCTGGTGTCGTAGGGGTTGTTGGTCAGGGCCACGCCGTTGGCCTCCTCGTCGGGGAAGGCGCGGTGGACGAGCAGCGCCATGCCCACCGCCAGGTGATCGATGCCGCGGTAGCTCCGCTCCTCGAACGCCTTGAAGTTCCAGACGCTCGCCCACACCTCGCGGATCGCGTCCTCGATCGGATCCTCGAGGTCGCCGACCTGACCCGAGCGCGAGGTGTAGAGGCCGGCGCCGGTGAAGCCGTCGAGATCCTCGGCGTTGGTGCTGGAGCGGAAGCGCATGCGCACCCCCGGGTACTCGGCCTCGAGCTTGGCGGTGACGAGCTGCACGAACGCCGGGTCGAGCGGCGCCGCCGCCATGTCCGCGCGCAGCGTGGCCAGGGCCTGGTCGCGCGTGCCGGGGTCGTTCTGGAAGCCGGGCTCGGCCAGGAGCGCGGTGACCCGGGCGTCGAACCCGTTGGCCTCCATGAACTGGCGGTAGTAGAGGACCGGCACCGCGAAGCCGCGCGGCATCGGCACGCCGGCGACGTGGGTGAGGGCGCCGAAGTGGGCGGCCTTGCCGCCGTAGGCGCGGGTCGCGGCCTTGACCGCGTCCCGGAGGGCCGCGCCACTGGCGCCGGCGTCGATCAGGTCGACGTCGTCGCGGAGGTCGGTCGCGGTCAGGTCGAGGCCCGGCACCTGGAGCTCCGCCGGCCGGTGCGCCTCCCACCACGCGTCGGCCTCGGCCTGGGTGACCTCGACCAGCTCGTAGTCGAAGAGGTCGACCCGGAGCCGGACCCACTTGCCGGCCAGCGCGCGCAGCTCGGCGCTGTCGAAGGCGCCGCGCAGCGCCATGTTGGGGGTGCCGCGGTTCTTGGACAGGACGTTGACGTGCGACAGCGGGGTCTGGAACTCGCCGGTGATGATGCCCATCGCCACCGAGATGTCGTTGGGCACCCGGTCGAGGACCGCGATGTCGCGGAAGCTCAGGTAGGCGTCGCCGCGCGACAGGGCGTCGGCGGTGAAGAAGCGGAGCTGGCCGTAGCTCTCGGCGACGTTGAGCGGCTGGTAGGTGATGCCGGCGTAGAGCTCGTCGGTCGTGATCACCCGGACCGACGCCGGCAGGCCCGGCACCACCGCCTCGATCGCCTCGGAGGTGGGGTGGAAGTAGAGGTCGCGGCCGATGAAGGAGGCGCCGGCGATCGCGGCGTACGCGGTGGCGATCATCGACGCGTCGGCGGTGTCGTACGGCGAGATCTCGTAGACCCACTTGTCGGGCTGCTCGTAGTGCGTGAGCGCGCCGAGCAGGAAGCGACGGCTGGGGGAGAAGTACTCGCTGGTGTTGAACTCGCCCAGCATCGGCACCACCGGCAGACCGTCGCCGGACAGGTGGCGCGACACGAACTGGTAGTGGGTCTCGTAGGTGACGCTGTTCTGGAAGTACAGGGCGTCGCCGTCGACCCGGTCGACCACGGTCTTGACCGAGCGCGCCCCGGGGATCGTCGCGTCGAGCGGCCGCGACGCCAGGGCGCGGAAGTCGTCGGCGCAGCCCAGGGTGCGCGCGACCTCGACGTCGGCGGTGAGGCCGAGGCAGACCGGGCCGTCGCCGCCGCAGGCGGTCGCGGCGAGGGTCGCGGCCCCGGCCAGCGCGGCCAGGGCGGCCGACGTGGCGCGCGGACGCCACGCCCCGCTCGGCCTCACCATCCGGGTCATCGCGTCGGTCATGGCACCACGAAGGCGGTCAGCACCTCGACCTGCTCGCCCTCCTCCCGGACCTTGCCCACGCCGGGGGCGAACCAGTAGAGCTTGTCGGCGTTGCCCGAGGTGACCTTGCGCACCTTGAGCGCGGTGAAGGTGCCGGCCGGCACCGTGACCTCCTCCGCCACCGCCTCGACCGTCCACGTCTCCTCCTTGGACACGGTCTTGGTGCCGAGGATGGGATCGATCTCGACCTCGGTGTGGGCGGTGGTCCAGGTCGCCCCCATCGCGGTGTGGGCGGCGGTCTCGTCGACGCGGAGCTTGCCGGGGACGAAGAAGCGGTCGATGAGCATGGCGCCGCCGGGGTCGAGCTCGTGCTCGCGGTGGCGCACGATCGACGAGCACAGGTCCTCCTGCCAGCTCACGACGTCGCCCTGGCCGCCGCTCTTGGCGGTCCGGATCCGGTAGGCGGTGATGCCGGCCTTGCGCTCGCCCACGTCCTCGAGGGCCTCGACGGTGTTGGTCTTGACCACCACCGGCTCGCCGGTGCGCGAGGTGTCGTAGCTCCAGCTCCGCCCCACCGCCAGCGGCAGGTAGCGCTGGGCCGCCGGGGTGGTGCAGGTGACCGGGCCGCCGTCGGGATCGACCGGCGCGTCGTCGCCGCATGCGGCCGCGCCGAGGGCGAGCGCGACGGCGGCGGCGAGCGCGGCCACGCCGGGCCGGAGAGCAGGTTCAGGCGGCATCACGGCGGACCTCCTCGGCGGGCTTGCCGCCACGGTAGAACACGGTGACCTCGGCGGCGTCGCGCAGGAGGTCGATGCGGTGGACCGCGACCCGGACCACGTCGAGGCCGGTGCGGGCGGCGAGATCGGCGTGCAGCGCGTCGCGGTTCTCGGGGCGCAGGAGCGCCAGGTTGTCGTAGAGCATCGGCGTCGAGCCGTGGCGCCGCGCCGAGCGCGGCAGCTCGAGCACGGCGACGGTGGCGATGATCGCGGCGTTGACCAGCAGCAGCTCGGCGGCCGAGACCTTCTTGTTGGCGACGCCGTTGATGATCCCGAGCCCGATCATCACGAACAGGTACGTGAGATCGCGGATCCGGATCTCCTCGGTGCGGTAGCGCAGGATGCCGAACACCGCGAACAGCCCGCGCGCGAAGCCGAGCTCCATCGGCACCTTGCGCAGGAGCATGCACATCGCGAAGGTGATGAGGTTGAAGACGTAGTACGTGAAGACGTACTCGCGGTTGCGGTACAGCCGGTAGTAGACCAGAAGGATCACCAGCGACACGAACCCGAGATCGACGCCGAGCCGCGTCACCAGGCGGAGGAAGTCGGTCGAATCGAGGAAGCGCTCGGTGCCGAGGAGGTCGTTCGGGGTCACGACGGGCTCACGGGGTGGGACGTGGGGCTGGACATGGGGCTGGACATGGGGCTGGACACGGGGCTGGACACGGGGCTGGGCACGGGGCTGGGCATGGGGGTGGACATGGGGACGACGTTCACCGCGCGCGGCCCGCGCGGGGCGGATGGGCCGCCGATCCGAGCGCGCGCAGCTCGGGCAGGAGGCGGTTGCGCCGGATCCCGGCGCGGAGGATCGCGCTGGCGAGCGTGTACTTGCTCATCGAGCGCTCGCGCAGGCCGGCGCCGTACAGGGCCTGCATGACCGGCGTGCGCACGCAGAACGGCGACTGCTTGACCTCGATCACGACCACGTCGTCGATGCTCCAGCGCGCGCCGTCGGGGGGGGCCGCGGTGAGCCCGAGATCGATCGTGACCCGCTCGGCGCCCCCCAGGGCGACCAGGCTGAGCCGGCGGAAGCCGACGCGCAGGGCCGGGCGCAGGTCGTCGACCGGCAGGGGCGTGACCGCGGCCACGAACGCGCGCTCGGCGGGCCCCAGCGTCTCGTCGCCGAACCGCAGCGCGCGCCGGTGCTTCTCGGTGACGTCCTCGTTGCGCTTGCTCTTGACCTCGAGGTAGCTGAGGTCGCGATCGGGGTAGTGGCGGACGCGCACCTTGTGGCGCAGGCGCCGCCCGCGGCGATGATCGTGGTAGCAGCGCAGATCGGCGGTGTCGTAGTAGAGGCTGTCGTAGGTGGCGAGGTTGCCCGACGGCACCGCGAGCGCGGCGTAGTGGGGGGCGAGGCCCACCACCAGCGCGCGGGCCAGGTCCGCCGGGCACACGAACTTGGTGTCGATCCGGCGCAGGAGCTCGCGCCGCTCCCGCAGCTCCGCCGACGCCCGGGGGAAGGCCGCGGCCACCGCCCGCCACGGCGCGACGTCGGCCTCGCGGTCGGCGTCGCGGTCGGCCTCGCCGTCACCATCGCCGTCGAAGCGTGCGGGATCGCGGGCGATCGTCATGGGGGCGGGTGAGGGCACGGAGGTGCGCCGAGGTCAGCGATGGTTACAGCCTGGTCGCATCGTCGTGCCGTTTCCGTAAGAGAATCTTAAGCCCGAGCGCCCAGGCTTGGACAGCCCCAAACACGTGCTCACCGCACCCGGAGTGACCTGCATGACGCTGCGAACTCGACCCCTCACGACCGCGGTCCGGACCCTGGGCCTCGCGGCCGCCCTCGCCCTCGCCCTCGCCGGCTGCGGTGGCGGCGACGGCGGCGACGGCGGCGGCGACGGCGACGGCGGCGGCGACATCGACGCCGGGCCCGACGCCCCCGACGTCCGCTTCAGCTTCTTCGTGACCAGCCTGGAGACCATGCGCCAGCAGTCCGGAAGCCAGGACGGGTTCGGCGGCGACCTCGGCGGTCTCGCCGGCGCCGATCAGATCTGCCAGACCGCCGCCGCCGGCGTCGGCTTCGGCCACAAGACCTGGCGCGCGTTCCTCTCCATCTACAACGGCGGCAGCCCGCTCCACGCCATCGACCGCATCGGCAGCGGCCCCTGGTACGATCGCAACCAGCGACTCATCGCCGAGAACCCGGCCGGGCTGGTCGCCGGCAACCGGCCCGCCGGCGACGCCGCCACCATCACCGATCTCCCCGACGAGCACGGCACGCCGCTCACCACGCTCGGCGACAGCCACGACGTCCTCACCGCCTCGAACACCCAGGGCCGCTTCGACGGCTCGAGCGCCGCCCACGCCTGCAACGACTGGACGGACGCCAGCCCTGGCACCGCCAACATCGTGCGGCTGGGCCACTCGTGGCCGGCGATGAGCGGCCAGCACTGGATCCGCACCCACACCGCCCGCGGCTGCTCGCCGGGCGTGAACCTGGTGCAGAACGGCCCCGGCACCGGCACCAGCGTCGGGGCCGGCGGCGGCTGGGGCGGGATCTACTGCTTCGCGCTGGAGCCGTGATCGTGACGCCGCCGCTCGTCACCGGCGCCCGCGCCCGGCCCCCCGCGGCCGCCGCGCCGTTCGGCCTGGTCACGCTGGTCGCGCTGGTCGCGCTGGCGAGCGCGAGCGCCGCGTGCGGCGGCGACGACGGGGACGGCGACGGCGACATCGACGTCTCCGGCCTGACCTACGCGCCGTGCCCGCTGGCGTCGCACGTCGGCGGCTTCGACATCATCCTCGGCGACGGCTTCACCGCGGTCCAGGGCCAGGTCTTCGACGCCGTGACCCCGAGCCGGGTGCTCGAGCCGCTGGCCACCGCCGGCGCCTGCACCTGGCTGCGCTCGCCGACGCTGGTGTGCAACCCGGGCTGCACCGGCGGCCAGATCTGCGGCCCCGGCGGCACCTGCATCGCGGCGCCGGTGGCCCAGGACGTCGGCACGGTGACCGTCGCCGGCCTGGCAGCCGCGGTGTCGATGCCGGCGCGCCCGCCCGCCTACTTCTACAGCTTCACCGGCGCCCTGCCCCACCCCGGCTTCGCCGCCGGCGCCGGCATGCGCCTCGAGGCCGACGGCCTCACCCTGCTCGGCTGGGGCATCGAGCCGCTGGTCGTCGCCGGCACCACGATCGGCGTCCAGGCCGGCGCCGCGGTGCCGGTGAGCTGGACGGCGCCGGCGCAGGCGGGCCCGGCCCGCGTCGAGCTGTCGCTCAACGTCAACGGCCACGGCCTCGTCGGCAGCCGCGTCGACTGCGTGGTCGAGGACACCGGCGCCTTCACGATCCCCGAGCCCCTGGTCACCAGCCTGGTCGCCGACGGCCTGTCCGGCTTCCCCACGCTGTCGATCCGCCGCACCACCACCGACTCGGCCCGGCTCGGCGACCGCTGCGTCGAGCTCGACGTCGAGAGCGCGGTCACCCTCGACGTCACGATCCCCGGCCTCGAGTCGTGCGACGGCGACGAGGACTGCACGCCGCCCGCGACCTGCCAGCCCGACCTGACCTGCGGCTGATGCCGGTCAGGGCCCGCCCAGCTCCTTGCGCAGCGACTCGATGACCTCGGCGTCGCTGGTGCTCTTCACGACCTCGGACAGCTCGGCGGTGTAGCGGGTGACCAGGTCGTGGCGCCCGCGGGCGATCGCGTCCTTGCGGGCGTGGGACAGGGTGACGAACGCGCGCTCGGCGTTCACGAAGTACTCGGCGACGGCGATCACGGTGCGCGCCGCCGACGCCGTGACCGAGCGCGACTCGTCGGCGAAGACGAAGCGCCGGCCCTCGCTGTTGATCACCGTGACCTCGACCTTGGCCAGGGCGTCGAGGCCGGCCTTGCGCCGCTTGCTCTCGATGGCCGCCGAGACCGAGAAGTCGGCCAGCGTGATCGACTTGAGGGACTGGTACTCGCGGGCGTAGCGGCCGATGAGCGCGCCCCACAGCGCGTCGATGGGGCCGACGCCCTCGCCCTCGATCGCGTGGGCGACGCCGCGCTCGGTGACGTCGACCTGGACCTTGGACGCCAGGTCCGGCACCTCGTCGGTGGCGAGCCGGGTGAGCCGGAGCTCCAGGTAGCCGTCGCCGAGGATTCGTCGGATGAGCTCCTGGTTCTCGGCGGGGGTGGTGGTCACGCCCCCAGGATAGCGCACCCGGCGACGGCCGCCCGGTTGTTGTGATCGGCCCGTCCATGCATAGTGCGGTGCGTGACCAACCGCTCACCCAACCGCCTCCGGGTGCTCGACGATCACGTGGCCGCGCTGCGGGAGTGCCGGCGCTGCCCACAGATGATCGGGCCGGTGGTGACCGGGCGGCCGGTGTGGTCGGAGGTCCTGCTGATCGGCCAGGCCCCCGGCACCCACGAGGGCCCGGCCGGCAAGCCCTTCGCCTGGACCGCCGGCAAGACCCTGTTCCGCTGGTTCGCGGCGCACGGCCTCGACGAGGAGGCCGTCCGCGACCGGGTCTACATGGCGGCGGTGTGCCGCTGCTTCCCGGGCAAGGATCCCAAGGGCGGCGATCGGGTGCCGGCGCCCGACGAGATCGAGCGCTGCCGCACCTACCTCGCCGCCGAGGTCGCCCTGCTCCGGCCGCGCCTGGTCCTCCCCGTCGGCAAGCTGGCCATCGCCCAGGTCCTGCCCGCCGCCCCGCTCGCCGACGTGGTGGGGCGGGTCCACGCCGCCACCTTCCACGGCGTCGCCACCGACGTCATCCCCTTGCCCCACCCCTCGGGGGCCTCGACCTGGCACCGGACCGAGCCGGGCAAGACGCTGCTCGCCCAGGCGCTCGAGCTGATCGGCCGCCACCCGGCGTGGCGCGGCCTGCGGAGGGCGGCGTGACCGCGGCGGCGACGCCGTCGCCGGTGGCGCGCCTGCTCGCCGAGCTGGTCGCGATCCCGACCCAGCAGGCGTCGGCGGATCGCGCCGGCGGCGACGAGCTGGCGCTGTGCCGGCACGTCGCGCCGCTGCTCGCGGCCCGCGGCGCCGACGAGGTGCTCGTGGTCGAGGCCGGCCGCGGCGCCGACGGCGGCGGCGCCGGCGGCTACGTGCTCGCGCGCTGGGGCCGGCCGCGCCTGGTGGTCAACGCCCACGTCGACACCGTGCCCGCCAACCGCGGGTGGAGCCGCGATCCGTGGACCGCCGCGATCGACGGCGACCGCCTGTACGGCCTGGGCGCGTGCGACACCAAGGGCGCGATCGCGGCCGCGATCACCGCGCTCGACCGGGCCCGGCCGCGCGACGTCGCGCTCCTGTTCTCCGGCGACGAGGAGCGCGGCACCGCGTCGATGCGCCACTTCCTGGCCTCGCCGCACCGGATCGGGGTGGAGCGCGCGATCGTGTGCGAGCCGACCGCGCGCCGGGCCGGCGTCCGCCACCGCGGCGTCCTCGCCTACCGCGCCACCACCCGCGGCGAGGGCGGACACTCGTCGCGGGCCGACCACATGGCGCGGCCGATCGCGACCCTGGCCCGGCTCGCGGTCGCGCTCGACGACCTCGGCCGCGCCCGCGCCGGCGACGGGCCCGCCGACATGCCCGGGCTGTGCATGAACGTGGCCGCCCTCGACGGCGGGGTCGCCTTCAACGTCGTCCCGACCTCGGCCAGCCTCACCTGGTCGCTGCGGCCGTGGCCCGGCTTCGACCCGGCGGCGTGGGCGCGCGAGCTGGCGGCGCGGGTGGCCGCGGTCGAGGCCGCGACCGGGGCCGCGATCACCGTCGAGGCGGTCACCGATCACGCCCCGTTCGCGTGCGACGACGCCGCGCTGGCGGCGCTGGTCGGCGGCTTCACCCGCGGCTTCACCGGCGTCGACTTCTGGACCGAGGCCGCGCTCTACCAGGCGGCCGGCGTCGCCGCGGTGGTCGTCGGCCCCGGCGACATCGCCCAGGCCCACACCGCGGACGAGTACGTCACGCTCGCCGATCTCGACTGGGCGGTCGACCTGTTCGCCCACGTCTACCAGCGGAGCCAGGACGGTGGCTGATCCGGACCCTCCGGCCGCGCCGGCGCCCCCCGAGCCCGCGCCGGCGCCCCCCGAGCCCGCCGAGCCCGCGGATCCGGGCGATCTCGTCCTCCGCTTCCTGGCCAGCATCGGGCGGCCGGCCGAGGCCCAGCAGTACCTCGACCTGTTCCGCTCCGAGCACCCCGAGCGCTTCGCCGTGGTCCACGTCGCCGACGCCGTGGTCCGCCACGCCGCCGACGCCCTGGCGGTCGAGCTGCGCTACCTGGTCGAGCTCGGCCTCGAGCCGGTGCTGGCCTTCGGCGCCATCGAGCCGCGCGGCGCCGCCCGCGCCGCCCAGCGCATGGCGGCCGCCCTCGGCCCGGTGCGCTCGCGGCACTGCCCGGCCACCGCCGCCGCCGTGACCGCGGTGTGCCGCGCCAACGCCATCCCGCTGGTCACCTTCGAGCGCGAGGACGGCGGCGCCGACGGGCGCTTCGACGCCCTCGCCGATCTCGCCGGCGCGCTCGACACCCGCAAGCTGGTGTTCGTCAGCCGGCGCAGCGGGCTGCAGCCCAGCGGCGGCCGCGTGGTGTCGATCATCGACCTCGCCACCGAGCGCGACGCCTGGCTCGCCCCCGGCGCCCTGCCCGCCGACCAGCAGAAGCTCCTGCGCCAGATCGCGCGCGTGCTCGACCGCGTGCCACACCGCCTGACCGTCAGCGTGACCTCGCCGCTCGACCTCCTGCGCGAGCTGTTCACGGTCAAGGGCGCCGGCACCCTGGTCCGCCGCGGCTCGGCCATCACCCGCCACCTGGGGTGGGACGGCGTCGACCGGGCGCGGCTGCGCGCGCTGGTCGAGGAGTCGTTCGGCCGGCCCCTGGTCGCCGGCTTCGAGCAGCGGCCCGTGCTCGCGATCTACGTCGCCGACGACTACCGCGGGGCCGCGGTGGTGACGCCGGCGCCCCTGGCGCCGTACCTGTCCAAGTTCGCGGTCGGCACGGTGTCGCGGGGCGAGGGCGTGGGCCGCGACCTGTGGCGCACGATGGAGGGCCACTTCCCGCGCCTGTGCTGGCGCAGCCGCGCCGAGAACGCGATCACCTCGTGGTACCGCGAGAACTGCGACGGCATGGTGCGGGTGCACCTCGACGGCGAGCCGTGGTGGATCCTGTGGCGCGGCCTGGCCCCGCTCGAGATCCCGCCGGCGATCGAGTACTGCCAGGCGCTGCCCTCGGACTTCGCCGCCTGAGGCGCAGCCGCCCGCCCCCGCCGCCGAGGCGATCCACGCGGATCGCGCCGCGGGCCGAAAACGCCGACGGCGCCCATCGCGGGCGCCGTCGTGGACTGCGGGGGACCTGCCGGGTCACCGGGTCAGGGGATGCGCGGCGGGCCGCAGGTGCCGGCGGCCTTGTAGGCCATCGTCCGGTCGTAGAGCTGCTGCAGGCGCTGGAAGGCCGCGTCGTTCAGGTTGGTGTTGTACGACGGGTGCTCCTGGTGCGGGACCTGGCGCAGGCCGACCCGGATGAAGTTGGGGAAGTTCGGCACCATCTTGGCGTCGGCGAGGTTCGAGATGTCCGGCGCGAAGTACGACATCATGTAGTACTTGTTCGTCGTCAGGGTCTCGTACATGCCGGCGTTGTCGTCGTTGGCCTTGAAGCCGTAGGCGCCCGAGGTGTGGCACTGCTCGCAGTTGCCCTGGTTCGAGCCCTTGTTGGCCCAGCTCCCGCCGAAGTCGAGCTGCTGGAAGTCCTCGAGCTTGAGGCAGCCCGACCACTCGCTGATGATGCGCGCGGTCGCCTGGGCCGGCGTCTCCTCGCCGCCGCCGCCGCCGCCGTCACCACCGCCGCCGCCGCCGCTCCGCTCGCTCACCTCCTGGGCGAGCCAGGCCGCGACCTTCATCTGCTCGTCGGCGGTGTAGGTGCGGGCCTGGTGCGGGCCGGGGACGACGAGGCTGTAGAGGGCCGCGCCGGTGGTGGTGAAGTTGCCGACCACCGAGTCGAAGCCGACCGTGGTGATGTAGGCGGTGCCGACCGCCGTGGCGACGAAGGGCGTCGAGGAGGAGCTGGTGGTCAGGTGACAGCCGGCGCCGCACTTGGCCTGGAGGATGGGGAAGACGTCGCGCTCGAACATCTGCCGCGCGAGGCCTCCTCCACCCCCACCACCCGCGTCCGGGGTGCCGTCGTCGTCACCATCGTCGTCCACCGGGGTCAGGTCGCCGACGCAGCCGCCCGCGAACAGGGCCGCGGCGAGAAGATAACGGATGGACATGGCTTGGTTCTCCGTGGCGTGGGGTTGGGGTCGGTGGTGGGGGGGTGGGCGACCGGCCCGCTCACTGCGCCTTGCGGCGGCGGCGGAAGGTCAGGGCGAGGCCCAGGCCGAGGGCGAGGAGCGCGCCGCCGTGGCCGCCGCTGGTGGAGCAACCGCCCGAGGCGAAGCCGTCCGGGGTCGGGGTGAGCGGATCCGGCTCCTCGGGCGCCGGGTCGTCGGGGGTGTCGTCGCCGGGGACGTTGTCGTTGTAGCCGCCCTGGGGGTCGGGGGCGTCGGCGGTGAAGGCGATGGGGAAGAGGCTGGCGTAGAGCGAGGGCTTGATGGCCGAGCTCTCGTGCATCGGCGCCTTGCCGGTCAGGGCGTAGACCTGGAAGTACTGCACCTGGTTGCCGTTGACGCCGGCGAACGGGTTCTTGAGGATGTCGGCGCCGGCGAAGTTGCGGCCCTGGTTACCGGGGTTGTTGCCCAGGTAGTTCGAGTAGAGGTGGCGGTCGTACGAGGCGGCCGCGTTGTGCTGGCCGGGGTTCAGCATGGTCTTGGTGGCCGGGTCGTAGCCGATGGTGCGGATGTCGGCGTCCTGCTGCAGACCGCCGGTCTGGCTGCCCTGGAGCTGGGTGAAGCCGGGGATGAGCAGGTCGCCCTTGCCGAAGACCGCCTCGGTCATGCTGAGGTGGGTGCCGTCGAGGCCGAGGAGCATCGGGCTGGTGCCGAGGTTGATGGTCGACATCGGCATCGTGAAGGTGTAGCCCTCGCGCGTGGTCTTGATGACGGCGAAGTTGAGGCAGTCGGAGCGGCCGCCCTTCTTGTCGTTGTTGTTACCGCCGCGGTTGCAGGTGTCCTGGAAGATGATCTCGTCGGTGCCCTCGAGCGCGCCGCCGGTGGTCTTGGTCAGGATGCGGCCGTGCTGGGCGCGCATCGCGTAGTACTCGCGGTTCTGGCCGTTGACCTGGAGCTGCTGCCGGTAGTTGAGGCGGTCCTTCCACAGCAGGCGGTTGTTGGTGTTGGGGTTGAGGTCGACCGCCGCGATCCAGGTGCCCTCGCGCTGGGGCTGGGTGTTGCCCTCGGTCCAGGTGCAGACCGCGAAGCTCTTGTCGGCGCCGCCGACGGTGCAGCGGCCGCGCGAGCGCTCCTCGCGCTGGGCCAGCGAGATGTCGAACAGCTTGCGGGCGGTGCACTCGGTGGTGCTGCAGGCGATCTCGGTCGCCGACATCCAGCCATCGTCGTTGCCGTTGCCGTTGCAGCCGTGCCACGCCGCGTAGCGGGTGACGCCGCCCTGGTCGTAGTAGGCGACGCCCGACTGGCCGGCGCCCGACTGGTGCATCGAGCAGTCGTCGTTGTTCTTCGCCATGATCTGGACCTGCTTCTGGGTCTGACCGTTGGCGTTCTTCATCGTGAGTGCCCGGACCTCCTCGGTCGCGGTCGGCCACGCGAAGCACTTGACGTAGCGGCGGGTGTCGTTGGTGCCGGCGGGCTGGTAGTTGAACTCGACGCAGAACTGCTCGCCGCCGTTGACCAGCACGACCTCCGGCTTGTTGCAGTTGCGGTACTCGTTGCCGTTGTTGTCGGTGATGAACATCGAGTACATCGACGACGCCGGGCGACGCAGGGCCACCGAGCCGTCGGTGTCCTGGAAGGTCTCCATGATCGTCAGGCCGCACTGCATGTTGTAGACGGGGCGCTGCTCGCGGGCGGTGCCCTCGTTGAGCGGGCCGGTCCACATGGACACGAAGGCGCACATCGAGCCGTCGGGCTTGCACTTGACCGCGGCCTGCTCGTTCGTGAACTCCTGGTCCGTCTTCCGCAGGCGGCGGATGCCGTCCTCGTACTGACGCGTGGGAGCGAGGTCCGACGTCGTCGACGCCAGGATGACCTCGAAGGCACGCGCGGACCCAAGCTCGCGGGTCTCCTGCGCGAGGGCAGAGCCGGGCAGCAGCAGCGCCGCTGCAGCTCCCGCAAGGATGGTGGTGTTCAGCTTCGTCATGGGAGGTGGCCCTCTCGGTTGGTTGTTACCTGCGTGTCATCTGTGCAGGGTTCGTACCGTTCCCGGCCACCACCTAACCCCTCTGAACTACTCATCCGGGATCGCGCCGATGTGGGGGGAGGGCTCCCAGTCACCGAGTCCCCAGTCCCCCTCCCCCCTCTCACCCCGCTCACCACCTCCCGGCCGGTCCGGCCGGTCCAGCCGATGGCGCGCGGTGGGCCGCGGCCGTCGGCGCGTCAGAGCTCTTCCGGATCGGGGGTCGGGACCTCGGCCATGGCGACCGGGCGCGACCGGAGGATGAGGCTCTGGGCCTTGGCCTTGCCCTCGCCCACCTCGATGTGACCCTTGGCCTGGGCGCTGGCCTGGAACCAGGCCGCCTCCAGCTCCTCCCGGGTCAGCTTCTCCTGCCACTTCTCCTGTCGGACCACCCAGCCCTCGACCACGCTGTCGACGCTGACCCCGCGCGAGCGCAGGTAGTCGAACAGCTTCCACTGGGGCTCGCCGTCCTGGGTGCGCTGCGGCTCGGGGAGATCCTGGCGCTTGATGTAGGCGACCAGGCGATCATCCATGTAGACGCGGACGCCGCCGCGCAGCGGCGTGCCGAAGTAGGGCACGCCCTCCTGCAGCTCGCCGTCGAGGAAGAAGCCGACGTTGCGCTCGAGCACCGGCGGCTGCTTCTCCACGTAGATCATCACCGACGAGATCTTGTCGGGCGAGCGACCGTTGCCGAAACGCTCGGGCACCACCGGGATGGCCTTGCCCGACACCCCGCCGCCGAAGCGGAACATGAAGTCGGCGGCGGCCTTCGAGCGCAGGTCCTTGCCGGTGGCGACGACGGTGTCGGTGTACTTGGGGCCGTAGACGTGGATCTCCTTGACCTTCGCCAGGTCGAGGCCGAGCGCCTCGAGCAGCTCGGTGAAGCGGTAGCGACGCTCCTTGGCCCAGCGCCAGCCGGTGTCGCTGGTGCCGTAGCGCTTGGGCGCCGAGGCCTTGACCTTCACCCACACCGGCTGGAGGGCGAGCGGCAGCTCGGCCCACGACAGGAGGCCGACGAAGCGACCGTCGACGTAGATGCCGGTGTCGCGCCAGCGATCGGCGCCGGTCTTGAACTCGGCCGGGATGTACTCGTCCTTGTCGTAGTCGTCGCCCTTGGGCGCGCTCGGGGGGGCCGCGTCGGGAGCGGGCGCGGCGACCGCCGGCTGCGGGCTCGGCGCCGGCGTCGACTCCTTGCTGCTGCATGCGGCGCTGGCGACGGCGACGAGGAGACCGAGCGACGTGAGACCTGCGCGCAGGAAGACCATCCCCATGCTAGATGCACATCGTATGCGCACGCGGAGGGGTGCGGCAACGCTCGCTTGCGCGTGACTCCTCCCCCCGGGCCGGGTGGCGACACCCCACCTGGGACCGCGCTCCCCGCGCCTGGGCACCCCTGCTATGCTGTGATCCAGAGGGCTTGGCCGTGGCACGTGCATTGCTCGTTCCGGCCGTGCTGGGAGGACCACATGCGCACGCCTACGTCTTCGTTCTTCATCTCCATGTCCGCTGGTGCGGTCGCGCTGCTCGCCGCCGGCTGCGATCCCGGCTCGGTCGACACCGGTCAGATCGACGACGAGATCGTGTGCATGGCCGCGCTCACCCACACCGGCACGTTCGCGGTCGGCACGCCCAAGCCCGCCGAGATCAGCGGCTGCTGGCCGCTCGGCACGTGGACGTTCACGACGACCGTGGGCGCCCACGACTGCGGCAGCGCCCCGCAGCCGCTCGCCCAGTACCAGATCCGCGTCGACCGCGACCTGACCAGCGAGGATCCCGACTATAGCTGGCTCTACACCTACGTCACCGATCCCGCCGACACCACGGCGCAGGTGAGCGTGACCTCGGGCGGCTCGGGCCTGTGCGCGGGCAACCTGGTCGTGTACTCCGCCGACGGCAAGACCGTGTGGAACATGCACCCGGCGCTCAACGCCGACGACACGATCGGCGGCACCGGCGAGTACGAGGTCCACACCGCCAGCCAGATCCCGCGCGAGGGCTCCGACTGATGAAGTGGCTCGCCGTCGCCGCCGCGCTGGTGGTGGCCGCCCTCGTCGTGCTCTGGTACGAGGTGCGGTCGCCGACCGCGCCCGCCGCGGCGGCCGCCGCGCCCGCCACCGCGCCGGCGCCCCCGCCCCGCCCCGCCAACCTGGGCGCCGCCGCGCCCGCCGCGGGCCGTCTCGCCGACGACGCGCCGCTCGACGACGACGTCCTGCCGGCCGGGGTGATGGCGCCCGAGGACGACGCCGCCCCCATCGTCAAGTTCAGCGACGCCTTCTGGGAGCGGATCGACGAGACCTACGCGCGCCGGCTGCTCGGCTACGCCGCCGACTGCTACCAGGGCGGCAAGGATCGCAAGCAGAAGCTCAAGCTCGGCTTTCGCTTCCAGATCGTCGGCGGCCAGGTCTCGGTGCGCGACGTGCGCGTCCTCGAGAGCACGCTGGGCGACGCCGCGCTCGAGGCCTGCATGACGCGGGCGGTGGCCGGTGCCACGTTCGTCGACCGGAACATGCCCGACTGGTCGTCGACCGCCGAGGACGAGGAGACGCTGGTCGTAAGGATCTCCCCCCTCAAGCGCTTCGGCCCCGCGACCGACTGAGCGCGGACCGGGCCCCGCGCCGTGGTAAGCCTTGCCTCGATGGCGAGCGAACCGACCCGCGGCAAGGACTTCCTGCGCACGATCGTCGACGAGGATCTGGCGGCCGGCCGCCACCAGCACGTCGCGACCCGGTTCCCGCCCGAGCCCAACGGCTACCTCCACATCGGCCACGCCAAGGCGATCTGCGTCGACTTCGGCATCGCCGCCGACTACGGCGGCACCTGCAACCTGCGCTACGACGACACCAACCCGACCAAGGAGGACGTCGAGTACGTGGAGGCGATCGAGCGCGACGTGCGCTGGCTCGGCTTCGCGCCGTCGCGGGTGCTCTACGCCTCGGACTACTTCGAGGAGATGTACCGCCTGGCGTGCCGCCTCATCGAGAAGGGCCTGGCCTACGTCGACGATCACGACGACGAGCAGATCAAGGCCCACCGCGGCAGCCTGACCGAGCCCGGGCGGCCCAGCCCCGGCCGCGACCGCGGCGTGGCCGAGAACCTCGAGCGCTTCGCCGCCATGCGCGCCGGCGCGCTCCCCGACGGGGCGTGCGTGCTGCGGGCGAAGATCGACCTCGGCGCGGCCAACATGAAGATGCGGGATCCGCTGCTCTACCGCATCCGCCACGCCCACCACCACCGCACCGGCGACGCCTGGTGCATCTACCCGATGTACGACTACGCGCACCCGCTGTCGGACGCGTTCGAGGGCATCAGCCACTCGATCTGCACGCTCGAGTTCGAGAACAACCGCGAGCTCTACGACTGGGTGATCGCGGCGACCGAGGTGACGCCCCTGCCCGACCTGGTGGCCGGCCGCCCGGTGGGCGCGCCGCCGCGGCAGTACGAGGTCGCCCGGCTGGCCCTCGACTACACGATGATGTCCAAGCGCAAGCTCCTGCGCCTGGTCGAGGACGGCCTGGTCGCCGGCTGGGACGACCCGCGCATGCCGACCCTGGCCGGCATGCGGCGGCGCGGCTTCACCCCCGAGGCCATCCGCGCCTTCTGCGACCTCATCGGCGTGGCCAAGAACAACTCGACGGTCGACGTCGGCAAGCTCGAGTACGCTGTGCGCGACGACCTCAACCGGCGGGCGCCGCGGCTCCTGGGCGTGCTGCGCCCGCTCAAGGTGACCCTCACCAACCACGCCGCTGGCGACGAGCGCCTCGCCCCGCTCTTCCCCGAGGACCTCGATCCCGAGCGGACGCGGGGGGCGCGGGCGGTGCCCTTCGACAAGGACCTCTACATCGACGCCGAGGACTTCTCGCTGGAGCCGCCGCCCGGCTTCCGCCGGCTGGCGCCGGGTCGGGTGGTGCGCCTGCGCTACGCCGAGGCCATCCGCTGCGACGAGGTCCGCCTCGACGACGCCGGCCAGCCGGTGGAGCTCCGGTGCGCGGTCGTGCCCGCGGCGGAGGCCCACGGCGAGAAGGTGTGGGGCGTCCTGCACTGGGTCTCGGCCACCCGCGGCGTGCGCTGCGAGGTCCGGCTCTACGACCGCCTGTTCGACGTGCCCCGGCCCGACGCCGCCGAGGACGTGCGCACCGTGCTCAACCCGCGCTCGCTCGAGGTCGTGGCCGGGGCGGTGGTCGAGCCGCACGTGGCGGCGCTCCCCGCCGGCACCCGCTTCCAGCTCGAGCGCCTGGGCTACTTCGTCGCCGACGCGGTCGAGGCGCGGCCGGGCGCGCTGGTGCTCAACCGCGTGATCACGCTGCGCGACTCGTGGGAGAAGGCGACGGCGGCGGCCGGCCCGGACGCCGAGGTGGCGGCGCCGGCGGCGCGCTCGGCGCGGAGCAAGACCCGCCCCGACAAGAAGTCGGCCGCCGAGCAGCGGACCATCGCCCGCGCGCGCGACCCCGAGCTGGCGGCGCGCCACGACCGCTGGCTCGCCCTGGACGTCGGCGCCGACCTGGTCGACCTGCTCACCGGCGACCGCGACACCAGCGACCTGTTCGCGGCGACGCTGGCGGCGGCGCCGGCGCGCGCCCGCACGCTGGCCCGCTGGATCGTGAACGAGCTGCCGCGCGAGCTGGGCGACCGCGCCCCCGGCGAGACCGCGCTGACCGCCACGGCGCTGGCCGCCCTGGTCGGGCTGGTCGACGACGGCGACATCACCGCCGCCGCCGGCAAGGAGCTCCTGGCCGAGCTGGTGGCGCAGGGCGGCGATCCGGTGGCCCTGGTCGCGGCCCGCGGGCTGCGCCAGGTGTCGAGCGCCGACGACCTGGGGCCGCTGGTCGCCGAGGTGCTGGCGCGCAACGGCGACAAGGTCGGACAGTACCGGGGCGGCAAGACCGGGCTCCTCGGCTTCTTCGTCGGCCAGGTCATGAAGGCGTCGGGGGGCAAGGCCAACCCGGCCACGGTCAACGACCTGGTCAAGCGGGCGCTGGAGGCCTGATGGCCCCACACGCTGGCCCCGGCCGCGGGCCGCCTCCGCCGCGCGGGGAGGCCGTGAGGAGCTTCCCGGGCGGGCCCCGGCTGCGCGTCGCGTTCCTCGTGGCGGTCGCGGTCGGCGTCTTCTTCCTGCCCGCGTGGTGGATGGTGGCGGCCGCCGGCGCCGTCATGTCGGCGGCGTGGCTCGCCCTCGGGCTGGGGGCCGGCCGCCTCGGCCGCCAGGTGCGCAAGCTCCTGCCCATCTGCCTGCTGTTCGTCGCCGGCTTCGCGCTGTTCGCGGCCGATCCGGCGCGCGACACCTGGTGGCTGGTGAACGTGGGCGTGGGCACCCTCGAGCTCAACGGGCACGGCGCGCTGCTCGGCGTGGCGATGGCGCTGCGCATCGTGACGGTGGTGATCGCCTCGCACGTGGCGCGCGCCGGCGATCCGCGCGCGCTGGCCGCGGGCTTCCGCAAGGTGGGCATGCCGCGGCTGGCGGCGGCGGCGATCGACGCGACCCTGGTGCTGCTCGAGGGCGGGCGGGGCCGCGGCGGTGGTGGTGGTGGTGGTGGTGGTGGCGGGGGCGGCGGGCGCGGGCGGCTCGACCACCGCCCCGGCCACGACCTCGAGCGAGCGCGGGTTGAGCACGGTGCGCACGGCCTCGGCGGCGTCGGGCCGGGGCACGTCGAACAGGCGGTCGTAGAGCCGGACCTCGCAGCGCACGCCGCGGGTGGCCGAGAC
>CAADGB010000553.1 GCA_900696455.1 uncultured delta proteobacterium
CCGGGCGGCGCGGGGGCGGGCACCGCCGCGGCCGGGCCTGCGGCGCCCGGGCCCGCGGCGCCGGCGCCGCTGACGGACCCGGGGATGCGGCTGCCGCGCGACCTGGTGATCGCGGGGTACGACCTGGCGCTGACGCTGGATCCGGCGCAGCCGACGCTGACGGGCACGGTGCGCATCAGCGGCGCGGTGGCGCGGGCCACCGCCGTGGTGTGGCTGCACGGCGAGCAGTTGACGATCCGGCGGGCGGTGGCGACCGTCGGCGGGCGGGAGGTGGCGCTCGCGGTCGACGACACGATCGCGCGGGGGAAGCTGGCGCTGGTGGCGCCGGCGGCCCTGCCGGTGGGGCCGGCCACGATCACGCTCGACTACGAGGCGCGGCTGGCGGAGACCGAGACCGCGGGCACGTTCCGGCAGCAGGCGGGCGGCGACTGGTACGCCTTCACCCAGCACGAGCCGCTGGCGGCGCGGCGCAGCTTCCCGTGCCTCGACGAGCCCGACGTCAAGGTGCCGTGGCGCGTGGAGATCACCGCGCCGGCGGGCGCGCGCGCGTTCGCCAACGCGCCGGCGGTGAGCGACGAGCTCGACGGGGCCGTGCGCCGGGTGCGGTTCGCGCCCACCGAGCCCATCCCGTCGTACCTGGTGACCTACGCGGTCGGGCCGTTCGAGGTCGTCGACGCCGGCACGAGCGCCAGCGGCACGCCGCACCGGATCATCACGCTGCGGGGGCGCGCCGCCGACGCCGCCTACGCCGCGTCGATCATGCCCCGGGTCACCACCGAGCTCGAGCGCTGGTTCGACATGCCGCACCCGTTCGCCAAGCTCGACTCGATCACGATCCCGACCACCACCGGCTTCTCGGCGATGGAGCACCCGGGCCTGGTGACCTACCGGGAGAGCGCGCTCCTGGTCCCCGCCGACGCCTCGCCGCTGCGGCGGTCGCGGCTCATCGGGCTGGCCGCCCACGAGATCGCGCACCAGTGGTTCGGCAACCTGGTCACGCCGGTGTGGTGGGACGACCTGTGGCTCAACGAGGCGTTCGCGAGCTGGCTGCCGGAGAAGGTCGTGGTGGCGCTCGAACCGACCTGGCGCCGCCCCGAGGACGCCGTCGACGCGCGGGAGAGCGCGCTCGGCGCCGACGCGCTGTCGACCGCCCGCCGCGTGCGCCAGCCCATCACCAGCGAGGGCGACATCGTCACCGCCTTCGACAGCATCACCTACGCCAAGGGCGCCTCGCTCCTGCGCCTGTTCGAGCAGCGGGTCGGCGCCGAGCGCTTCCGCGCCGGGGTCCGCGCCTACCTGCGCGCGCACGCCCGCGGCAACGCGACCGCCGCCGACTTCCTGGCCGCGATCGATCGGGTCGCGCCCGACGCCGGCGCCGGCGCGATGATGGCGACGTTCATCGATCAGGCCGGGGCGCCGCGGTTGACGGCGAGCGTCGCGTGTCCGGCCGACGGACCGCCGGGGGTGGCGCTGCGGCAGGAGCGCTTCGTGCCGCCGGGCGCGGGCACGGTGGGCCCGGCGCGGTGGCGGCTGCCGGTGTGCGTGCGCGCCGGCGACGGCCGCGCGCAGGAGGAGGCATGCACGACCCTGACCGAGCCCGAGGGCTTCCTCGCGCTCGGGCGCTGCCCGACCTGGGTGTGGCCCAACGCCGGCGGCCTCGGCTACTGGCGCAGCCACCTCGACCGCGGCGGCTGGGACGCGCTGCGCCGCCACGGCTGGAAGCAGATGACCGGCCCCGAGCGGATGGCGGCCGGCCACGACCTGTTCGCGGCGGTGGCCAGCGGCGAGCTCGACGTGGCGGTCGCGCTCGACCTGGTGCCGGTGCTGCTCGCCGAGGACCACCGCGCCGCGATCGGCGCCGCCGCCGGGCTGGTGGCCGGGCTCGAGCCGTGGGTCGCGCCCGCGCAGCGCCGGGCGTTCGCGACCTGGGTCCGCCGTCACTTCGGCCGGCGCGCGACCGCCCTGGGCTGGCTGCCGCGGCCGAGCGACGACCTGCAGCGCGCCGCGATCCGCGACCGGGTCGTGCCGCTGGTGGCCGAGGCCGGCGCCGATCCGGCGCTGGCGGCGACGGCGGCGCGGCTGGCCCGGCGCTGGCGCGCGCTGCCCGAGGCGACGCGCCGCGACGTGCTGGTCGCCGCGGTCCGGGGGGCGCCGGCCACCGCCGAGCCGCTCCTGGCGGACTTCCGCGCCGAGACCTCGCGGCCCCACCGCGCCGACCTCGCCGCCGCGCTCGCCGCCGTCCGCGATCCCGCGCGGCTGACCGCGGCGCTCGAGCTCACGCTCGACGCGGGGCTCGACATCCGCGACACCCTGCCCATCCTCACCGGCGCCGCCGGCCGCGGCGACACCCGCGCCGTCGTCGACGGCTTCGTGATCGCGCACCTCGACACCCTCATCGCCCGCCTGCCCGGCGACACCGCCGGCGCGCTGATCGGCGTCCTCGTCGGCGGCTGCGAGCCGCTGTCGCAGGTGCGCCGCGATCTGGTCGAGGCCAAGCTCGGCCACGTCCGCGGCGCCCGCCGCCGCATCGACCAGGCGGTCGAGCGCGTCGAGCAGTGCGTCGCCCGCCGCACCGTGATCACGCCGGGCCTGGCGACCTGGCTGCGCCGGCCCTGACGACCGCGCGCCCGAGGGCCGAGGGCGGAGAGGCGAGGGCCGAGGGCGGAGGGGCGAGGGCCGAGGGCCCTTCGACGCGGCCCCTCCGGGGCCTTGCTCAGGGCGAACGGGGAGGGTGGCCGGGTCCGAACCCGAGCCCGAATCCGAGTCCGAATCCGAACCCGAGCCCGAGTCCCTTCGACTCCGCCCCTCCGGGGCTTCGCTCCTGACGAACGGCGCCGGCA
>CAADGB010000554.1 GCA_900696455.1 uncultured delta proteobacterium
GCCCCGCCGCCGCCGCCGCGCCTGGCCCAGGGCAGCGCCCTCGGCGGCGACGCCCTGGCGTGCGAGGCCGGCGGCGGCCTCGGCGCGCCGCTCACCCTGACCCGCCCCGGCCGCGCCACCGTGCGCTGCACCACGGTCGACGGCCGGGCGCTGACGCCGTTCGAGGTCGAGGTGGTCGCGGTGACCGCCACCGTCGGCGGGCGCGCCGGGCTCGCCCTCGTCCGCGGCGCCCGCCAGGAGCTCCACGTCGCGCTGACCAGCGAGGTCGCGCTCGGCGCGCGCTGGCGCGTCGAGCCCGGCCCCGGCCTCACCTGCGATCGCCTCGCGGGCGGCCCCGGCGCGCTCTCGCTGCGGGTCGCCGTCGACGGCCAGGCCCCGCCGGCCTCGACCCTGACCGTGCTCGACGACCGCACCGGCGGTCGCGTCGCCGAGCTCGCGGTCGCCATCACCGACGCGCCCGCGCCGACGCCGTCGCCGTCGTCGACGACGCCCGCGCCCGTCGTCCGCGACGCCCGACCACCGGCGCGGCCGGCGCCCGCGGTCCCCGGGCCGCCGCGACCGCGGATCACCGCCGGCGCCTTCGTCGGCTGGCCCGCCTTCCCCACCGGGCCCCGCGACGGCGTCGAGCTGGGCGACGCGCCGGTCTCCGCCTACCAGATCGACAGCGGCGCCGGCGCCGGGATGCGCGCGGCGTGGTGGCCCGCCCCGACCCTCCTGGTCGAGCTCGACGCCGCGCTGTGGCCGACCGGCTTCGTGGCGGCGGACGAGCCGGCGTGGCTCGCCAGCGCCCACGCCGTCGTCGGTCACCGCTTCGCCGCCGGCGAGCGCCTGGGCGCGCGCGCCGTGCTCGGGGTCGGGGCCTACGCGCTGCTCGGCGACGCCACCTACGCCCGGGCCGACGTCGACCCCGACGTGGTGTGGGGCGTGACCGGCACCTGGCGCCTCGGCCGCGAGCTGACCCTGCGCCTCGACGGACGCCACCACCTCGCGCCCGATCGGACGCCGGCCGGGGTCACGAGCGTCTTCGAGGTCGCCCTCGGGATCGAGACCACGGTCACCACCGCGCGCTGAGCGCGCGCTTGGGTATACTCGCGCCATGAACTGCGCGGTGTGCGACCTGCGCCCGGTCGAGATGGGGCACCTGTGTGAGGACTGTCGCGAGGAGATCGCCGGCCCGCCCGGCCTGGTGCCGGAGCAGCTCCTCGCCACCAGCGCCAAGCCCACCGGCGCCGTGCTCATCGATCCGTGGGGGCGGCCTCACCCGCTCGACGCCCGCACCCTGATCGGGCGACAGCTCGAGGGCGCCGGCGTGTGCGTGCTCGAGGGCTCGGTGTCGCGCCACCACGCCCACCTCTCGTACGACCCGGTCAAGAAGTGCTGGTCGCTGCGCGACCTGGGCTCGGTCAACGGCACCCTGGTCAACGATCACGAGCTGCACGAGGCCTCGACCGTGCTGCGCCCCGGCGACCGCATCCACGTCGGCCAGGTCGGCTTCTACTTCCTGCCCGACGGCGGCCAGCTCCCGCCGGTCCAGCTCGATCCGGCGGCCGCCAACACCCTGCGCCCCATCGATCGCGTGCCGGCCCCGGCCGCGCCCGCCGCCGAGCCCGAGTTCGACGTCGAGAACACCGACGTCGGCCTGCCCCACCTGACGATGCGCCTGAACGAGCCCACCGGCGGCGGCGGCGGCCTGGTCGAGATCGACGGCAAGCAGGTCCAGCTCACCACCACCCAGTTCGAGTTCTTCGCCCTCCTGGTCCGCCGCATGGCCGCGGAGAGCAGCCAGCCGCACCTGGTGCGCGGCTTCGTCCGGACCTCGGAGCTGATCGGCGACCTGTCGTGGGACACCCGCGAGCCGGGGGACAACCACGTCAAGCAGCTCGTGCGGCGGGTCCGCCGCGCCCTGGTCAAGGCCGAGGTCGGCGACCTCATCGAGTCGCGGCACCGCTTCGGCTACCGCCTGCGGGTCGTGCCTCACCTCGAGCCCTGACGGCGCGGCGGCCGGCGCCCTCCTGCGGCACCACACGCACGCCGGCCGGGATGGAGCGGGGCCGCGGAACGCCCCACCGCGGCCCCACGAATACCCGTCGCGCCCCGGGCGCGACCTCGGGGTCTGTCGTATGACCGGGGCCATGAAGGTCCACCTGTCGCTGTCGCTCGTCGCCCTGGGCTCGCTGGCCGCCACCGCCGCCGCGCAGCCCGCACCCAAGTTCGAGTTCGGCAAGGCCGAGGAGGTCAAGGACGTCAAGGAGACCGAGTGGGACGCCACCGCCGAGGCCGGGCTGGTCCAGACCACCGGCAACTCGCGGGTCACGACGGTCACCGCCGGCGCCAAGGCCATGCGCAAGCAGGCCAAGAACAAGTTCTCGGCCGAGGCCGCCGGCGCCTTCGCCCGCGCCTCGAACCTGATCGCCCGTGACCTCAACGGCGACATGGTGCTGACCTCGAGCGAGGTGACGCGCGAGGACAAGGAGAGCGCGCGCAACTACGCCGCCAAGCTCCGCTACGACCGCTTCCTCACCGCCAACAACTCGCTGTTCGTCGCCGCCCTCGCCGGCGCCGACAAGCTGGCCGGCAAGGATCTGACCGCCGGCGGCCAGCTCGGCTACGCCCGCCTGCTCCACAAGAACGAGCGCCACGAGCTGGCGGGCGAGTTCGGCTACGACTTCAGCTACGAGAACTACGCCTCGGCCGACCCCGAGTCGGTCTCGATCCACTCGGCCCGCGGCTTCGTCGGCTACAAGGGCAAGCTGTCGGAGACCACCACCGTCGACGGCGCGCTCGAGGTGCTGGCCAACGTCAACGGCCAGACCATCGGGCCCCGCGAGGTGTCCGCGCTCGAGGATCTGCGCGCCAACCTGAGCGGCTCGGTGTCGGCGAAGCTGACGAAGTCGGTCGCCCTGTCGTTCTCGTTCACGGCGAAGTTCGACAACGTCCCGGCGCCGCTCGCCCTCGCCGGCTTCACCCTCGACCCCAACGACCCGCCCGAGAACTCGAAGATCGACACCACGACCAAGGCCTCGCTGATCGTCACCCTGTTCTGACGCGGCGCGCCGGGAACCGGAGCGGGCGTCGCGCGCGCGGCGGCCGCGCGGTCGGTGAAGGGCTCAGGCCGACCGGAGAGAGGGCGACCGGAGCGATGGGCTCGTCGTGCGGTTCCCGCGAGCTCCGACCGCGGTCGGTGAAGCGCTCGTCGGGGCCGGCGCCGTTCAGCGCTTGCCGTTGGGCTTGCCGGGCTTGCCGGGCTTGCCGTCGTCGCCGTCGAGGCGGGCGGTCAGCTCCTCGAGCAGGCCGCGCAGGGTCTTGAGCTTGGTCTTGCCCAGGGCCGTGGCCCAGCGGGCCTCGGTGAGGGCGGCGACCTTGCGGACCTCGGCCGCCCACGCGCGCCCGCGCGCGGCCAGGCGGACGCGCTTGATGACGCCGTGGTCCGGGTCCTGGTAGCGCTCGACCAGCTTGAGGCGCTCGAGCTCGTCGATCATGTCCCCCAGCGTCTGCTTGGGCAGCCGCATGGCGTCGACGAGTTGGGTCAGGCGCTTGCCCTCGTCCTGGACCAGCGTGAGGAGCTGGCTCTGGGCCGGGCGGAGCGCGGGGAAGCCCAGGCGCTGCATGCGCTCGTCCACCTGGATCGCGAGATCGGTGGTGGGGACGAGGAGCAGGGCCCGGATGTCGCGGCGGAGTTGCTTGGCCATGGCGCGTCGCGGAGGAGAGACGGCGTCATACCAGAACCCCGGACGGCGTGGGAATGGGGATTCGCAGAAACTCTGCCTGTCCGGAGGCCGGACTTCGCTCCGGAGCGGCGACGCCCCCGGGCCCGCCGGCGGCGATTTCACTGCGCGTTGATGTTGACCTCGCCCGTCCCCTGCCCATGGTCGTGCCAGTAGATGGTGTCGGATCCGTCCTCGACGGTGACCACGTAGGCCCCGCCCGGCGCCATCGTGGCGGGCTGGTGGTTCATCACCCCGCCGCCGGCGTGGATCCGGTGCCCGACGCTGTCGGCGTTGGGGATGCGCAGGGTGGTGCCGGCGCGCAGGCGCAGCAGCCCGCCCGCCATCGGCCCCCAGTGCAGGCCGGTCCCGGTGCCGGCCGCGATCGGGAAGATGTACTCGTCGGCGACCGTGACCGAGGTGGTGGCGACGCGGGCGCCGGGCGCCGCGGTGGCGTCGATGGCCAGGGCGCGGCCGGCGGTGGCGGCCTCGCCGTTGGGCGGGATCACGACCCGCAGCTCCGCGGTCGCGGTGCCACCGTCGGTGACGTCGAGCACGGTCGGCGTGATGCTCACCGTCCAGCTCGCGGGGGCGCCCGACGCCGCCAGGGTCACCGCCCCGCTCCAGTCCGTGGCGTCCACCGCGATCACGTAGGTGACCTCGGTGCCGAGGGTGGTCTCGGCGGTCTCGGGCGCGACGACCACGCGGTAGGAGGGCATCAGCTCGCGGGCGTCGGGGCCGACCGGGTCGTCGTCGTCGTCGTCACCGCCGCCGCCGCCGGGGCCGATGGTGCCGACCTCGCACGCGGCGAGCGTGGTGGCGGCGAGGGCGACGAGCCAGCGAGCGGGGTGAGCCATGGCGGTCATGAACTGCGAACGTCATGCCGCACGCCAAGCAGCGAGAATCACACCCGCGACCTCCCCCCGAGTCGGTCCCAGACCTGGGGGCCGAGTCGCCGGTAGGGTGCGGACTTCCCACGGCTATCCGGCTGGCCCCCCCCCTCCGGGGGCCGAGGTGCCCACCCCCGTCAGGCGGCGCCGCGCCGCCGGCGGCGCAGGAGCACCGCCGCCAGCACCAGCCCGGCCAGGGTCAGCGGCGAGGTCGGGTCGCCGCCGGCGCTGCAGCAGCCGTCGTCGGGCGCCTCGGCGATGGTCACGGTGATCTCGTCCGTGACCTGGTTGCCCAGGCTGTCGGTCAGCCGCGCGGTGATGGTGTGGCTCGAGCCCAGGGCCTGGCCGGTGGCGTCCCAGGTCGCGGTGGTCGGCGAGGTGGTGCCGGTGCCCACCACGACCCCGTCCACCAGGAGCTCGATCGACACGATCGTCGCCACCGCCGCCACCGTGCCGCGGGCCGAGATCTGGACGATCCCGCCCACGGCCTGCCCGTCGAGGGGGTCGGTGAGCTCGACCGTCGGCGCGTCGGCCGCGCCCACGTTGGTCTCGAAGGTCGCGGTCACCGTCGCGGCGGCGTCGGTGAGGGTCACCGTCTGGGCGCCGACGGTGACGAAGACCAGCTCGACCGCGGCGGCGACGCCGTCCTCGAAGACCACGGTCGCCGGGGCCCGGAGCGCCGGGTCCGACGAGGTGACGGCGGCGGTGCCGTCGTAGCCGGTGGCGACGTTGCCGAAGGCGTCGTGGGCGGTGAACCCCACGCTCGAGGCGACGCCGGCCCCGGTGTTGGCGGCCAGGCCGGCCTGCACGTAGGTCGCGGCCGGCCCCGGCGACACCGCGAAGCCGGCGCTGGTGACCGCGCCGAGCCCGCTGACGGTGGCGGCCAGGGTGTAGCCGGCCCCGACCCGGTCGAGGGCCAGGTCGGGGAAGCTCGCCACGCCCGCGGTGGCGAGCACGCTCACGGTGCCGGCCAGGGTGGCGCCCCCGGGGTTGTTCGAGATCGCCAGGGTGACGTTGCCGGTGAAGCTGGCGTCGGTGTTGCCGAGCGCGTCGCGCACCGTGACCTCGACCGCCGGCGCGATGGCGGCGCCCGCGACCACGTCGCCCGGCTCGACCGAGAAGACCAGGGACGTCGCGCTGCCGGACACCACGTCGAAGGCCGCGGTGTCGACCATCGTGAGGCCAGCCGAGGTGGCGCGCAGGCTGTAGCCCACGGCCACCCGGTCGAGGCTCAGGTCGGTGAAGCTGGCGAGGCCGCCGCTGGCGGTCACCGTGGTGGTGCCCGAGAGCGACGCCCCCGCCGGGTTGACCTGGAGCGCGATCGTCACCTCCCCGTCGAAGCCCGGCACGCGGTTGCCGAAGCTGTCCTCGGCGGCGATCTGGACCGCCGGGGCGATCGCGACGCCGGCGGTGGCGGTCGAGGGCTGCTGGGCGACCGCCAGCCGCGCCGGGGCCGCCGGCAGGACGGCGAACGTGCTCGACAGCCCGGTGCCGAAGCCGGTGGCGGAGGCGGCCAGCCGGTAGCCGCTGGCCGCGCGATCGAGCGACAGGTCGTCGAACGTGGCGACGCCGTCGACGGCGTCGACCGTCGTCGTGCCGGCCAGGGTCGCGCTGCCCGGGTTGGCGGCGATCATGATCGTCACCGCGCCGGTGAAGGTCGGATCGAGGTTGCCCAGGGCGTCGCGGGCCTCGACCTGGAGCGCGGGGGCGATGGCGACCCCGGCCACGGTGTCCCCGGGCTGGACGACGAACGCCAGGTTGCTGGCCGAGCCCGGGGTCACCTCGAACGCGGCCGACGTCCCGGGGGTGAGGCCGGTGCCGGTGGCCACGAGCGTGTAGCCCATCGCCGCGCGATCGAGCATGAGGTCGGAGAACGTGGCGAGGCCCGCCGCCGCGGTCACGGTCAGCGTGCCCGACAGCGTGCTGTCGCCCGGGTTGGCGTCGAGCGCGACCGTGACCGCCCCCGCGAACGACGGCACGCGGTTGCCGAAGACGTCGAGGGCCTCCACCGTCACCGCCGGGGTCACGAGCTGGCCGGCGGCGGTGTCGCTGGGCTGGACGACGAACGCCAGGCGGCTGGCCACCGCCGGGCTGATGTCGAAGGGCGCGCTGGTGACGCCGGTCAGGCCGCCGGCGCTGGCGGCCAGGGTGTAGCCGGTGCCCACGCGGTCGAGCGTGAGGTCGGTGAAGCCGGCGACGCCCGCCGTGGCCGCGACCGAGGTCGCGCCGCCGAGCGTGCTGCCGCCGGGGTTGTCGGCGATCGCGAGGGCGACCGCGCCGGTGAAGGCGGTGTCGCGGTTGCCGAACGGGTCGAGGGCCTCGAGCCGCACCGCCGGCGACAGCGGCGAGCCGGCGGCGCTGGACACCGGCTGGGCGAGGAAGACCAGGCGGGTGGCCGCCGCCGGGGTCACGGCGAAGCCCTGGCTGGTGGCCGAGCTCAGGCCGGGGGTCGCCGCCACCAGGGTGTAGCCGGCGCCGACGCGGTCGAGGGTCAGGTCGGCGAAGGTGGCCACGCCGGCGGTGGCCATGACCATCGCCGTGCCGCCGAGGGTCGAGCCGCCGGGGTTGGCGCCCAGGGTCAGCGTCACCGGCCCGTCGAACGTGACGTCGACGTTGCCGGCCGGATCGCGGGCCTCGACGCGGAGCGCCGGGGCGATCGCGACCCCCGCCGTGGTCGACGCGGGCTGGACCGCGAACACCAGGCCGCTGGCGTCGGCCGGCGTGATCTCGAAGGGCGCGCTGACGCCGCCGGCCAGGGCGCCGGCGGAGGTGGTCAGGGTGTAGCCGGTGGCGGCGCGATCGAGGGAGAGGCCCGAGAACGTCGCCACGCCGCCCACCGCGGGGGTGGTGACGTCGCCGGTGAGGATGCTGCCGCCCGGGTTGGCGCCGATCGCGACCACCACCGAGCCGTTGAACTGGGTGGCGACGTTGTCGAAGGCGTCGAAGGCGGTGACCTCCACCGCCGGCGTGACCGCCGCGCCCGCCGCCGTCGTCGTCGGCTGCACGGTGAACGCCAGGTACTCGGCATCGGCCGGGGTCACGTCGAAGGCCTGGCTGGTGGTGGTGGGCACGCCGCCGGCGGCGGCGGTGAGGGTGTAGCCGCCGCCGACCTTGTCGAGGACGAGCCCCGGGAAGCTGGCGACGCCGGCGACCGCGGCCTGGGCCGTGGTGCCGCCGAGGCTGCTGCCGCCGGGGGTGTCGGCGATGGCCACGGTGACGGTGGCGACGAAGCCGGTCGCCTGGTTGCCGAAGGCGTCGCGGGCGGTCACCTGCACCGTCGGGCTGTGGGGCTCGCCGGCGACGACGTCGCCCGGTTGCACCGAGAACACCAGGTTGGCGGCGACCGACGGCGAGATGTTGAACGTCGCGCTGATGGCGGAGCCGAGGGCGCCGCTGGTGGCGATCAAGGTGTAGCCGGCGCCGACGCGATCGAGCGACAGGTTCGCGAACTGGGCCACGCCGGCGACCGCGGCGACCGTGGCGGTGCCCGACAGCGTCGAGCCGCCGGGGTTGGTCGAGATCGCGACCGTCACCGGGCCGGTGAAGCCGGTGGCGAGGTTGCCGAGCGCGTCGCGCACCGACACCCGGACCGCCGGCGTCAAGGGCGAGCCGGCCACCGCGCTCGACGGCTGGACCGTGAAGAACAGGCGGTCGGCCGGCCCGGGGACGATGTCGAACGGGTCGCTGGTCGCGGTGGGCAGGCCGGACGAGGCGGCGGTCAGCGTGTAGCCGGCGCCGGTGCGATCGATCGACAGGCCGGCGAAGACCGCCACGCCCGCCACCGCGGTCTCGGCGGCGGAGCCCGCCAGGCTGCCACCGCCGGGGTTGGCCCCGATCGCGAGCGCGACCGCGCCGGTGAAGCCGGTCGCGGTGTTGCCGAAGGCGTCGCGCGCGGTCACGGTGACCGCCGGGGCGAAGGCCACGCCCGCGGTGGAGGTGGTCGGCTGGCCGGTGAAGGCCAGCGTCGCCGCCGCCGCCGGCGTGATGCCGAAGGTGGCGCTGGTCGCCTGCGTCAGCGCGCCGGACGACGCGCCCAGGGTGTAGCTGCCCACCAGGTTCAGGCTCAGGCCCGAGAACGTCGCCACGCCCGCCACCGCCGCCACCGCCGTCGGGCCGTCCAGGGTCGCCGTCGGGCCGCTGGCCCGCGCCACGGTCACGGTCCCGGTGAAGCTGGTCGCCGTGTTGCCGAAGGCGTCGCGCGCCGTCACCTGCGCGCCGAAGCCGACGCCGGCCACGGTCGTCGCCGGCTGCACCGTGAAGACCAGCGCCGCCGCCGCGCCCGGCGTGATGTCGAACGACGCGCTGGTCGCCCCGGTCAGGCCGGTCGCGCTGGCGCCGAGCGTGTACGTGCCGACCTCCGTGAGGCTCAGGCCCGCGAACGTCGCC